>JBCBNX010000002.1:33443-333443 GCA_039821555.1 Bacteroidota bacterium
GAATCCCTGGACAGCGAATCCCTGGACAGCGAATCCCTGGACAGCGAATCCCTGGACAGCGAATCCCTGGACAGCGAATCCCTGGACAGCGAAGCGGCGTGACGGCTCCCCCCGTTCTTGTACCGCTTCCGCGCTCGCCTCTAGCGAGGACGAGCGCCCCCCTCCTCAGAACTGTCCCCCTCACCCATGAGGGGGACAGCTTCTCGACCCTTCAGGGGGAGAGAAGCAGGGGGAGCTGGGCAGCCCTCCTCCTCACTCTCGTCCTCCTGCTCGCCGCGTGCGACCGCGACCCGCAGGCGGTGCGCCCTCAGGACGGCGTAGACGTGGAGAGCTACGAGGTCTTCCTGAACGTCGATCCTGGCGAGCGAGTCCTCCACGGGCTGTCGCGCATCGTCCTACGCGAGGTGTCGGGACAGGACACGCTGCGCATTCGCTTCGACGACGAGCACGCCGTGCGTTCTGTCCAGGTCGACGATTACGAGGTGAACACGACCTACGAAGCAGGGCATCTCTACGTCCCATTTCCGAAGGGCAGCACCTTCATCGACGTGGAGTACGTCCTCGAAGGGCCGCAAGCTGGGCTGTTCTACGAGGATGCCCACGGGCAGACTGTTGTATTCACCGACTCGCAGTTCCTGCGTGGGGCATCGTGGCTGCCCGCCGTCCACCACCCTGCCGACCCAGCGACGCTAATCCTCGAAGTCACCGCGCCCGACTCCCTCGATGTCGTTGCTTCCGGGCGCCCTCGACCCGCGCCGCCGTTGAGCGTGAGCGCCCATGAGCAACGCTGGACCTACGCTGTCGATGCCGCCGTGCCCGTCTACACCTTCGCCTTCGCCGTGGCCGACTTCGCCACGACCGAGCAGGCGGTCACGCTGCCCTCCGGCACGACGGTGCCGATCCAGCACCACCTGCTCGGGGCCGACACGACCGACGCGCGCTGGCTCGTCCGCACGCCCGAGGTGCTCGCCTACTTCGACTCGACGCTCGGGCCGTACGCCTTCGACACCTACGCCACCGCGCAGGTGCCCATCCCGTTTGCCGGCATGGAGAACGCGGCGACCTCGTTTCTACGGCATGACCTCTACGGTCAGAGCTATCGCGGCCAGAACGTGGTCGAGGAGGTCAACGTCCACGAGGTCGCCCACATGTGGTTCGGCAACCGTGTCACGATCCGCGACTACGCCGACCTCTGGCTCTCCGAGGGCATCGTGAGCTACCTCACGACGATGTTCTATGAAGCCGCCGACGGCCCCGCCATGGCCCGCGAGCTGCGCGTCCGCATGGCCGAGTTCAGCGCCTCCAACGACCTCCATGATGCCCGCCAGCCGCTCGTGCCCGGAACCGTCACGGACCCGATGGACCTGGTCGGCGCGACGGTCTACCTCAAGGGCGGCTGCGTGACGCACCTGCTGCGCCTCACGCTCGGCGACGACGCGTTCGCCCGCGCGCTCCGCCGCACCTACGCGGAGTACGGTCTCGCCCAGCGCCCGCTCTCGACCGTCGCCTTCCAAACACTGCTCGAAGCGGAGTCAGGGCGCGACCTCGACGCCTTTTTCGACTATTGGGTCTATGGGACGCAGGTCCCTACGCTACGCACCGGCTGGGATAACACAACGGGCCTGCTCACCTGGAGCATCGAGGACGATGCGGGCCTGCTCGACGGCCTCGCCGTGGACCTGCAGATCCTGCAAGAGGGCGAAACCCAAGCCGTCGCACTTGCCGACGGCGAGGTGACGCTCACCGGCGAACGACCGCCCACAATCCGGCCCGTCGGTGTCCCGATGCGCCTACGGTGATCAGCGACGGCGCCAGGAAGCAGCAGGACGACCAGCTGAGGAAGAGACGAAGAGCCGGGGAGAAATGCCACGAGGCTTGACCCGCCTCCGAGGTGTCCACACCTTTTCGACCCTCGACCCTCGACCCTCGACCCCCGGCAGGCGTGATCCAGCTTTTCCTCTCCGACATCGACGGCTGCCTCTCGGTGCCGTACCAGCCCTGGGACCTCGCCCGGCTGGCCGAGTTCGCCGCCCTGGCGAGGGAGCCGCACGCGCCACGCCTGGGCCTCTGCACGGGCCGCTCCTACAGCTACGCCGAGGCGATGGCGCAGGCGATCGACGCGCGCGGCCCGGTGCTCTTTGAAAGCGGCGCCGGGTGGTTCGACCTGGCGAGCGCCGCCACACGGTGGCACCCCGCGCTCACCGAAGACGTCCGCGCTGCCCTCGCCGAGGCCCGGCGGTTCCTCGAGCACACGCTCGTCCCGCGCTTCGCGGGGCTCTCGGTGGACGGGGCGAAGCAGGCCCAGGCGGGCTTCGTGGCGCCTAGCGAGGCCGTTATCGAGGCGACGCTGCCTGAGGTGGAAGCATTCGTAGCGGACCAACTGGGGGGCGGCTTCCATGTGTTTCACACCGAGGTGTCCGTGGACGTGGTCCCACACGCGCTCACCAAGGCCCAGGCGATGCGGTGGGTGGCCGACGAGGAACAGCTACCTCTCGACGCCCTCGCCTTCATCGGCGACACCGGCGGCGACATCGAGGCACTGGAGACCGTTGGCCATGGCTTCGCGCCAGCAAACGCGACACAATCGGTGCGATCAAGTGCCGCACGGCTGCTTGATGGTGCGGTTCTTGATGGGGCGCTGGAAGCCTTCCGCTGGTGCATGTCGTATAATGCGTCAAGCTCCACTCCTATCGCGGGTTAGATCCTGGTCTTCGGGCCTTCGCATACCTGCTTCCCTTCTAGCGTTTCGGTCGCCATGCGACGCCTTCCTGCTGCCAGCGCCCCGCTGGTCGTCGGCTGCCTCGCCCTCCTGCTGAGCGCGCTCCCGCTGAGCGTGCCCGCGTCTCATGCCCAGGACCGCGCCTCCGGTCCCGCTGAGGTGGCATCCGCCTTCCCCGTCCCGCTCCTCCAGGGCACCACGAGCGCGACGGCCACCCCGCGCACGCCCCACCCCAATGACATCGTCGAGGGGGTCAACATCAACCTCCCCGTCTACTACCCCGTCGATCGGGGTGTAGGGGTCTTCGACGCACCCGGCGGGCAACGCATCGGCACGCTCGAATACCGCTACGCGGTGCAGGGCCTCCGGCGCTCCGGCGGCTTCCAACTGGTCCGGCAGGGCTTCGTGGAAGGCTGGGTCCGCACGAACGACCTCTCCAACCTCTGGCTCAAGGTGTCGAAGGAGCAGCGCCTGCTGTTCGTCTACGAGGGCCACGAGCTCGTTCGCACGATGGAGATCGACGTGTCGATGAACCCGACCGACGACAAGGTCCGCCGCTCTCGCCTCGGCGAGCACGAGCACTACCGCATCCCCGAGGGCACCTACTTCGTGACGCGCCTCAACGGCCGCTCGAAGTACTACCGCGCGTTCGTACTCAACTATCCCAACGCCGAGGATGCACAACGAGGCCTCCGCGAAGGGCTCATCTCGGCGCAGCAGTACGCCACCATCGTACGCGCCGAGGAGGAGTTCCGCGAGCCACCGCAAAACACAGCGCTCGGTGGGCTGATCGAACTGCACGGCCACGGTTCCGGCAATCAGCGCGCCTGGACGCGCGGCTGCGTCGCCCTCCGCAACGTGCACATGGACATGCTCTGGGACAACGTTCGCCCCGGCACGCCCGTCGTGATCGAGAAGTGACCGCAGCGTGGGTCGAACGGTTCGATCCGCCGTGGCTCTCGGTCGACGGGGAGCACGCCCGGGCCCTGGAGCGCGAACTCGGTCGGGAAGTCCACCCCGACCATGTGCTCTTCGGGCGGTGCACGGCCGCACACGCGTTTGCCCAGCGCACCGACTGCGACGATGTGGCGTTTGCCCTGGACGAAGGGTTTGCCATCGTCCACCTGACGTGGAAAGGGCGGGCCGAGCAGGGCGTCTGGCCCGGCACGAGCCTCTTCGAGACGCTAGAGGCTCTGCAGGCACAGATGGCCCTCGACCACGAGGACTGGACCCGCGACGACTAGCGATGCTCCAGGCTCCGGGTAGGGCTACCCGCGGGCGAGGCGGCGCTCCAGGCTGCTGAGCAGCGCGTCGTAGCCGCGGCGGGCAAGCACGCGCTGGAACGAGCGGCGGTAGTTCTCCGCCGTGCTCACGCCGTCGATCGAGAAGTCGGTGATCACCCAGGCTCCTTCGCGTTTGGCGAGGTCGTAGACGACTTCGGTGCGCACGTCCTGGAGCGACGCCGTCGTCGTGGCGGTCGCGGTCGTGCCGCTCACGTCGATGTCGCCGTAGGCCACGGTGGCGCGGTAAAGGTCGAGGTCGGCGAGCGACTGGGCACGGATGACGCCGGAGAAGACCTCGACGAAGCGCGTCTTTTGCTCGTCTGTGAGGGTCTCCCAGGTGTCGCCGAGGGCGAAGGCACTCATCGCGCGGAAGTCGATCACGTCGTTGACGACGGTGCGGAGGCGTTCGCGCTGCGCGTCGGTGTACGACGTGCCGGTGCCGAGGATGGCCTTGATCTCGCCATCGCGGTCTTGGAGCATCTGCCGGATGGCAACGCTGTCCTGGGCAAACGCAGGCAGCGCGAGAGCAACGGCGAACGCAGCGAGGCCGAACAGGCGGAGGGTCATACGGAGCATGGAAGCGAGCAAGATTGGTGGGGGGTTCAACCGAGCACCAAGCCGCCGGTTCAGCGCAAGAGGTCACACGGGGAACGTCGAGCGCGTCGGGGAGCGCCTGGACATCGCGGGCCTGTCCGAAAGAGGAGCGAGGCTCACTGAACCTGGGTTCACTGAATCAGGTCGTTTTCGAGCGCGTAGCGCGTGATCTCGGCGTTGCTCTTCATGTTCATCTTCTGGAGCAGCCGCAGCCGATAGGTGCTCACCGTCTTCGGGCTGAGCGCAAGCTCTTCGCTGATCTCGTTGATGAGCTTGCCCGAGGCGAGCAGCCGCAGCACCTGATACTCGCGGTCGGAGAGCGCCTCGTGGGGGGCCTCCTCCGGGTCCGAGTCCATCGCGTCGAGGAGCGTCTCGGCCATCTGCGGGCTCACGTAGCGCCGCCCCTCCGCCACCTTGCGGACGGCGCGCACGAGGTCGGTCGGGGCGCTGTTCTTGGTGAGGTAGCCCGTCGCACCTGCTCGCAGCACCCGCACCGCGAACTGGTCCTCCGGGTGCATCGACATCACGAGGATGGGCATCGCCGGAAACTCGTGGCGGAGCTGCTTCACGAGATCGAGGCCGTCGAGGCCGGGCATCTTGAGGTCCATCACCACGAGGTCGCCCTGCCCCCCCCGGAGCAGTCCCACGAGTTCCTCGCCGTCGGCGGCCTGGCCGGTCACCTTCAGGTCGAGGGCTTCGTTGACGATCTCGGCGAGGCCGCGGCGGACCACGGCGTGGTCGTCGGCGATGAGGACGCGCGTCATGGGGAACGAAGGGGAGAGCGAGAGAAGCAGCGCGGTAAGATGCGGCGAGCCAGGCGGATCCGCAACGAGAAACTAGCCCGCCGCCGAAGCCGACCCAGGGAGCGGCACCGTCGCGCGGACGTGCGTGCCCTGGCCAGGCACGCCGTCGAAGGTGACCGCGCCGCCGAGGATGCCTGCCCGCTCGCGCATGCCGAGCATACCCAGCGAGCGGGTATGCGCGATGGCCTCGGGGTCCAGACCCTTGCCATCGTCACGGATGTGAAGAACGAGGGCCTCGTCCGTCTCTTCGAGGTGCAGTGTCACCGCCGAGGCCTCCGCGTGGCGCGCGACGTTGGTGAGCGCCTCCTGCGCGATGCGGAAAAGCGCCGTCGCGGCCTCCTCGGGGAGGTCGGCCTCGTCATGGCGGAGGTCGTCCGTGACCGAGCAGGCGAGGCCCGTGCGCTGGGCGAACTGGCGCGCCTGCCAGTCGAGCGCGCTCGCCAGCCCGATGTCGTCGAGGATGCCGGGGCGTAGCGCCTGCGCGATCTGCCGGACGCGCTGGATCGTCTCGTCCACCTGCACGTCCACTCGGCCCAGGCGCTTCAGTACGGTGGCGTCGTCGGCTGTGGCGAGGTGGCGGACCACCCAGGCGGCGTCGAGGCGGATCGAGGTGAGCATCTGGCCGAGGCTGTCGTGCACCTCGCGCGAGATCACCGTGCGCTCCTCCTCGCGGATGTGCTGGAGGTGCGCAGCCAGCTCACGCAAGTCGCCCCGCGACGCCTCCACGGCCGCCTGCGCTGCAACGAGGTCCGTCACGTTGGCCGCGATACCGATGACGCCGGTCATCAGCCCCTCGTCGTCGAAGACCGGGTTGAACCAGAGGTCGAAGGCGTGGTCGTTGAGGGAGACGAGCGACTTGCCCGACGCGCCGTCGAGGGCCGCGCTGAGTGCCTCCATGATCTCCACGTTGTCGCCAAAGAACTCGGGCACGAGCGCGCCTTCGAGCTCCTCCCGGGTGCGCCCGATGTCTTCGAGGCCCTTGCCTTCGATCAACTCGAAGCGGGCGTTGCCGTCGAGCGCAAACACGATCACGGGCATCGCCGAGACGATGTGGCGCATGAGGCGCTCCTGCCGCCGCAGCGCCTCCTCGGCTTCGACCAGGACGGTCTGATCACGGACGAGCGCGAGCACCTCGTCGGTGCCGATGGAGACGCAGCACACTTCGTGGTGGCGCGGGAGGCTGTCCACGATGGTCGTATGCCGAAACGTTACGGGCAAGCCCGTCATGAACGCCTCGATGGCCGCCTTCGCGTACGGCGGCTTCATGTCGTCCGGGAGCACGTCCTGGGCGTACTTCCCGACCACGTCGGGCGGCAGCAGCGCCGTGGGAAACAGGTCCGGGACATGGAAGTCGCGGATGAGCCCCGTGCTATCGATCCGGACGATGGCGTCCGGGAGCGCCTCGATGAGCGCCCGCAGCCGCGCCTCACTCTCGCGCAGGGACACAACGTTATGTCCAGGAGCCTCGTCGCAGTCGAAGCGCGCCCACGCCCGGGCGAGCGTCCGCTCCACGGTAGCAGCGTCGGCGTTCGCGGCGAGCACCTCGGCGGCCCCGGCCCGCAACGCCCGCAGTTCGCGGGCCTCTGCGTTCTCGTCACCCAGCAGCGCCACCACAGGGGCTAGCCCGCTTGCGGCGTTGAGTGCTGCCTTGAGCGCACTGCCGACGCCCGTGCCAGGGGCGACAACCACCGTGGGCGTGCCCGCCGCGAGTGCCTGTCGTAGCGGTTCCGCGTCGGTGTAGGCGTCCGTCGGGTAGACGCTCGCTAGCGCCTCCGGCGGTGCCCCATCATGTGCAGCAGCAGGCGCAAACCAGGCGAGGCGTCCGACGGGTTCCATGCGGAGGGGGCGTGGGTCTAAGGTCCAGAGTCGCAGGTCGGCTCCCCCTGTCTCGCTCCCCCCCTAAGGGGTCGCGAAACTGTCCCCCTCACGCACGAGGGGGACAGCCTGAGGAGCGGAGCGAACGTACGTGAGCGGAGGCGACGCAGGACAGGGGGAGCTGACGAGGCCCATCAGTCGCGGCGGCGTCCGCGTCCTCGGCCCCGGTCGTTGTCGCGGCGGCTCTTGCGCTTTTCCTTCGGGTCGTCGTCGAGGAGGTCGTCGGCAACCTCAGGGGTGTAGGCGTCCTCTGCGTCTTCGCCGTCGGGCGTGAGGAGCGTGGCGGGCTTGCCGTGGAGCGAGGCGCGGTAGAACTCGTCGAGGAGCAGCGCCAGGACTTCCGGCTCGCCCTCCTTGACGAGGTTCTGCACGAGCGGGATGAAGCGGCCGATGCGCTCCTGCTCCAGGCGCGAGAGCTCGCGGTAGGCGTCTTCCAGCTGCGCGAGCGTTCGCTCAGCCACCTTGGCGGCCACGTCCTCGTCGGTCGGGATCTCGATCTTCTCGAAGTCGATCTCGTACTTCCGCTCGACGATCTTGAGTTGGTTGATGTCCTCCTTCGTGGTGAGCGTGACCGCGACGCCGGTGTTGCCCGCGCGGGCGGTGCGCCCGGCGCGGTGGATGTAGTACTCCCGGTCCTGCGGGACGTCGTACTGGAAGACGTGGCTCAGGTCCGAGATGTCGATCCCGCGCGCGGCCACGTCCGTGGCGATGAGGAAGCGAAGTTCGCCGTCGCGGAGGCGCTGCATCGTCTTCTCGCGCTGCTTCTGCGAGAAGTCCGACGAGATCGGCGCGGCGTCGTAGCCGAAGTTGGCGAGGAACTGCGCGAGGTAGTCCACGTCGCGCTTGGTGTTGGCGAAGATGATCGCGCTCTCGGGGTTCTCCAGCTCGATGAGCCGGGCGAGGACGCGGTCCTTCTCCATCTGCGTCACGTGCACGTAGCGGTGCGTCATCGCGTCGACGTGGACGGTGCCACCGGAGACGCCGATGAAGCTCGGCTCGCGCAGGAACTCGCGGGCGACGCGCTGCACGCTGTTCGGCATCGTAGCCGAGAACATGTGGCTCATGCGGTCGTCGGGGAGGAAACGCTTGAGCTGCCTCATCGCCGGGTAGAAGCCCATCGAGAGCATCTCGTCGGCCTCGTCGAGGATGAGCACGCGGAGCGCGTCGAGGCTGAGCGTGCCTTTGTCGAGGTGGTCGAGGATGCGCCCCGGCGTGCCGATGACGAGGTGGGCGCCGGCCTTGAACGCCTCGATCTGCGGGCCGTACTTCGTGCCGCCGTAGACGGCCACCACGCGGAAGCGCTCGTCCTCGGGCTGGGCGTTGTTCATCTTTTCGAACTCCTCGAAGATCTGCCGCGCCAGCTCGCGCGTCGGGCAGAGCACGAGGGCCTGCGTGGCCGCCTCGTCGGGCATCAGCAGGTCGAGGAGCGGCAGGAGGAACGCGCCCGTCTTGCCGCTGCCCGTGCGGCTCTGCACCACGAGGTCGTGGCCTTCGAGCATGTACGGGATCGTCTTGGCCTGGACGGGCATCAGGCTGTCCCAGCCGAGGCCTTCGAGGCCGGTCTGGAGGAACGAGGGCACGGACTCTGTGGTCGCCTCGGGCAGCTCAGGGCTGGGTTCGGGGAAGGGCGACTGGTTGGCGTCCTCACCTTTGGCTTCGGCCTGGGCCTTCGAGGTAAGGTCGATGACGAACGTACGGGACATGGAACAGGGTGGCTCAGCGATGGAGATCTCGGTCGGGGGGTCACGCAGGCTCGACCGAGCACCCCGCCAGGCACTCCTTCCGCGCTACGCAACGGCAACTACACCCCGCTACTCGCCAGCGTGGCGATTGCAGCCAGGGCACATCAGCCGTTCCGTACGCCTCACTCCTGGGTTCGTTCGGTGAAGAGCACAAGCGGGTGGGTCCGCTTCCGGTCAGGCCTGAATCGACCTTCGCTACAGCCGTCCGAGTGCCGCCGCTGGCAGCCAGCCCTGGGTGCCGTCGGGGAGGCGGACAGCCTGCCAGGAACCGCGCGCGTCGCCGAGGCGCACGGTCACGCCCTCCGCTACAGCAGGGCCCTCGGTGCTGCCGCCGAGCGTGGCCGCGAGCGGAATCGGGTCGAGCACGACGGCACGAGGAGCCTGCCGCTCCGCCGAGGCGAGCGCGGCCGTCGCGAGGAGCAGCACGGCCAGCGGAAGCACCACGACAAGGCCGCGCCGGATCGCGGTCTTCTGCGTTTCGGGAAGGGTGTCGCCGCGCCAGAGCCGCCAGCCAAGCAGGGCCAGCGCACTGAGCCACAACAGCAGCCCGAGCACGAGCAGCGCGCCGAGCGTCACCGCGTCCGCGATGCGCGCCGCCGTGCCCCCGAGGGGATCAGCGAGAACCGTCGTCTGCTCGGCGTCCACCAGCGCCCGCGCCTCGGCGAGGTGGACCGCGACGGCGCGGTCGTGGGGCAGCAGTTGCCCGGCGCGGGCGAGGTGCAGCACGGCCCGCCCCAGGTCGCCCGCCGCGAGGTGCACCTGCCCGAGGTTGTGGTGTAACGCCCCGCTCGCCACGCCCGCGTCAAGCAGCGAGGTGTACGTCGCTGCCGCCGCTGCGCAGTCGCCCTCGTCGTAGAGCGTCCCGGCGAGTTCGAAGAGCCGATCCGCCTCGTCTGAGTCGAGAGGAACACCCGGCAGCACTTGGACAAGAACCAGAGCGATCAGGAGCACCATCATGCGGACTCCTCCTGATGGGCTGGCGTCGCCTCGTGGACACTCTCGATGGCGGCGCGGGTGCGAGCCACGACGGCGTCGGCGGCGCGGGCTTGGTCGGGGGCATACTGCACCCGCTCGGCTGCGGCGAGCGCCTCGATGAGCGCACGACGATGCGAGTCGGTGAGGCCCTGCGCGCGGAGAGACATTCTGTCAAGCGCGTCGTCGAGGACGTCGCGGGGGAGCGCTTGCGCGGGCACGGCGAAGCGAGCAGCGAGATAGCCGCGCACGGCGCGTTCGGCTTCGGCGCAGGCCGTGCGTGGGTCGGCTGCCTGCCGGGCCGCATCGAGGCGAGTGGTGGCATCGGCGAGCGCCTCGCGGCGGCGCGCTTCCGGCGAGGCGGCGCGGGCCTCACGACGACGAACGAAAAGGGCGAGGCCGAGCAGCGCCAGCAGCGGCGTTCCGATGGCGCCCCAGAACCACACCGACCGGTGCAGCGGCCGCGCCAACCGCGGCGTGATCCAGCGCGCCAACGGCAGCAGGTCAGCGATGGGTGCCTCCGCGCCCGAAACGATCTCCGCGTCGGCGAGGCCCGCCTCCGGGATCGTGCCCGCTGGGCCGTTCACGTCAAGCGGGACGGGGTCGGAGACGAGCGTCTGGTAGCGCTCCGCCTCCGGGTCGAAGTAGGTCCAGCGCACGGGCGGTAGTTCGAGGCGACCGCCGCGCTGCGGGACGAGCGTGTAGACGAACACCTTGCGTCCGCGAAGCGGAGCCGAGCGTCGGTCGAAGAATTCCTCGGCCGAAGGTGGATAGACCGCGACACCGTCGGGCGCGTCCCAGGCGGGCGCGGACAGCGTGGCCAGGTTGCCCGTGCCGCGCACCTCGACCTCCATGCGGATTGGCTCGCCCGCCTCGATACCGTCGCGCAGGGCGTGGTCGTCCAGCGAGATCTGCATCGTGAACGCCCCAACCCCCCCGTTGAACGACGCCGGGGCCCCAGCGGGCAACGGCACCGCCTCGATGGCAATCGGCTCCGATTCGATCGTCTCGCGCTCGAAGTCGGAGAAGAACGGGCTGCGGAAGAGGCCGCGCTGCGGCGTCCCGCGATAGGTACCCACCTCGAAGGCGACCGGCTCGATGGTGAGCGTGCCCGTGCGTGCGGGGAAGAGCGCCACACGCTTGGCCGTCACGACGCGAAGCTCGCGCCCATCGATGGTGTCCTGGCGGGGCAGCGTCGCGCGGTCAGGCACCTCGAGTTCCTCGCGCCAGAGGCCCTCGGCGTCCCACGGCCCGAGGATCTGCACGTCGCGCGGCTGCACCGTGACAGGGTCGTAGGCGAGCACGTAATCGACCACGACCTGCTCGCCGACGTAGGCCCGCACTCGGGGCGGCGTGGCGCGGACGAAGAGGTCGGCCGTGGCGTCTGTCGGCGGCTCGTCGGACTGCGTGAGGCCGTGCTGGCTGCTCGTCGCGCCGCTGTGGGCGGCGGGCGGCGGACGCTGGCCCTGCGGGACGATCTCGACGGTGATCGGGTCGGTCGTGTAGCGCTCCTTGCCGATGGGCACCTGCACCGCGCTGAAGGTCGCGCGGCCCGGCTTGAGGGGGCGGTAGATCCACGTCAGCGTGAGGACGTGCTCGGTGCGCCCGTTGTAGTTCTGGTAGGTGTACGACTGCTGCGGCGTCGGCAGCGCGAGCGACAGCCCCTGCGTGCTCGGCGGCTCGATCTCGCCGACCGAAGTGAGGTCGCCGCGCAGCTCGACGCTAAAGAGCACCTGGTCGTTCTGCCCCGCCGGGTTGGGCGACGCCGACGCGCTCACTCGCACGTTCTGCGCCAAGGCGCTGCCTGCCAGCACCATGCCACCGACCAGCACCAGCCACCACGAACTACGGACCACGGACAACACGCTCCCCCTCACCAGTCCTTCTCGATGCGGCGGGGCGGCGCGCGGCGCTGCTGCACTTCCTGGAGCAGTTCCTCCTCGTCGGCTTCGAGCGCGCCGAGGATGCGCAGGGCCTCGGCCTCGCTCATCGTGCCGGGCAGTACCTCGGCGGTACCGGCAGGCGTCGCGTTGCCGTCCGTCTCCTCGCCGTCCTGTGGGTCTCCTGACGCCCCCGCTTGGTCGTCCCCGTCTTGCTCGTCGCCATCCTGCGGGTCGGTGGGCTGCTGGTTCGTCGCGTCCGACTCCGCCTCGCTGTTCTCGTCCTCGAACTCCGGTTGCGGCTGTTCGTCAGGCTCGCTTTCATCGGGCTCCCCCTCGTCGCCGGGTTGTGGCTGGCCGTCCTCGCCCGGCTCCTGCTCGCCTTGCTCGGCGTCCCGTTCGTCCTGCTGCTCGCTCTCGCCGCCGCCCTGCTGGTTCTGGGCGTCCTCGTTCTCGCCGTCCTGGCCGTCTTCCTGCTCGGCCTCGTCGCCGTCGCTACCCTGCTGCGGGTCTTGCTGCTGCTGGCGGATCAGTTCGAGCAGCGTCTCCAGCTTC
The DNA here is from genome assembly GCA_039821555.1 of Bacteroidota bacterium. Classification (NCBI taxonomy): domain Bacteria; kingdom Pseudomonadati; phylum Bacteroidota; species Bacteroidota bacterium. Next base: position 45,867 of record JBCBNX010000002.1, read on the forward strand.
GGGTGCTCCGGCGTGTTCGGGTTCGGTGCCTGCGCGAGAGCCTCCATTGCTACGGCCTCAGCCTGCGCCCCATCGCCGTCGATGTAGAGCTGCGCCGCACTGTGATAGGCGTCCGCGAGCGACGTTTGCGCTGCCGCTGTGGGCAGAACAAGAAGCGCGAGCAGGACAACGAGGTGACGCACGAGCGGGGGGAGGTTTCAGGAGCGACCAGAGAACGAGTGGGCCGCGGCGAACCGTATGGACGCGGATGAATGCGCGAGCGCCGAGGTGGGTTCGCGAGCGTTTGTCTGGGCGAGCCTACTCAAACCGCGCAGCAAGGTCGGCGAGCGCCGCACGCAGCGGAGCCGTCACGACGTGGCCCGGCGTGCCCGGCGTGGCGTAGGCGGCCAGCGCCTCCGCATCGGGCGGCGTCGAGAGGGCGTCGAGGCGACCAGCTACGGCGCGGTAGGCGTTGCGGAACGGCACGCCGCGCTGCACGTCGGCCAGCGCCTCGTCGGTGGCGAACAACTCGGGCGAGAGGGCCGCGCGCATCCGGTCGCGGTCGAAGGTGAGGGCAGGCAGCCCCGCGGCGAGGGCGGCGAACAGGTCGAGGCTGAGCAGCGTCGCGCGCATCGTGGCCTCCTTCGTGAGTTGGAGGTCGCGGTGGTAGCCGCCCGGCAGGTTGGCCGGCAGCGTGAGCAGCAGGTGCAGTTCGGCGGTGAGGCGGTGGTAGGTCGCCCGCGCGAGTTCAAGCACGTCGGGGTTGCGCTTCTGCGGCATGATCGACGAGCCCGTCGTGTGCGCCTCGGGGAGCGTGACGAAGCCGAACTCGGCCGTGGCGAAGAGCACGAGGTCGGACGCGAGCCGGTTGGCCGTCGCGCCGAGCTGCACGAGCGCGTGGACGACCTGGGCGTCGAGCTTGCCGCGCGAGAGCTGCACGGCCGGCGTATGGACTTGCATGCCCTCAAGTCCACCGCCGAAGCCCAGCCGCTCGGCGACGCCTTCGCGCGGAAGGTCGAGGCGTGGCACGCCATACCCGGCGGCGCTGCCCCACGGCGAGACGTTGGTGGCTGCCCGCGCTTCGGTGAGCGTGCGAAGATCGGCGACGAGCAGTTCGGCATAGCTGGCCGCCCAGAGGCCCGCCGTGGTCGGCATCGCGCGCTGGAGGTGGGTGTAGCCCGGCATCAGCGCGTCAGCGTACGTGTCGCCATGGTTGAGGAGGGCTTCCGTGACAGCCGCAGCCTGCTCGGCGACGGCGGCGAGCGCGTCGCGCAGCCAGAGGCGCAGCGCCACGAGCACCTGATCGTTACGGCTTCGCCCCGCGTGGATCTTCTTGCCCGCATCGCCCAGACGGGCCGTGAGCTCGCGTTCGAGGACCGTGTGGCAGTCCTCGTCCTCCACACGCACGATGAGCGTGCCCGCCTCGGCCTCAGCTTTGATCGCGTCGAGCGCCTCGGCCACCTGCCGATGCTCGTCCGCCGTCATTACGCCGATCTCGGCAAGCGCCCACGCGTGCGCCTCGCTCCCGACGCAGTCGTAGGGCAAGAGCAGCGTGTCCCACCGCCAGTCGTCGCCGACGGTGAAGCGGACGACCCAGTCGTCGGGGGTAGCAGCGGAGGTCTTGGACCAGATAGCCATGGGAAAGCAGAAGTGAGAAGTTCGAAGGGTGATGTGGGAGGTGCCGGCTGGCCACTTCGTAAATCGACGCAGTCCCCCTACCCAAGTCATCCCCGAGCACGCGGAAAGCGAAGCTTCACGGAGTAAACCCATGAGGGAGCGCGGCGTCAGCGCAGGATAAAAATCAGGACGCCCCCCCGAAATAGGCTTCGACAATCGCCCGGTAGACGGTCACCGCGCGCTCGACCTCAGCAGCCTCCACGTGCTCGTCGGGCGTGTGCGAGAGCTCGCTGCGGCCGGGGCCGATCTTGACCGTCGGCACGTCGTGGAGGAAAATCCAGTCCGAGGCTGTGGGCGACCCGAACGGCGTGGCGTCGGCGACGAGGCCGGGCAGGGCGCGCTGGCAGGCCTGGGCGATGCGCGCGTCGGCGGGCGTGGCGCACGGGATCAGGCGACGGCTGTAGACTTCGACCTCGCTCTCGACAGCGTCGCTGATGAGAGCGATGAGACCGCCATGGGGGTAGGTCGGCGTCGAGCGGATGTCGAGCGTGATCGTGCAGCGGTCGGGCACGACGTTCTTCGCGCCGCCCGCCTCGATGAGCGTCGGTGTGACCGTCGGGAGGCCGAGGAACGCGTCGGGGCGGTCGAAGGTGAGCGCCTGCAGCGCGGCGAGGTCACGTGCGGCGACGTGGATCGCGTTCTCGCCGAGGTGCGCGCGTGCGGCGTGCGCGGTGCGGCCCGTCGCGTGGAGGCGGAGGATGAGCAACCCCTTCTGCGAGAGGCAGGGGCGCAGCCCCGTTGGCTCGCCCACCAGTGCCGCAGCCGGTTGCGGCATGGCGGCACCAAAGAAGTCGCGGCGGAGGTGTTCGACGCCGTTGTAGTCCTTGCTCGCCTCCTCGCACGCGGTCAGCGCGACGACGAGCCGCCCGCCCGCCGGCTCGAAACCGTCGCGGGCGAGCGTGAGGAGCGCCGTCAGCATCGCCGCACCGCTCGCCTTCGCATCGACGGCCCCGCGCCCGTAGACCTTGCCGTCCACGAGGGTCGGCTCGAAGGGGGGATACGGGTGGTCCGACGACGGCGGCACTACGTCGAGGTGCGAGTTCAAGAGCAACACGTCGTCGCCGGTGCCGAGGCTCACGACCACATTGTCCGCCACACGGTCCACCGTCACGCACGAGCCGCCGTGCTCGCGGGCGTACGCCTCCACGAAGTCGGCAGTCTCCCGCTCCCGATTGCTCAGCGACGGGAAGCGGATGAGGGCAGCGTGGAGGTCGAGGATTGAGGGTCGCAGGTCGAGGGTCGTAGGTCTGCCGAATCCCTCTTCCAGCCCTTCGCCCTTTTGTTCGTCCGCCCCTTCCAGTGCAAGCCTTGTCCCCCCGCCCAGTCCTGTCGGAGCCGCAATGCGCACAGTGCCAACGCCGCGCCGCAGCGCCTCGAAGCCAACGTCGAGCTTGACGCGCATCCCGGCGTTGAGCCAGCCGTCGCGCTTGCCGGCCTCGGCACCGTCGGGCGTGATCGCGTCGAAGCGCGTCGTGGGATCGCTGAGGTTGCGGTAGACGCCGCCCGCCTCGGCGGCGAAGACGAGCGCCTCGGCTTGCAGCGCCGCGGCGAGTTCGAGCGCGATCGTGTCGGCGTTGACGTTGTAGAGCGCGCCGTCCGCGTCCATGCCGATAGGGCCCATAACCGGCACCAGCCCTGCGTCGAGGAGCGTCGTCAGCAGGTGTGTGTCGACCTCCTCGACCTCGCCGACGTGCCCGAAGTCGATGGTTTCGCCGTCGACGGTCCACGGGGGACGGCGGCGGACCCGCACGAGTGCCCCGTCAGCGCCAGTCAGCCCGACCGCGCGAACGCCCGCCGCCTGCGCCGCCGCGACGAGCCGCGCGTTGAGCCGTCCGGAGACTTCCCAGAGCAGTACGTCGAGGTCGAGTGCTGTCGTGACACGTCGCCCATGGACCATGCGCGGCGTGTGGCCGAGCCGTTGCGCCAGTGCCGTCGCCTGTGGCCCGCCGCCATGCACCATCACAATACGGTTGGGCACGACGCGGTCGAGGCCCGCCACCGCGTTCCAAATGGCGGCAACGGCGGCCTCGTCAGCGAGCAGCGCGCCGCCGAGTTTCAGCACGGTCGTGAAGCGTGGCGTGGCAGTCATGAGTCGTCAGAGGCGAGGAGTGCGAGTATAGACACCCTACGCGTGACGAGGCCGCGAACTCGCACGCCGCGCCTGCGTGTGCCCCGTCGGACGTACCATGTCTCTACCCCTTTCCGCTTTCATCGCCTCCTCCGACCGCCATGCAGTTCTTCATCGACACCGCCTCCCTCGACGAGATCCAGGAAGCCGCCGACATGGGCGTCCTCGACGGCGTCACGACCAACCCCTCGCTCATGCGCAAGGAGGGCGCGAGCGACTTCCACGCGCATATCCACAAGATCTGCGAGATCGTCCAGGGCCCGGTTAGCGCCGAGTTGGTCGCCACGGAGTACGACGCGATGGTCGCCGAGGGCCGCGAGCTGGCGAAGATCCACGAGCATGTCGTGGTGAAGGTGCCGCTCATCCTCGACGGCATCAAAGCCATCAAGACGTTCACGGAGGAGGGCATCCGCACGAACTGCACGCTCTGCTTCAGCCCCACGCAGGCGCTCATCGCGGCGAAGGCGGGCGCGAGCTACATCAGCCCCTTCATCGGCCGCCTCGACGACATCTCGACCAACGGCATGGAGCTGATCCGGCAGGTCGTGACGATCTACGAGAACTACGGCTACGAGACGGAAGTCCTCGCCGCCTCGATCCGCCACCCGATGCACGTGGTGGAAGCCGCCGAGATGGGCGCGGACGTGGGGACGATGCCGCTGGGCGTGATCAAGAAGCTGCTCAAGCACCCGCTCACGGACAGCGGCCTAGAGCGCTTCCTCGCAGACTGGCAGGCCTACCTCGACGCGACGGGCCAGGAGAACGCGTGAGGGCTCGTCCCCGGCGGACACGCCCACGCTGCTGGACGGGGCACGGCTGGCGAGCGGGGTCTACGTGGTGCGGGCCGAGGGCGCGACGTTCGCGGCGACGCAGCGGATCACGCACCTCAAGTGAGGCTGGGGCGGATGACGCAAGGCGCTCGCCCCCAGCGATCTCGGGACTGCGTAGCGCGGTCGGGCCTGTGTCCGTAGTTTCGCGGGTCCACCGTCCCTCGTTTCGCGACCGCGCCCCGCATGGCCCGCCCGTCCGACACCGCTCCGTCCGCGTCCAGCGAGCAGGACCGCACGCTCGTGGAACAGGCGCTCGGCGGCGACCAGCGTGCCTACGAGCAGCTCGTCGACAAGTACCAGGGCGCGCTGCGGCGGCACGTCGGGCGCATGGTGCGCAATCAGCGCGAAGTCGAAGACCTCGTCCAGGAGGCGTTCATCAAGGCGTTCTCGTCGCTAGAGTCCTACCTCCCGACCTACGCCTTCTCGACGTGGCTCTACAAGATTGCCACCAACCACACAATCGACTACCTCCGCAAGAAGAAGCTGCCGACGTTTTCGATCGACAAGCCGCTGCAGGCCAAGGACGGCGAGATCCACTACGAGCTCCCGGACCAGACCTACCGGCCAGACCAGCACGTGGTGCAGGATCAGCGCCGCGAGTTGATCGAGGCGGCCATCGCGCAACTGCCAGAGAAGTATCACCGCGTGATCGTGATGCGGCACCAGCAGGAGCTGAGCTACGAAGAGATCGCGGCGGCGCTCGACCTGCCGCTTGGGACGGTGAAGGCGCACATCTTCCGCGCCCGCGCCCAGCTCTACAAGTTCCTCAAGGACCAGCGGGCCGATCTGTAGTCAGGATTATCGGCTGATACGCTCAGCGTTCGTCAGCGCCGACGGCTGACCGGTGCCCGGTGGTGACCGTTTCGAAGAACGTGGGGAGGCGCAACAGGGTGTAACTCTCACGAACGGCACCTCGTAGCGCTCAAGCTATGACCCACATTCTAGCCTTTCCCGCTTTGTCTCTGCTCCTAGCAGCCTGGGTGCTTCCCGCGCCCGAGGTACACGCGCGGATGCAGCAGCAATCGTACACCTTCGAGGCCAGCGCAGGCGACGAGCGCTCCCTGGAGGCCTCGCTCGACATCGGCCTCGGAAGCGTGCGGCTGCGGGCCATGAACGACCGCGCGTTCATTTTCCGGGCCGAGGGCGTGCTGCGCGACGAGGCCCTCCGCCCGTCGTTCGAGTACGATGCCGACGGCGCACACGGCGAGGTCGTCCTCGACGTGGACACGGGCGAGGGCGTGTCGCTCGGCGGGTTGCGCGGCGCCGAGGAGAACCGCTGGGCGCTCTTCGTCTCGGACGATGTCACGCTGGACCTCGACCTGGCCCTGGGCGTCGGCGAGGCCGACCTCGACCTGACCGGCCTGCGCGTGGAGCGCTTCGAGGTCGCAACCGGCATGGCCCGCACACGCGTCCTCTTCGACCGGCCCAACGCAGTGCCTATGAAGATGCTCAGCGTGGAGGCAGGCATGGCGCCTGTCGAGTTGCTCGGGCTGGGCAACGCGCGCTTCGAGCGCCTCGAGTTCGAGGGCGGGATGGGCTCGTTCCGGCTCGACTTCTCCGGCGACGCCTTCCTCGCAGGGGCCCGTGCCGATATCGAGGTCGGCATGGCAAAGCTGCACCTCGTCCTCCCGGACAACAAACCCGTCGTGCTCGTGGCGCCCGACTCGTGGGTGTCGCGTGTGCGCATCCCCAACGGCTACATCAAGCACGACGAGGGCGTCTGGCACAGCCCGTCTGTGCGCGACCCGTCGGACGCGCTCCGCATCGAAGTGGAGGCCGGCATGGGGAGCATCGAGTGCGTGCTGGCCTCGGACGCGCGGTAGGGCTGGCGGCGCAGGCTTAGCACAGCAGCGCGTAATCGGATCTTGGCGGCCTCGTAGTCCAGGCTCTACACGGTTGCACCCTACCCTGCGACCCATTTGCCCAAGACCGACCGCGCCGCTCTAGCGCCTCTCTACCCTGCGCAATCGACGAAGCCGCGTGCCGACACGCGCACCAGCACAAACGCCACTGCACCCGGAACCGGGATCGAGGTGATCGTAGGCGGGGTGCTTGGATACGCGCCCGGTGACGTAGCCGTTGGTGCCGGCTCCGGGCTGCCAGTCGGGGCGCTTACAGGCTACCTCGGCAGGCTCGTGCAGCGATGACGCCCGAATCTTCGGGCCGGTGCGAGCGTAGCAGAACGCCCTGTTTTGTCCTGAGTCCCTTACCGTCATGCGCGCCGTCTTCGTTGCTCTGCTTGCGATGCTCCTGAGCGTCCCCGTCGTCACTTCGGAGGCGACGGCCCAGGACGCTAACCTCGCCCCGCTCGCGTTCGCTGAACCGCTCAGCGACGGGTCGGTCTACGAGGTGCCCATCGAGGGCATGATCGACAACGCGCTCGCGCGCTACCTCGACCGCGCACTCACCGACGCCGAGGCAAACGACGCGGCACTCGTCGTGATGCACATCGACACGTTCGGTGGGCTGGTCGACGCCGCCGACGAGATCCGCAAGCGGCTCCTCGACACGCCCATCCCGACGGTCGCCTTCATCGACCGCAACGCGGCCAGCGCGGGCGCGCTGATCTCGTTCGCTGCTGACAAGATCGTGATGGCGCCGGGCTCGTCCATCGGCGCGGCGACGGCCGTAGACGGCGCAGGCGAGAAGGCCCCGGAGAAGATCCAGAGCTACATGCGCGGGCTGATGCGCTCCACGGCCGAAGCCAACGGGCGCGACCCCGACCTCGCCGAGGCGATGGTGGACGAACGCATCGTGGTGGAGGGCGTCGTGGATGAGGGCGAGCTGCTCACGCTCTCGACCAGCGAAGCCGTCAGCCTGGGCCTCGCCGACGCGGAGGCCCCGACGCTGGACGCGCTCCTGAAGCTCCTCGCTGTGGACGACCAGGCGTTGGTGGAGCACCGCGCGAGTCGTCCGGAGCAGATTCTGCGCTTCCTCGGCTCGCCCGTGGTCGCGTCGATCCTGATGCTCATGATGATGGGCGGGCTCTACTTCGAACTGCAGACGCCGGGCGTGGGCTTCGCGGGCGCCATGGCCTTCGTCGGCGCGTCGATGTTCTTCGCCCCGCACTACCTGCTCGGCCTCGTCGAGAGTTGGGAGATCGTGCTCTTCTCGGTCGGGGTGTTGCTCTTGTTCGCCGAGATATTCGTCGTGCCCGGCTTCGGCGTGGCGGGCATCCTCGGCATCGTGTGCACCGTCGGCGCGCTCTTCGCGGCGCTCGTCCCCAACGTGGGCCTCGACTTCCCCGATGGCCTCGCCATGGCCCGCGCCTCGGCGACGCTCGCCGCGACGCTGGTGCTGCTGGTCGCGCTCGCGTTCTCGCTCGGGCGGATGCTGCCCACCTCGAAGCGGTTCGGCGCGCTCGTGCTCAACCCTGAGCTCACAGCCGCCGAGGGCTACACCTCCGCCGCGAGCGACGACGGCCTGCTCGGCCTGACGGGCCGCACGCTCACCGGGCTCCGGCCCGCCGGCGTGGCCGAACTGGGCAGCCAGCGCGTGCAAGTCGTCTCGCAGGGCACCTTCATCGACGAGGGCGTCGAGGTGGAGGTCGTCAGCGTGCGCGGCGCGCGCGTCGAGGTGAAGCCGGTGGTCCGCGAGACCCCGGCGTAGGATGCCGCCGCTTGCCCTCGCTTTGTCTGCGGAGCCCACGGCGCAACCCGCCGAGGTGCAGGCGCTGCTCGGCCAGACCGATTGGGCCGATGGGCGTTCCCTCGACGGGATCGAACGCCTGCTTGCAGCCGGCCCCTACGTCACGGCTCGTGCCCACGGGCAGCTCATCGGGTTTGCCCGGGCGCTGTCTGATGGGCGCTACCGGGCGCTGATCGAGGACGTGATCGTCGACGCCGAGTGGCGCGGGCGCGGCGCGGGCGAGGCACTCGTGCACCTGCTCCTCGACACGCACCTGAGCAATGTGGCGCAGGTCCACCTCGGCTGCGAGGAGGCCAATGTGGCGTTCTACGAGCGCTTCGGCTTCGAGCGCACCACAGGGCCGCGCATGATGCTGATTCGCTAGCTCACCCGAGCCGCGCCAGGCCGCGCTCGCCGAGCACCGCGAACGTGCCTGTCCCCTCGGCATGGAGCGTGCCGTCGGGCCCCACGAGGCGGACCGTGACCGCCATGCGACCTTCGCCGTCCGGGAGGGACGCTGAAGCCTCCGCCGTGGCGACGATGCCTAGCGGCAGCATCGCGAGGAACCGGCATGTGATCTCGGCAGCGACCGAGGGCTTGCCACGCAGCAGCGCCGCCGTACCCATCGCCTCGTCGAGCACCGCCGCCATCGCGCCGCCGTGGACGTGGCCGGGCGGTCCCTCCGCGCCGGGACCAAACCACACGCGGACGACCGTGTGCCCGTCACCACGCGCGGGGTCGTGGTAGTAGCGCAGCAGCAGCCGGTCGGGGTCGTCGTCCAGGAACGAGCGCGTGCCGAACATCTGGTTGAACTGGACGAGCGGGGTCCAGCCCGGCTCACCGTCCAGGGCCTCCGGGGCGAGGTCTACCGGCCACGGCGCGGAGTTAACAGTGTTCATCGTCTGTGGACAAGCCGAGATGGATAGGGCACCAGGCCCCAGTGGATGGAGGACATCCGTCAGACCTCGTAGACCTCGCCGTGCGCGGGGATAAGTACGTCCGTCTCGGGGTGGAAGAACCGGATGTTGTCGGCCATCCACTCCTTCGCCTCGGCGTCGCCGTGGACGAGCAGGACGCGCGCTGGGCGCAGGTCCTCGACCACCTTCAGGAGATCGCGGCGGTGAGCGTGGCCGCTGAACCGGTAGCGCTCGACCTCACAGCGCAGCGGCTGCGGCCCCTCGAACGTGTCGATCACCACCTCGACGTCTTCGCCCGTGCGCGCCCGTTCTTGGGCGGCGGCGAGCATCCGGCCGCCCGGCGAGTCTTCCTTCGAGAAGCCGACGAAGTAGATGCTGTGCTTCTCGTGCCCGGCCACGAGCGTGGCGAGCTTGTTCGAGAGCGTGCGTTCGAAGAGCATCCCGCTCGACACCACAAAGATGCCAGGCTCGTTGAGCAGCTTCGGGAGGCGGCTGTCGCTGCGCGGAACGCGGCGCTGGTCCACGGCGGCCACCTCGAAGTCCTCGTCGAGGCGCGGCGAGGTGTGGCGCGTCTGATCGTAGACGTTGGCGAGCGCCCGCATCGACCCGGCGGTGTAGACCGGGAGGTCGGCGGGGAGCATCTTGCGGCGCTTGAAGCGGTCGACCATCGCGAGCACCTCCTGCGCGCGGCCGAGCGCGAACACGGGCACGAGCGCTACGCCGCCCCGCTCGATGGTGCGGGCGAGTGCCTCGCCAAACGCCTTTTCGGTCGCCTTGCGCGAGCGCAGTTCGGCATCGGGATCGGCCCCGAGTGTGGTTTCCAGGACGAGCAGGTCGAGCGGGCCGCGCGGGAACTCGGCGCCGGGCTGAATGACCTGATTCTGGAGGCTCACGTCGCTCGTGTAGAAGATGCGCCGGAGCCCGTCGGGCGTGTCCAGTTCGAGGAAGACGCCGACTGCGCCGAGGACGTGTCCTGCGTGGTAGAGCCGCGCCGAGATCGCGTGGCCGGGCGGAGTTGCGGCGGCGTTGAGCGAAAAGTCGGTGTCGAGCGGGTGCGTCTCGTAGAGGTACGACAGTGCCTCAGCCGTCTCGACGTCGAAGACAGGCGCGGCGGTGGAGGAGCCCTCGCGGAGGCGCCGCTTCTGGAGACGGGCCGAAGACGGCAGCAGGATGTCGGCGAGGCGGGCCGTCGGGCCGGAGACGTGGACGCGCGCTTGCGGGAAGCGCTGGATAAGCACCGGCAGCGCACCGAGATGGTCGTGGTGCGCATGCGTCACGATGACCTGCTCTACCGGTCGCCCGTCGAGCAGCTTGAACGCGGGCAGCGCGCGGAAACCGTCTTCCTCCGGGTCCATGCCCGCGTCGAGGACGATGCCCGTGTCGGCCAGTTCGAGGTAATGGCACGACGCCCCGATGACATCGTCATCGCCAAGGTTGAGGTAGCGCACCCGGAGCGAGGCGGGGATATCGGACGCCGTGCGAGGCGTGTTTGCGGAAGTCGGTTGCATTCGTCGTCCAACCGGAGGAGCCGGGGGCGGTTTCATCGCCGTCCGCCTCTGCACGACATCTGCACGGGTGGGGTTACACGACCACAGCCTAAACCCCTCCGCGAGGCAGGGCGGCTACATTCCCTCGCGTGGTGGCTCGGGCATGGCGTCGGCCTTCTTGTAGATCGCACCCGCGCGCGCCTTTTTCTTGGCAGCGCTCCACCTCGCCCTCCAGACGGGGCCGAAGCCATAGCTCGGCGCCACGATGCGGCGCGGTCGACCTGGAGCGGGACCGCGCTTCTCCCGGTGCTCGCGCATCCAGCGACGGCGCTGCTCGCTGGGGGAACGGACGCTACGGGGAAGCGCTAGCCAGACCACGGCGCACAGCGCAACGGCCAGACCCATGCACACCAGCATGGACACAAGTGCTGATACAATCATAAGAGCGACCGAAATGTTTGGTGGCCGTGCCTACGGCAATGCCCTACGGCACCGTGACCCCCTACGGTTACGCCCTGACGCGGCGCGGCCCGTCCCAGCCGAAGCCAGAGCGGGCCGCCCGAACCGTACAGTGCGGCGGTTGATTGGTGTCGCGGTGAGGCCACCGCCCCACAGTGGCACTCAAACACCGCTGCACTTTGCTGCCTCACGAGCCGTATCCCATGGTGAAGGTGTTCAACCGAGCGAGCCGCGTCGTATCACAGCGGTTCCGTGCCGCGTTCCAGGATGGCGAGGTACGGGCTATAGAGATACGTCATCCGATACGAGCCGCCCGTGACCTCGCGGGTGATGCCGAGCCGAGCCATATGATCGAGCGCGACCCGTGCCGTCGGTTGAGAGAGGCTACTCCGACGTGCTGCCTCCTTGATGGTGAGCAGAGGTTGACGCTGCAGCACCTCATGAACGCGGAGGGTAGAGCTAGCCGCGCCACCTGTCCCTTCGCGAATGCGAGCGCGGTCCCGCTCGAAGAGCGCGAGGATGTCGCGCGCGGTATCGACGGCCTGTTTCGAGGTTTCCTGTACGCCCCGCAGGAAGAACCGCAGCCATGCCTCCCACTCGCCATGCGTGCGGACGCGCTGGAGGCGCTCATAGTATTCGTCGCGGTGGGTCTTGAAGTAGAGGGAGAGGTAAAGCAGCGGCTCAGCGAGCACGTCCTCGGCGCAGAGCAGAAACGTGATGAGGAGCCGACCGACGCGCCCGTTACCGTCGAGGAACGGGTGGATCGTCTCGAACTGGACGTGCGCGAGCGCCGCCTTGATGAGGACCGGCGTACCCGGCTCATAGAGGTAATGCTCGAAGCGATCGAGGCACACCATGACCTCGCTGACAGGCGGCGGGACGAAGCGGGCTGTGCCTGGGCGGCTTCCGCCGAGCCAGACCTGCGAGCGTCGAAATTCGCCAGGTGTCTTGTCTGCGCCGCGACCGTCCTGGAGCAACACGCCGTGGATCTCCCGGATCAACCGGAGCGAGAGCGGAAAGCCGCTTCGCAGCCGCTCCAGCCCATGATTCAGCGCGGCGACGTAGTTGGAGACCTCCCGAACGTCATCCAGCGGGACGCCGGGCGTGCGATCATCTTCGAAGAGCAGCAGGTCGCTCAGCGACGACTGAGTCCCTTCAATCTGTGAGGACAGGACGGCTTCCTTGCGAACGTAAAGGTAGAGGAACAGCTCGCGATCAGGGAGTAGGGTTGAGATACCGTCGAGGCGTCCCAGAGCGCGGTTGGCACGCTCCATCAGGTCATAGTCCGCTGATCCGAGTTCGAGCTCAGGCGGGAGCGGGTCGGGAATAAACGCGCGCACCGTCTCCCCGCCAGCCGTGAGCGAACGGTAGGTGCCGGTCGGCGATGTGGTCTCTTCGGACATAGCGAACACAAAAGACTTTCGAATCGGAGCGATTAATTTAAAAGAATGCGACTCTTCTTTTAAATACGACGCCTAAAACGCAGCGCGGCCCGCCCCAGCCGAAGCCAGAGCGGGCCGCCCGAACCGTACAGTGCGGCGGTTGAGTGGTGTCGCGGTGAGGACACCGCCTCACAGCAGCACGGCGACGCCGCCGCCCTCTCCTACTTGACGAACAGCATCTCGCGATAGGTGGGCAGGGGCCAGAGGTCATAGGGCACCTCGCCCTCCAACTCGTCGCAGGCCGCGCGGACCTTCGCCATCGCTGGGACCACCTTCGTGACCATGTAGCGCGACTCGTCCTTGGCCTTGTGCGCACCTGCGATAGCCCGCTTCAATGCCGTCGACGCCTTCTGGAGCGTGTTGATGGCAGTGTTGACGTCCTTCGCGATGGCCGCCATGCCGTCGAGCTTGAGGCCGTCGCCCGCCTCGTCCATCGTCTCGACGAGGTCCTTGAGGTAGCTGATCGCTGCCGGGAGCACCATCGTCTTGGCGATGTTGAGCGTGGTCGCCGCCTCGATGTTGAGCGTGATGGCGTACTGCTCCGAGAACACCTCGTGGCGCGAGGCAAGTTCGGCCTCGGAGAGCACATCGTAGGTCGAGAACACGGCGACGTTCTTCTCGGCCATCATCTGGTCGAGGGCGTCCGGCGTGGTGCGGAGGTTGAGCAGGCCGCGCTCCTCCTCGGCCTCCTTGTGCCACGCGTCAGAGTAGCCATCGCCGTTGAAGATGACCGGCATGTGCTCGGCGATGGACTCGGCGATGACGGCCTGGAGCGCGGCTTCGAGGGCCTTCTTGCTCTTCTTCTTGCCGAGCGTGTCCTTGAGCTTCGTCGCGAGGTCCTCGATGGCTTCCGCTACGATGGTGTTGAGGACCGTCAGCGGGAAGCTGATCGACTGGCTCGACCCGACGGCGCGGAACTCGAACTTGTTGCCGGTGAAGGCAAACGGCGAGGTGCGGTTGCGGTCGCCCGCGTGGCGCGGCAGCTCCGGCAGGACGGGCGTGCCGAGGCCGAGGAAGCCCGACTGCTTGCTCTCGGTGGCCTTCCCGCTCTCCGCGATCTGCTCGTAGACATCGGTGAGCTGGTCGCCGAGGAAGATCGAGATGATCGCGGGGGGCGCTTCGTTGGCACCGAGGCGATGGTCGTTGGCCGCCGTCGCGATCGAGATGCGGAGGAGATCCTGATGCTTGTGCACGGCCTGGATGACGGCGGTGCAGAAGAAGAGGAAGACGATGTTGTCGTGCGGCGTGTCGCCTGGCTCCAGGAGGTTGAGGCCGGTGTCGGTCGCCATCGAGAAGTTGCAGTGCTTGCCGGAGCCGTTGATCCCGGCGAAGGGCTTCTCGTGGAGCAGGCACGCCATGCCCATGCGCTTGGCGGTGCGCTGCAGCGTCATCATCATGACCTGCTGGTGATCCGCGGCCACGTTGGTGTCCTCGAAGATCGGGGCGATCTCGTACTGGCCGGGCGCGACCTCGTTGTGGCGCGTCTTGACCGGGACGCCGAGCCGGTAGAGCTGCTCCTCGACGGCGTTCATGAACGTCATCACGCGCTCCGGAATCGAGCCGAAGTAGTGGTCGTCGAGTTCTTGGCCGCGCGGCGGCTTCGCGCCGACGAGCGTGCGGCCAGCTGTCATCAGGTCGGGGCGCTGCTCGTAGAAGCCCTCGGCGATGAGGAAGTACTCCTGCTCCGAGCCGCAGGTCGAGTAGACGCGGCCGACCTTGTCGCCGAGGATGCCGAGCGCGCGGGTCGCCTGCTTGTTGAGCGCCTCCATCGAGCGGAGGAGCGGGATCTTGTGGTCGAGCGCCTCGCCCGTCCAGGACGTGAAGGCTGTCGGGATGCAGAGCGTGCCGACGCCGTTGTGCTCCACGATGAAGGCGAAGCTGGTCGGGTCGTAGGCCGTGTAGCCGCGCGCCTCGAAGGTGGCGCGGAGGCCGCCCGACGGGAAGCTGGAGGCGTCCGGCTCGCCCTGGAAGAGCTCCTTGCCCGAGAACTCGGCGATCGCGCCGCCGCCCTGGTTGGGCGTCACGAACGAGTCGTGCTTCTCGGCGGTGCGGCCGGTGAGCGGCTGGAACCAGTGCGTGTAGTGCGTCGCGCCGTGCTCGACGGCCCACTCCTTCATGGCGAGCGCGATGGCGTCAGCGACGGTCGCGTCGAGCGGCTCGCCCTTTTCGACGGTCGCCACGACGCGCTTGTAGACCGACTTGGGCAGGCGGGCCTTCATCTGCGTGAGGCCGAAGGAGCGCTCCCCGAAGATCGAGGGGATGTCGAGGGCGGCTTTGCCGTTTTTCGAGACGGCGGTGGAGGTGGCGGGCATGGGCTTCTGGGAGTGTGAGGGTCTGGGAGGACGTGGGTCGGGAGGACGCCGGGCGAGGTCGGGCGTGCACGTTCACGCGTGCGCACCTCTTGTACCTCATTCGCCGTTTTGGTAGAGGATCATCGGCTCGACGTGGAGCTGGCTGGTCTCCTTGAGCGACGTGAGGACGATGGAGGTCTGGGTGCCGCGCACGCCGGGGATGCGCTGGAGGCGTGCGAGCAGCTTCTCCAGCGTGGACGTGTTGCGGGTGCGCGCCTTGATCATGTGCGACCCCTCGCCGGTGATCGAGTGCAGTTCGAGGACCTCAGACATCTCGCTCACGCGTTCGATGAAGGCCTCGTAGTGCTTCGAGCCATCCACGGAGACACGGATGAAGGCGGTGATGTCGAGGTGGAGCCGCTTAGGCGTGAGGACGGCGTGGTAGCCGGAGATCACGCCCCGCTCTTCGAGCTTGCGCATGCGCTCCGAGACGGACGGCACCGACAGCCCGACGTGCTCGGCGATCTGGTTGCGCTTGATGCGGCCGCTCGCCTGGAGCAGCGCCAGGATTTGGGCGTCGATCTCGTCGATTTTTTCTACGGACATACGGGCCAGGGCACTAAACGGTGGCTTAAGAGGAAAACGGCGGCACTGAAAAACTAGGCGTGCCGCGAAGACTTATCCAGAGGTCTGCCTAAAAAACAAAGGCGATCCACGATAGGTTCACAAAATCCAGGAGCGCATACCTGGACAAATCGCATGGAAGCGCTACCGGCGCGTACCTCCGTGGAGAGGCGGTCCGGGGAGGGCCGCTGCAGACGCCAACGGCGGAGCCTATGGGTTACAAACCGGCACGGTGAAACCGATGGGGGCACCCAGCGCTCGTTTCCGCTTGGAGGGGAGCGGTGGCACGCCGATACCAGCGGCCACTCACCACCGCGCCCTACCACCGCGCACACCACCATACCTACTCCAATGCTAGCTGCTCACGCCAGAGAAGCTTTGCCGCTCTCTGTGCCCTCACCTTCTGCTGTGCTCCCTCGTCGCCCTGACCATCTCGCGAAGGCCTTCCGGGCTCCCCGGGACGGCAAGGCCGTGGAGCACCTCGCCTTCCGCGAGGCGCTGCCCGAGGCGTCGGCGCCCAACTCGTCCTGGCTTCGCCGCAAGGTCAAGCGCGCGCTCGACATCGCCCTGGCTGGCACCGCCTTGCTCATCCTGAGCCCGATCCTCCTCGCCGTCGCGGCAGCCATCCGTCTCGAGTCTCCGGGGCCTGTGCTCTACGCCTCGAAGCGCGTCGGCAGCCGCTATCGCGTGTTCAAGGTCTACAAGTTCCGCTCGATGTATCAGGACGCCGACCAGCGGCTCAAGGACCTGATGCACCTCAACCAATACACCGCGCAGGAGGAGGGAGATCAGGTGGTTCCTAGATCGCTGGACACCTGCGCCGAGTGCGAGCGTCTCGGCACGCCGTGCTCGTCGCAGATGATCGACAAGGACGGTATGCCTGTCTGCGAGAAGCTCCTGCTCGCGCGCAAGAAGCAGCAGGCGAGCAACGTCTTCGTGAAGCTTCAGAACGATCCCCGCGTGACGCGCGTCGGTCGCTTCATTCGCAACACCTCCATCGACGAGCTGCCGCAATTGCTCAACGTGGTCAAGGGCGACATGAGCCTGGTCGGCAACCGACCGCTGCCGCTCTACGAGGCCGAGCAACTCACCGCCGACCCGAGCGTGCTCCGCTTCGACGCGCCCGCCGGGCTGACCGGCCTGTGGCAGGTCACCAAGCGCGGCAAGTCCGACATGTCGCCAGAGGAACGGATCGCCCTCGACAACAGCTACGCCGAGGATCATACCCTCGGCGGCGACTTCAAGATCATGTTCCAGACTATCCCCGCCATGCTTCAGAAAGAGGACGTGTAACAGGTCGTTTCTACCGACCGTCCGTATTACACATTCACCGCCCCGCTCCACGATTGGTAATCGAGGGGCGGGGTGTCGTTGGTCGGCCTCTGGAGGAATCAGGGCCGCGCAACCGGCGAAAAGACGCCAAAAAGACCACTGCCGGTCCTATCTCGTTGTCAAGGACCTAGCAGAACTGGGCAACGCTGGAACGCGGAGGATGAGGTCCACTTGGTCATGGCGGAGCGGAATGGGGTTTGCCAAATCAGAGGTCCCGCCATCCCGTCTCGTCCGTGCTACGTCTCTTTTCCCGGCTGCGAATGCCCCTCCGGCGCGCGGTGCTGCTCCTCGGCACCGCGCCCGTGCTGTGCGCGATTGCCACCGCCCAGCCGCTCCCGGCGCCGCCCCTGCCCGCTGCGCTGACTACCAATTCCGGGCCGATGCTCGCCGCAGACCTAGCCCCTTTGCCTCCCTTGGACGTGGTGCTCCTGGCAGCACGGGACCACTCGCCGCGCCTGCGCATGGAGGCCGCTGCGGTCACCCAGGCTAGCGCCAACCTGCGGGGCGCGAGCGCGCTCTGGCTCCAAGGCATCACCGTCGGCGCCTCGACCAACTATGGCTCCACCGGCAACGCGACGCTTGACGAGGTCACACTGGGCACCCAGACCACCATCGGGATCCGGCTTTCGCTCTACGACCTCTTCGGGCGGCGCCACGACGTGCGAGCCCAGGAAGCCCGCATCACGCAAGCGCGCGAGCAAGAGCAGATGGTCCAGATCGAGGAAGACCGGTTTGTGACGCAGCTGTACCACGAAGTCGTGCTGGCCGAGCGGCTGGTCGGCGTCCGCAGCGAGGCGCTGCAGGCTGCACGCAGCCACTATGCCGTCGCCGAGCGCGCCTTCTCGCAGGGGCACCTCTCCGTTGCTGATCTCGCGCAGGTCACGCAGACCAAGGCCTCCGCCGAGGCCACCTATGAGTCCGCGAGCGCCGAGTACCGCAACGCCTACGCGCAGCTCGAGCTCGTCGTCGGGACCTCGCTGCGCGCCCTCACCGAAGAGCCGGTCGTGCTGCGGAGCGGGAGCACGCCCCCCCACGAGCACGGCGGCGGGCAGGCCATCACCGAAGACGACGGCCGATGACGCCCCGCTCTATCCTGCGCATGCTGCGGCAGCGGTGGCTCTGGCTGCTGCTCGGCCCCGTCGTAGCCGTGGCATTGGTGCTCTTCGCCACACGCAACGCGCCCGACACCTATGCCTCGGAGTCGGTGCTCTACACCGGCCTCGTCTCGGGCTACACCATCGAGTCCTCGGCCAACGACCGCGTCGACTACCTCACCGTAGCCAACGCCTTCGACAACCTCGTCAACCTCGTCAAGGCGCGCACCACCGTCGAGGAGGCCGCGCTGCGGCTGCTCGCCCGGCAGCTGGTGACGGAGCCCGAGCGCCTCGCCGTCTTCGACTCGGAGCGTGCGCCCTACATCCTGGCTCTCATCGACGGATCGCGGAGCGAAACACGCGTGCTCGAACGCCTCCGCGCGGCCAAGCACCGGCCTGAGAGCGAGGTCTACGAGTTGCTCCTCCAGGGCAACACCCCTTTCGCCGTGGACGAGATCCAGAAGCAGCTCGGCGTGTCGCGCGTGGGGGCGTCCGACCTCATCAAGATGCGCTACGTGTCCATCGACCCGCAGCTGTGCCAGTGGACGCTGGAGGTGCTGCTGGAGGTAGTCACGGCACGGCACCAAAGCATGAAGACGCGCGAGACGGGCAACGTGGTCGCCTTCTTCGAGCGCGAGGTCAGCCGAGCGGAAGACGAACTCGCCAACCGCGTCGAGGCGCTGCGGGCATTTGGCGTCGACAACCGCGTCATCAACTACAACGAGCAGACGAAGGCCATCGCGGGGCAGAAGGAGGCCATCGCGGCCGAGCTTCAGCAGGAGCTGCAGCGCCAGGCTGCCGCCGAGGCAGTCGTGCAGGAGTTGGAGGCACGGATGGTGCAGCAGCAGACGCTCGCCGTGCGCAGCGACACCATGCTCGTGCTGCGCAACCAGCTCGCCGAGGCCACCACGGCCGTCGTGCTCGCCGAGGCAGGCGGCGTGCCGCGCCCCGACCTCCGCCGCCGTGCTGACAGCCTGGAAGCCGAGCTTACCCGGCAGGCCGCCGCGCTCTATGACCTCGCCAGCTCGCGCGAAGGCCTCAACCGCGAGAACATCGCTGACGCCTGGCTCCAGAAGCTCCTCGACGCCACAGACGCCCGCGCTCAGGTCGTGCTCCTCGAACAGCGCCTCCAGGAGTACGGCCGGTACTACGACGAATTCTCGCCGCTCGGGGCTACCCTCACCACCCTGGAGCGCGAGGTCAGCACGGCCGAGCAGACCTATCTCGAACTGCTCAACAGCCTCAACATGGCGCGGATGCACGAGCAAAACATCCAGATGGCCTCGCGCCTCGACGTGGTCGATGCGCCGTTCTTCCCGGAGGAGCCGGAGGGGTCGAACCGCCTCCTCCTGGCCGTCGGCGCGATGGTGGGCTGCTTTGGATTGCTCGCGACGATGTTTGTGCTGATCGAGCTGTTCCACCCGACGATCCGCTCCATCGAGCGCGCCCGCTCGATCACGAAGCTTGAGGTGGCCACAGCCTACCCGCCGATCCAGGTGACCCCGCCCCGCCTGCTTGCGCGGCTGCGCAGTCGGCTTTCTCGGCAGGAACCAGACGAGCACGACGCCTTCGTCTACGAAGAGGAGCACGACGCTGAGAGGGCGTCGGCGCGCTCGCGGTTTGGGTGGCAGCGCCTCCTCCGCAAGACCGACCCGCTGGAGACGACGCTTGCGGCCTCGCCCGACGTTCCCAGGCGTCGGTCGCCACACGACGACCTCCACGACGTGCTGCGGAGGCTCGACCTGCACCTCGTCCGTGCGGTGAAGCTGCACCTTCTGGACCGAGAGCGCCCCGAAGCACAGGGCGGACCTCTGCGCCTGACGGTCGTGGGCGCGCTGCCCGAGGACGGCGTCGCCCTCATCGCCACGCGCCTCGCGATGATGCTCCGCGATGACCACGAGCGTGTTCATCACGTCGCCCTGACCACGCGCACCGACCCCAGCCAGGCCCCAGTCCCGGGCGACTTGCTCGGCCCTGGCTTTGCCACTGATGTGGCACGCTCGGTGGTGTCCGACCTCCAGGTCTACGAAGGAAGCTGGAGCCCGCGTGCAGGCTCGGTCGAGGCGAAGCACTCCCATCCCTCGGAAGCCAAAAACGGCACCAGGGCGAAGCGTCGTCGCCGGAAGGGTGGGAACGCCAAGACCGAGGTCCTGGCCGCGGACTCGGCCTCAGCCTCGCCGGCCCCCGACGTGTCTGGAGCCGATGTCGTCGTGATCGAGCTGCCGCCGATGGTCGAGCATGCGGCCCCGCTGCAGGTCGTCCGCGATGCCGACCTCGCCCTGATGGTGCTCCGCGCCGACCGCACCTGGACCGATGCCGACCAGCACGCGCTCAGCGCGCTCAAAGCCGCGCACCCGCACCCCATCCTGCTGGTGCTCACCGAGATGAACCGCGATTTCCTTAACGGCCTCACCGCACGCGGCCTCCCGATCCCGCCCTTCCTACGCCCCATCTTCGGCTAAACGCAGCGGGCTGCTCCCCCCGCATACCCAATTGGGCCAAGAAAATCGCCGCCGCCCATCGCCTCAGACGCAGGCTGACACGGTTTTTGCCCAAGGACGAACTCACCACAGGCCTCGCTCCGCCATGTTCGACTCGTTTTCCTCCTCGGCGCCGGAAGCCGCGCGGCTAGCTCGCGCCCCCGGGGCGCTCGCGCCTCCGAAGCACACCGGGGACATCCTCGACGCCGACCTCGTGTGCGTCGCGCTGCCAACGTGGGACGGCGACTATATGAAGTCGACCGTGCACCTCGTGCGAGCGCTGGCCGCGCGCCACCTCGCACCGGGGCGGCAGGCGCTCTACGTCGACTATCCGTTCACGGTCAAGGATGTCGTCCAGACGCTCCGGGGCCGCCAACGAGCCCCGCTGCAGCGGATGGCTGGGCCGCTCATGCCGGGCGGCGAGGACCGCCTGCGCCGCATCGAGATCGGCGACGGGAGGGCGGTGCACGTCCTCACGCCTCCCGTGACGGCGCCCGTGAACGGGCTGGCGCCAGGCATCGCGTACGACGCGCTGCTCGGCCTCAACGGGCGCGTCGTCGGGGCCGCGATCCGGCGGGCGATGCAGCGGCTCGGGATGAGCGCGCCGGTGGTGGTCAACGCGTTCAACCCGTTCCTGGGTGTTCCGCTTGCAGGGCGCCTCGGCGAGCGGCTGCTAGCCTACTACTGCTACGACGAGATCAGCGCCGCCTCGTGGAACCGCCGCCATGGCACCCGCCTCGAAGCGCGGTTTCTCACGCAGGCCGACGTGGTCGTCGTGTCGAGCGAGGCGCTTCTGGCCAGCAAGCGCGAACACCACGACCGCGTGCGCCTCGTCAAGAATGGCGTCGACTTCGATCTCTTCCACGAGGCCTACGACGCCGATCCCACTGCCGAGGCCGACCCCACTGCGCGAGCCGAGCGCCCGTGCGTGGGCTATCTCGGCAGCCTCGACGACCGGCTCGACTACGACCTGCTCCACGCCGTCATCCAGGCGTCGCCGGACTGGCGGTTTCTCTTCGTCGGGCGCCTCGTCGACGAGCGGGCGCACGCGCTGGACTCGCACGCGAACGTCGACCTCGCGGGGGCGCAGCAGCCCGCTGCGCTACCGGGCTTTCTCCGGCAGATGGACGTGGGCACGATCCCCTTCGCACGCACGGCCTTCACGGCGAACATCTACCCGCTCAAGATCAACGAGTACTTGGCGGGCGGGCGGCCTGTCGTCATGACGCCGTTTGCCGACCTGCGCGAGTTCGCCGGGCTGGCCACGGTGGCCGAGACGGCGGAGGCCTTTCGGACGGGGCTCGCCGAGGCGCTTGTGCCCGCGGCCCTGGAAGTCGTCGCCGCGCGCATGGAGGCAGCCCGAGGCAATGCATGGCCGGGCCGGGCCGCGGCGTTCGCGTCGGTGCTTCAGCGGGCTCTCCCCCCTGCCTAGCCGATGCCGTCCTTCGCCTCCATCGTAGCGCTGGCTCAACGGCCGCAGGTGCTCGCCATCGTGACACAGCTCACGGGGGCCGGCTTTGCGTTCGCGAGCTTCGTGCTGCTGGCGCGGACGCTCGCCCCGACCGACTTCGGCGCGTGGGTGCTCTTCCTGACGGCCGTGACCTTCCTCGACATGGTGCGGCACGGGCTGGTGCAGTCCGCGCTCGTGCAGCGCTCGGCGGGCTCCACGCCTGCGCAGGAGCGCACGCTCATGGGCGGCGCGTGGGTGCTCGGGCTGGTGACAACGTCGGTGCTTGCGCTCGGCGTCTTCGCGATCGGGCGGCTGCTCCCCAGCGCGGGGGCGTTCTGGCTCTTCTTCGACTGGTACCCGCTTCTCGCCGTGGCGGCCCTTCCCCACCTCGTGGCGACGTGGAACGGATTGGCGCGTGAGCACTTTGGGCGGCTGCTCGTGCTCAAGGTGATCCTCGCCGGAGGCTTCGCCGTGTTCGTGGTGGCCAACTTCCTGGCGCCCCACCTGCACTGGGCACAGGCCGGCCTCAGCGGCATTGCCCGGGCCTACGTCGGCATCCACCTCGCCGCCAGCACGCTCATGCTGGCGCTCGGCTGGACCCGCCTCCGCACGCTGCGCCTTGCCACACACCGTGCCGTACGGACGCTCTATCGCTTCGGCCGCTACAGCGTCGGGACGGCGCTTGGGAGCAATCTCCTCCGCAGCGCCGACCAGTTCATCCTCGGGCTCTGGCTCGGCCCGGCCGCCGTCGCGTTCTACGGCGTCCCGCAGAAGCTGATCGAGATCGTCGAGATCCCCCTGCGAGGGCTCGCGCAGACGGCGATGCCGTCGCTCTCCCGCAAGGCGCGACGCGGCGACACCGAGACGTTCGCGCGCTATCTCCACGCGTGGGTCGGTGGGCTCTCGCTCGCGCTGGTGCCGCTGCTCGTGGTGGTGTTTGTGTGGGCCGAGGCCTGCTGCGTGGCGCTCGCCGGCGAAGCCTACCGCGACGCCGCCCCGCTGCTGCGGCTCTTCGTCGTCTATATGGCGCTGCTGCCGCTCGACCGCTACCTCGGGCTCGCGCTCGACGCGCTCGGTCGCCCGGCGCTCAACATGATCAAGGTGGCCGTGATGGTGACCGTCAACATCGGCGGCGACATCGTGGCGCTCGCCGTGCTGGGCTCGGTGGAGGCCGTCGCGGGCGTGACGATTGCGATGACCCTCGTGGGCGCCACGCTCGGTGTCGGCTTTGCGAAGCGGTTTGTGCCCTTCAGCGTCCGCGCGACGATCAAGGCTGGCCCGCCCGCGCTGCTCTTCCTCCTGCGCGGCCGGGCTGCCGCCGATGACCTCGACGACGAGGCAGACATCCCGGCGGAGAACCCTGAGCCTACGCCGCTGGACGACGAGGCCACACGTCCTTCGGCCAAGCCGTCGGTTCTGAGCGATGGGCGTGCCCCACTGAGCCACATCCATCCCGCCCCCCCAAGCCCTCCTCTCCAGGAGGGGAGCTTGTCCTAGGCGACACCCGAAGTCGCCCCATCCGATCCCTGCGTCCCGCACCGTCCGCCAACGATGCCTGCGCTTCTTCCTGCACCACCGCCTTCGCGCCCGCGCCTGCTCGCGGGGCTCGACGCGGCCTTGCAGACGGCCTGGCTTGGGCCGCTGCTGACGGTGCTCGTCACGTTCGGCGGGTCGCTGCTGACCGGATTGCTCGTCATCAAGGCGGGATTCGTGATCGGGATCGTGCTCGGCGCACTGCCGGCGGTGCTGATCGTGGTGGGCATCGTCTACGCGGTGCCGATCTCGGGGCTCTACGCGGCGGTGGCCGTGAGCTTCTTCGGGCCTGGGCTCTCGCGCTACGTCCCCGCGCCAACCGGGCTGATGCTCGACGGCTTCCTCGTGCTCACGCTCGCCGTGATCGCGGTACGTTGGCGCGAAGGGCGCTACGACGCCGATCGGCTCAAAAACGTGTTCGTGTTCATGGCGGTGGCGTGGCTCGGGCTTACGGGGCTGCAGATCGCCAACCCGCTCTCGCCGGGGCCGGTGGCGTGGTTCTACGCCGGGCGCGGGACCACCTTCTACGTCATCCAGACGGCCCTCGTCGCGCTGCTGCTCATCCAGCGGCAGTCGCAGCTGCAGCGGCTCATCTGGATCTGGCTGGGGCTCTCGTTCGTGGGCACGCTCTGGGGCGCGAAGCAGCTCTTCCTCGGCCTCGATGCTGCCGAGCAGGCGTGGCTCAGCGTGCCGGGCAACCTCTCCACGCACGTCCTCTTTGGCAAGCTGCGTGTGTTCTCGTTCTACTCCGACGCGGGGCAGTTCGGCGCAGCGCAGGGCTGCGTCGGCATCGTCGGGCTGATCCTCGCAGTGGGGCCGTATCCGCTGAAGAGGCGCCTCCTCTACGGCGTGCTCGGGCTCGCGGGCGTCTACGGCTTGCTCATTTCTGGCACGCGCGGCGCAATGGCCGTCCCGGCGGCCGGGGCGCTGACCTACCTCGTGCTCAGCCGCAACATCAAGATGATGGTGGCGGGCTCGCTAGCGATCATCGCACTCTACAGCGTGCTCATGTTCACGTCGATCGGGAGCGGCATCTATGCCGTGCAGCGCTTCCGGGCAGGGCTGAAGGAGGGCGGCGAGAACAACTCGCTGAAGGTGCGCCACGAAAACCAAATGCGGCTGAAGGGATGGCTCGCCGGCCACCCGCTCGGCGGCGGCGTTGGCTCGGCAGGGTCGTGGGGCCAGCGCTTCGCGCCGGGCACGTTCCTCGCAAATCTCGCGCTCGACTCGTGGTACGTCCGCATCATGGCCGAGTACGGCGTCTTCGGGATGCGGCTCTACATCCTGGGGCTGCTGATCGTGCTCGCGGTCGCGGCGCGGCGCATGCTCGCCGTGAAGGACCGCGCACTCCAGCACACGCTGCTGGCGCTCCTCGCAGGCGCGTGCGGCATCGCGGCGGCGAGCTACGGCAACCAGGTCCTCGGCCAGATGCCGACCTCACCGTTCATCTACGTGAGCGTGGCGGCGTGCTACCTCGCGCCGTACTTCGACCAAGAGATCGAGGACAGCGCCGAGGCCAACCAGGCGGCTTAGCTGCCCGCCCCGATCAGGTCGAAGTGGCCGTCGAGGACGCGGTCGAGGCGGCCGGTGCGCCAGCCACGGACGGCGTCGCGGACGAGCGGCGACGGGGCCTCGCGGTAGCGCCGGACGATCTCGGGGCGCCCCGCCTCCGTGGCGGCGGCGAGCGCGGCGTGGCAGACCGCGGCTCGCTCCGCAGGCGCGGCGGGCAACGGCTCGGGGCAAGGCACGACGGTCACGCGCGCTACGGTGCGGTCGTAGCCATTCTGGTTCCCGTCCTTTGGCGTCTCGTGGACGTGCAGCCCGGCCTCGGCATCGAGCAGCCGCCACGCGCCGAAGCCCGACACGGCGAACGTCCGTTGGAAGGCAGGGCCGGACCCGTTGCCCTGCGCATCGTCGGCGATCACGTCCAGGCGCATGCGGCGGTGGACGGCCCAGCGCTGGTACATCCCCGCCACCTCGCCTGCCCAGGCCGCGTCGGTGACCTCGGCCTCGATCCGCACGACGGCGGCGCGCGGGGCCTGCTCCTCCAGCGTAGCCAACGCCTCCCTCAACAAGAAGAGCTGGTGCGCCACGCGCTGCATCACGGAGCGCGGGAGCGTCGCGTTGCCCTTCGCACGGACATCTTCGAGGCGCTCCAGCAGCGAGTCGGCCGTGTCGAGCCCGGCCTCGATGCGGTCCATGAACTCGGCGCGGCCCAGCGTCTCGAAGCGGCCGGGGTCGCTCCAGAAGGCCCCATCGGCCATGCGGGCGTAGGCCTCACTCTTCGCCTGCGCCCAGGCATCGTCGTCCACGGCGGCGGCGAGGGCGTCGTACTGGTCGAGCACGAGCGCGAGTTCGGCGGGCGTGCCCTGCGCGTCGAGCGCCACAGCTTCGAGCGTCTCGCCCACGTCCTCGGCGTTCGGCAGCGGCGTGCCGTCGTCCGCGTCGGGGTCGACGAACTCGACCTCCAGGCCACCCCTCCCCTTGGCATCGGTGGCGCCGCGTACGAAGAGGAACTGGTCGCCCTCGGGCGCGGCGTGCGCGACAATGGTGCGGGCCAGCGGCGTGAGCAGGTGGCGCTCGACCGCACGTTTTAGGGGCCGCGCTCCCAGGTCAGGCGTGAAGCCCTCGTCCAGCAGAAATTCCAGCGCGGCGGCGTCGAACTCGACGGCCCAGCCCCGGTGGCGCAGCCCGCGCCGGTCGAGCGCCTTGGTGAGTTCGAGGTCGAGCAGCTTGCGCATCACCGGGCGGCGCAGCGGCTGGAACACCACGATCCGGTCGAGGCGGTTGAGGAACTCCTTGCGGAAGGTCCCCGCGAGGCGCTGCTGGACGGTGTCGGCCGTGAATGCCTCCGGCGCGCCGCCGAAGCCCAGCCCGGGCCGCGTCGCCACGCGGGAGCCGACGTTGGAGGTGAGGATGACGATGGTGTGGCGGAAGTCGGTCGTCGCGCCGCGGCGGTCGGTGAGGCGGCCATCGTCGAAGACCTGCAGGAAGAGGTCCCACACGGCGGGCGCGGCCTTCTCGAACTCGTCGAGCAGCACGACCGCAAACGGCTGCTTGCGGACCTGATCCACGAGCGCCTCGGGGCCGTGCGCGCCCTCGGCCGTGCCGAGGAGCCGGTCGAGCGCGTCGGCGGTCTGGAACTCGCTCATGTCGAGCCGGATCATGCGGTCTTCGGCGCCAAAGAGGTAGGCGGCGAGTGCCTTCGCGATCTCGGTCTTGCCCGTGCCTGTCGGCCCGACGAAGAGGAACACACCGTACGGGCGCGTCGGGTCGGTGAGGCCCGCCTTCAGGAGCGCGACACGGTCCACGAGCGCGTCCACGGCTTCGGGCTGGCCGAGCACACGCCCCTCGAAGTGCGTGCGGAGCCCGGGCAGGTCGAGCCCCGCGCGGTCGTCGAGGAGCGCCGTTGGGAGGCCCGTCAGGCTGGCAACGCCCGCGAGCAGGTCCTCACGCGTGATGCGAAGCTTCTTGCGCGTCTTCGAGACCTCGTCGGGAGGCTCCGCCTGCCGGCGTTGAAGCACCAGCTTGACGATGTCGAAGAGCGCACCGGGGAGCACTTTCGGATGCATTTGTTCGGCGAGCGCTCGGGCTTCCGGCAGCACATCGGCATCGGCAAAGGCCCCCTCGCCATAGGTGAACAGCATCCACCGCGTCACGAGCCCCTGTGCGTCTTTAGCTGACATCGGCTCGATCTCGACCGTGTCCATGAGTGTGCGCACGCGGGGCCGCTCGCGGACAAGTTGGCGATACGCCTCGGGCGTGACCTCGCCGACGAGCCGCACCGTCCCGCGCTGGATGGCCGGGAGCAGCATGTCGAGAGCGCCGGTGGGCTTCTCGCGGTACTGCCCCGCGTGGACGAACTCGCCGAAGCGCGGCGCGACCCACAGCACCGGCCGATCGGCAATCTGCTTGACCACGTTCGTGACGCGCTCTTCGAGCTGGCCGATGTACATCTGTCCGGCGAGGAGGTCGGTGGCGTCGGCCTCGAAGATGGTCCAGCCCTGTTTGCGCAGCCGGGTCTCCAGCGCCCGGATCGTCGTCGTGCGCCCGCTGCCGCTCTCGCCGGTCACGATCACCGAGCGCGGAGTGGGCGCGGTAAGCGCCCGCACCATCGCGTCCACGTCGGCGGTCAGGGCCGGATGCCCAATATGTGGCCCGGACTCGGTGACGACGCGTCCGACGCCCCCCAGAAAGGCCGTATTGACCTGCTGCTTTTCCCACGCATCGAGGCGGGCCTCCACGCGTGCGACGGCCTCGCCGAGGGCGTCCGGTGCGTCAAGGCGGTTGAGCAGCGGCAGCGTTTCCTCCCGCACGTCGTACGGCGTGAGGCGAGCCAGCGTCCCGTCGTCTACGGTGAACGGATCACCCGCGGTGTGGCGAGCGTCGAGGAAGGCGAGAAGGTGTAACCGGTCCGGCTCTGAGGCCCAGGAGTCGTCGAGCTGTGCGAGAAGGTCGCCCGCCACGGCACGGTCAGCGCCGTGCGCCGCGATGGTGTCGAGCGTGAAGAGGGCGGCCACGGTGCCCTGCTGGCTCACGAGCGGCACGAGGCCCGCCGCGAGCGTGGGCGACACGTCGGGCCGCACGCGCAGCGCGTCGAGCGCGAGGAGGCCCCGGTTGCGCTCGCGGTCACTGCTCCGCGCGCTCTCGTCGGCCATCGAGCGCAGCTTCCCGAGCGGCTCGTCAGCCAGCAACGCCACGCCCGCCGCGAACGCCGGGTGGCTCCGCACCGACGCGGGCGTGCTGTTGTAGGCGATGGCGTCTTCGAGCGCCGCGAGGCAGGCTTCGAGGGTAGGGAAGGGTGCAGCGGTGTCGTGGCTCAGCGGTGACGCGGTGGGTCGGTCTTCCTCGGGCTGCGGCGGCGCGGCGGTGTCGCGGTGCGGCGGTGACTGCTCGTCGCCGTCTCCTCGCTTTCCAGTCTCTCCGTTGCCTTCCCCATCCCCTATCCCCGATCCCCTATCCCCTGCCTCCTCTGCGACGATCACCAGCGGCCCACGGGTAGTGCCGAGAATCCAGCCGAGCACCGTTCCAAGGATCAGGGTGACGAGCGCGATGAGTAGGGCGACGTGGATCGGCACGTGGAGCGGCGAAGGTGGAGGTACGAAGGCCGAAAGGTGCGGCCCATCGCTCCATAGGTCAAGTCTCGTGTATGGGGGACTGCCAGCCCCTAGGAATCCGTGCGCGGATCGACAGGGCGGGCCACGAGCAAGCCCGTCTGGACGCGGTTGCCCTCAACGTAGGCCGCGAGGTCGGGCGCGACCTTCACCGCGCCCGTGCTCGACGCATGGAGGAATCCCGTCGCGCCGCCTTCGAGCTTCACCACGAAGCCGGTGTGCGTCACGTCGAGGCCGTCGATGGAGGTCGTCGTGGCGAGGACGTCGCCAGTTTGGAGTGCGGCGTAGGCGTCGGCGATGCGCTCCTGCGGGAGGTAGGTCAGCCCCGGCGCGGCGTTGAGCCGCGCCTCGGCGTCGCCGAGGGCGGCCAGGAGGCTGTCGGCGCGGGGCGTGTCCGGGGCAAGCTTGGCGTAGCTCTCGCGGTGCGCTGTCATGAAGGCGATGCGCTTCGGGTAGGCCTCGACGCCGGGTAGGTCGTCGGTGACGAGGCGGACGTGGTCGCGCGCGGCGTTATCGCGGAGCCAGTCGGAGAAGTAGTGCAGCCGGGAGGCGTAGCCGTCGCGCTGGCCACCGCGGTAGCGGAGCGCTTCGAGGCGCGCAGCGAAGCCTGCGAAGGTCGTATCGCCGACGGCGACGCCGTGGGCGAGGGCGAGCACGTTCTCGACGTAGAGCACGCAGTCGAACGCGCGCAGGTTGAGCACCAGCGTTTCGTCCTCGGCTGCGTCGAGCAGCCCATCGACGTAGGGCGTCCCCACGAACGCCTCGCCGACCGCTGTCACGAGGTCGCCCATCGGTAGGGCCTGCCAGTCGCCCGCCTCGGCGCGGTTGAGCAGCGCGCGGAAGACGGCCCGCGTGGAGTCATCGAGGCGGACATCGGCCGGGAGCGCGCCGTCGACCGAGGCCACCGTGCTGGCTGGGACGACGGGCGCAGGCGGCGCGTCGGTCGCGGTCTGGCAACCCATGAGCAGGCTCAGCGCGAGTGCACAGCAGGCGAGGCGAGGCAGCATAGCAGCGGAATCGTTTAAGGCAACGGAATCGTTCAGGGCAACGGACTCGTTTGGGCAAGGGGCATCGTGTGGGAGAGGGGCGAAGCAGAACGCCCGACCGACTCCTGGGTGCCCGACCTAGGCCTCGCCCGCGAAACCGCCGTGGCGCACATCGTCCGTCCAGCCGGTCATGTCGATGTCCCAGCGGGCGGTTGCCACTCGAAGCGCCTGGTCGAGGCGGCGCTCGTAGTGCTCGCGCGAGACCTCGGTGTTGCCGAAGCGCGCGAGGTGCTCCGTCTGGAGTTGCGTGTCGAGCAGCACGAAGCCGCCCCGCCGCAGCCGCGCGACGAGGTGCACCAGGGCCACCTTGGACGCGTCGCGAGCGCGGTGAAACATCGACTCGCCAAAGAAGGCGCCGCGCAGCGCCACGCCGTAGAGCCCCCCTACGAGCACGCCGTCCTGCCGCACCTCCACGCTGTGCGCATGGCCGAGGCGGTGCAGTTCGCAGTAGGCCGCGATGATTTCCTCTGAGATCCACGTCGTCATGCGGCCGCGCGCGGGAGCGGCGCAGGCCCGGATCGTCGCCTCGAAGTCCTCATCCACGGTCACCTCGAAGACCTGCTGCCGGACGCGCTTGGCGGTGTTGTGCGGGACGTGGAAGGCGTCGAGCGGCATCAAGGCACGCGGGTCCGGGGCGTACCAGTAGATCTGGTCGTCCTCGTCCGGGTCGGCCATCGGGAAGAGGCCCGTCCGGTAGGCGTAGAGCAGGAGATCCGGGTTGAGCACGCGCGTCGCGTGGCGGTGTGGAGGGCGGCGAGGGGAACGTATGAAAGGGCGAGGCTTCGTGCCTCAGACGGCACGTGAAGAGTAAAGGGGGAAGAGTAAGAAAGCCGTGCGCGTGCCCGACGTGTTCCGGGAGCCGCCCACGTCCATACCTTCTCAGTTCTACACCCGCCCCCGCCACATATGCTCCTCGTCACCGGCGCCACCGGCTTCCTCGGCGCGACGCTCGTCCATCAACTCGTCACAGCAGGCGCGTCCGTCCGCATCCTCCGCCGCACCACCTCGCGCCTCGACCTCCTCGGCGACACGGCCGGTGCCGTCGAGCATGCGATCGGCGACGTGACCGACCGCGCCAGCCTGGAAGCGGCGCTAGACGGCATCGACGGCGTCTACCATGCGGCGGCCTACGTTGGCTTCGGCGGGGCAAAGGACGCCGATCAGTTGCACCGCGTCAACGTCCGAGGCACCGCGCACGTCGCCGATGCGGCGCGCGTGGCGGACGTCGGGCGGCTCGTCCACGTGTCGAGCATCGCCGCGCTGGGGCGCTCGGAGGCACACGCCGGGCCCGGGGGAACACCCATCGACGAGACCGCGACGTGGACACCCTCGAAGCTCAACACGGCCTACGCCGAGAGTAAGTACCTCGCCGAACTCGAAGTGCAGCGCGCCATCGCCGAAGGGCTCGACGCGGTGCTGGTCAACCCAGCGGTGATCTTCGGCCCCGGCCGGCCGGGCGAGAACACGATGCAGATCGTCGAGCAGGTGCGCGACCGCAAGCTGCCCGCGGTGCCATCGGGCGGGACGTGCGTCGTCGATGTCGAGGATGTGGCCAGCGGTATGCGGCGAGCGATGGCCGACGGCGCGACCGGCGAGCGCTACATCTTCGGCGGCGAGAACCTGTCGTGGCGCGCCCTCATCGACACGCTTGCGGCGGCGCTCGGCGTGCCTGCACCGAAGCGCACCCTGCCGCCTCGCCTCGCGCTCGCGGCGGCGACCTTGATGGAGGCCGGATCGTTCGTCACGCGGCGGCACAGTAACATCACGCGCGAGTCGGTGCGTATGGCCTCGCGGTCGTTCCGCTACAGCAATGCCAAGGCCCGCGCCGACCTCGGCTGCACCTTCCGCCCCTTCGCCGCCACCGCCGCACGCATCGCCTCAGTGGTCGCCAGTCCTGGGGCCTAGGCCCTGCGACCCTCGACCTGCGACCCTCGACCTGCGACCCCCGACCTGCGACTCCGACCATGCGTCTTCTCCTCACCGGCGGCACCGGCTTCGTCGGCACCTACGTCTCCGAAGCGCTGCTCGACGCGGGCCACACGCTGCGCTGCCTCGTCCGCGGCTCAGGGGACAGGCTCGACGTGTACGGACGGGACGGCGTCGAGATTGTCCAGGGCGACATCCTGAAGCCCGACACGCTCGGCTCGGCCATGGCGGGGTGCGACGGCGTCGTCCACCTCGTCGGCATCATCGAAGAGCGCCCAGCGCGCGGCATCACCTTCGAGCGAATCCACCACGAGGGCACCGCGAACATGGTCGCGGCAGCCAGGACGGCTGGCGTCGAGCGGTTCGTGCACATGAGCGCCAACGGGGCCGCGCCGGACGGCGTCTCGGCCTACCAGACCTCGAAGTGGGCGGGCGAGGAGGCCGTCCGGGCGGCGGGCTTCGGCCATGTCGTCATCTTCCGCCCATCGGTGATCTTCGGCGACCCCGGGCGGGGGCGTCCCGAGTTCTGCTCGCAGCTCTGGCGCGACCTCGTGAAGCCCTTTCCGATCCTCCCGATCCTCGGCGACGGGCAGTACGAGTTGCAGCCGATCCACGTCACCGAGGTCGCGGCGGCCTTCGCGCAGGCCGTCACGCTCGAAGCGGCGCATGGGCAGGCCTACTGCGTCGCCGGGACCGAGCGCGTCACCTTCGACGAGGCCGTAGACCGCATCGCGCGAGGTGCGGGCATCGAGCCGAAGCCGAAGCTGCACCAGCCGTTGTGGCTGGCGCGGCTGGCCGTCAACACCGCTGGGCGCGCGGGGCTGCTGCCGATCTCGCCTGCGCAGTTCGCCATGCTGATCGCGGGCAACACCTGCGCCGCCGACCGCCTGAGGGCTGACTTCGAGACGGTGGAACGCCCCTTCACGCCGGATTCGCTGGCCTACCTGCGTGGCAGCTGAGGCTCCGGCTGGTCCGGCCTTAGATTTGCGGGCGCTGGCCCAGCCGCCGAGTCCGCTCCAGATTCCGCCAGCGTCCCCCCGCTTTTTGCCCGCCGCGTTCTCGCCCGGTGCCCTTCGTTCGTCGCGTCCGCACACCGCCCCGCTCGATGCCCTCCTCTTCTGTTCGCCCCGACGGCTCTCCGGCGTTGAGCCGCCGCCGCTTCCTCCAGTTCGGTGGCGTCGCCCTGACCGCTGGCGCCCTCGCCGCGTGCGACTCCGACGACCCCAGCGTCGACCTCGACGATGAGGCCGTCGTGTTCGACTTCGCGGACGACTTCGGCGTGCTCAACTTCGCCTACGCGATCGAGCAGCTCCAGGCCGCCTTCTACACCACCGTCGTCTCAGCGCCACCGCGCGAGGCTGCCGAGACGGAGGTGGAGACGCTCGCGGCCATCCGGGATCACGAGATCGCCCACCGCGACTTCTTCCGCGGCGCCATCACCACGGCGGGCAGCACGCCCATCCCCGCGCTGCGCCTCGACCTGCGGACGGTCGACTTCACCAGCTTGGCCTCGATCCTAGCCACCGCGCGGGTGCTCGAAGACCTCAGCGTGGCCGCCTACAACGGCGCAGGCCTCCTGCTGCAGGACCCCGACCTGCTGCTGATCGCGGGCAAAATCGTCTCCGTCGAGGCCCGGCACGCGACGGTCATCCGCGACCTCCTCGCCAACGACACGGCCTTCGCCGTGGGCGCCGAGGCCAACCCCGCCACACAGGCCGTCGACCCCGCGACGGGCTTCGATGCGAGCCTCAGCGTAGCCGCCGTGCTGGAGGCCGCGGCCCCGTTCTTCATCGCCGACCTCTCCGCCGTCAACCTCTCCAGCTAGCCCGATGCCTACGTCTTCCGACTCCCTCCTCGGCCTGCTCGACGAGGACCACCTGCAGGCGCTGTCTGACGCGGTGGTAGACCGTCGCCGCGCGCTCGCGCAGGCAGGGCGGCTTGGCGCGAAAGCGCTCGTGGCGTCCGTGCCGCTCGCGCTGGCGTCCGTCGCGCGCCCGGTCTTCGGGCAGGCGATGCCGCCGACGGTCACCGAGGTGCTCAACTTCGCCCTGGTGCTGGAGCGCCTCGAAGCAGAGTTCTACCGCCTCACCAACGCCGCTGGCGTCGTCCCCTCGACCCGCGAGGCGGCGTTCGAGGCCATCGCCGCGCACGAGGCGGCGCACGTCCGCTTCCTAGAGGGCGTGCTGGGCAGCGACGCCGACCCGGCCCCGACGTTCGACTTCACCGCCCAGGGCCGCTTCGACCCGTTCAACCCCAACGATCCGCGCGTGAACCCGACCTACCTCGTGCTCGCGCAGGTCTTCGAGGACACCGGCGTGCGGGCGTACAAGGGCCAGGTCGCCAACCTGTTCAGCACCGACGTGCTCGGGGCGGCGCTGCAGATTCACTCCGTGGAGGCACGACACGCCGCCTTCATCCGTACGCTGCTCGGCTCCGAGGCCTGGATCGCTGGCAATACGAACACCACGGAGATCCCCGACTTCGACCCGGTGTACGCGCGCGAGCAGAACGTGCGCCAGGACGTGCGCTCGCTCCAGCTGCGCCTCGACGTGCCGGACCTCACGAGCGTCTCGCGCAGCGCGGTCGAGGCGGCCTTCGACGAGCCGCTGACGATGGACGAGGTGCAGGCCATCCTCGCGCCGTTCATCGTCGGCTAGGTCCGCGCCGTAGATCGAGGGTAGCTGGCCCACCAGGGAGGCAAAGACTGCGAGGGTTCCGGCGTAGATTCGGGCGCTCATCTCACCTCGCCCCTCGCCTCATGCTACGCCGCCTCCTCGCGTTCGCTGTCCTCGCCGTTCTCGTTGCCCTTGTGCCCGCAGCGGCGCAGCCCGTCCCGCTGACGGTGCCGTTCACCGCGCCAGGCACGACTGGCTACGACCCCGCGGTCCCCACACCGGAGCAGGTGCTCGGCCACGCGATCGGCGAGCGCCACACGCGGCCCGCCGACGTGGTGCGCTATGTCGAGGCCGTCGCGGCGGCGTCGGACCGGGTGAGCGCCCTCGTCTTTGGGCAGACCTACGAGGGGCGGCGGCTCGTCATCGCGCACGTGGGCCGGCCGGATCGCATCGCCGACCTCGCGAGCGTGCAGGCGGCCAACCGGCGGCTCTCGGACGATCCCGGCTCGGTCTCCGACGCCGACCTCGACGCGCTGCCCGTGGTGGCGTACATGGGCTACGGCGTCCACGGCAACGAGGCCAGCGCCACCGAGGCAGGGCTGCTGCTGCTCTACCACCTCGCCGCCGGGCAAGGCCCCGCCGTCGACGCCGTTCTCGACGACGCGCTCGTGCTCATCGACCCGATGCTCAACCCCGACGGGCGCGACCGCTTCACCGACTGGGTCAACAGCCAGCGCGGCGGCGTCGCCACGCGCGACCTCCAGGACCGCGAGCACAACGAGCCGTGGCCCAACGGGCGCACCAACCACTACCTCTTCGACCTCAACCGCGACTGGCTCCCGCTGCAGCACGTCGAGTCGCGCGCGCGGATGGACCTCTGGCACGGCTGGCGCCCGCAGCTCTCGACCGACTACCACGAGATGGGCCGCAACGCGACCTACTTCTTCCAGCCGGGCGTCCCGTCGCGCACGAACCCCAACACGCCGCCGCTCAACCAGGAGCTCACCCGGCGCATCGGCGAGTTCCACGCCCGCGCGCTCGACCGCATCGGGCAGCTGTACTACGCCGAGGAGTCGTTCGACGACTACTACTACGGCAAGGGCTCGACCTACCCCGACGTGAACGGGGCCGTCGGCATCCTCTTCGAGCAGGCGTCGAGTCGCGCGCTGAAGACGGAGTCCGTGAACGGCCCGCTCGACTACGGAACGACGGTGCGCAACCAGTTTGCCACGAGCCTCTCGTCGCTGGAGGCCGCCGTGACGATGCGGACGGACCTGCTGCGCCACCAGCGCGACTTCTACGCCGGTGCCGACGCCTTCGCCGGCGACGCCGACGTGCAGGGCTACGTCGTGGCGACCGAGCCGTATCCGACCCGCGCAGCGGCGCTCCAGGAGGTCTTGCAGCAGCACCGCATCCGCGTGCACGACCTCGCGCAGCCGGTGACGGTCGATGGTGTGCGCTTTGAGCCCGGCGAGGCCTTCGTGGTGCCCGTCGCGCAGCCGCAGGCGCGGCTCGTCAAGGCCGTCATGGAGCGCGTGAGCACGTTCCCCGACTCGATCTTCTACGACGTCTCGACGTGGACGCTGCCGCTCGCCTTCGGCGTGCCGCACGGCGAGGTGCCCGAGGTGACCGCGCGCGTGCTCGGCGGAGAGCGACCCCGGACAGCCTTCCCTGCCGGACGCCTGACGGGAGGCAGCGCCGCCTACGCCTACGCGATTCCGTGGGGCCGTGCGCTCGCGCCGCGGGCGCTAGGCCGGCTCCAGCAGGCAGGCGTCCGCGTGCGCCTCGCGACGGCACCGTTCACGGCCGATGTGTCGACGGGCATCGAGGGCGGCACGCGCCGTGAGCGCTTCGACCGAGGTACGCTCATCGTGCCCGTGGACCAGGCCGACATCGACGGGCTGAGCGTGATCCGGCTCGTGCAGCAGGCCGTGGCGGAGGACGGCGTGGACGCCTACGCGCTCCCGACGGGGCTCACACCCGAGGGCCCCGACCTCGGCGGCCCCAGCGTGCCTGTGCTCGACGCGCCAGCGATCGGCCTCTTCGCGGGGCCAGGCACCTCCGTCTACCGCGTCGGCGAGGTGTGGCACCTACTCTCGGAGCGCTACCGCCTCCCCGTCTCGCTCCTCGACGCCGAGGACGCCGCCCGCCTCGACCTCGACGACTACGACGTGCTCGTGCTCTCGGGCTTCATCTTCGCGTGGGGCGAGGCCGAGCGCGACGCGGTGGCGTCGTGGGTACGCCGCGGCGGGACGCTCGTCACGATCGGGCGCGGCATGGTGACCGCCGCCCAGGCCGACTGGCTCGACGCGACCGTCACCGAGGCCGACGACGACTCGACCGTGGTGCCCTACGAGCAGCGCGACCGGCAGCGCGGCGCGCAGGCGCTCGGCGGCAGCATCTTCGCCGTGGACCTCGACCCGACACACCCGCTCGCCTACGGCTACGGCTCCGAGATCGCCCTCTTCAAGCAGGGCGCGTTCTTCCTCGCCGCCGACTCGTCCAACGCCGAAGCCGTCGTCGGGCAGTACCTGGGCGAGCCGCGCCTGAGCGGCTACGTCTCCGCGCAGAACCTCGACGCGCTGCGCAGCGGGGCTGCCGTCGTGGCCAACCGCATGGGCCGCGGCCGCGTGATCGGCATTGACGGCGCGCCGAGCTTCCGCGCTTTCTGGTGGGGCACGCAGGGGCTCGTCGCCAACGCCGTATTCTTCGGTCAGACGTTCTGATTCTGAATCAGAACGGCACCGCTCCCCCCGTTCGGGTTGACGGTCGCTACGCTCCCAGATCAATCCAAACTGTCCCCCTCACGAATGAGGGGAGGGGGACAGTCTCACGACCCTTCATGGGGAGTGAGACAGGGGGAGGCGAGCAGGGCTCTGCCCGCCTTCCGCACACCAGCGCCGCACGACATGGAAGCAGTCGCCTCCTGGTTGATGGACCAGCTGAGCCTCGACTCGATGCAGAGCACGACGGTGGTCAAGCTCCTGCAGACCGTCGCCATTCTGATCGGGCTCAACGTGGCGCGGTGGCTGACGCTGCGGGTCGTCTTCCGGCAGACCGAGGACGTGCGCGTGCGCTACACTTGGCGCAAGGGCATCGGCTACGTCTCGGCCCTCCTCGGCGCGCTGATGCTCGCCTACGTCTGGTTTGGGCTGTTCGACAACCTCGGTACGTTCCTGGGGCTGCTCTCGGCAGGCATCGCCATCGCCCTTCAGGACCTGCTCATCAGCTTCGCCGGGTGGGTGTTCATCCTCTGGCGCCACCCGTTCCACACCGGCGACCGCATCCGCGTCGGCGAGCACATGGGCGATGTCATCGACGTGCGCATGTTTCAGTTCACGCTCCTCGAAACGGGCACCAAGGGCGGCTCGGGGCAGTCCACGGGGCGCATCATTCACCTCCCCAACAGCAGCGTCTTCCGCCAGCCGATCATCAACGAGACCGCAGGCTTTCCCTACGTGTGGAACGAGGTGCCCGTCGTGGTGACGTTCGAGAGCGACTGGCGCGCGGCGAAGGAGATCCTCGTCGAGATCGCCCAGGCGCACGCGACGCACCTCTCCGAGGACGCCGAGCGCAAGGTGAAGGCCGCGGCGCGGGAGTACCTCATCTTCTACGCCAAGCTCACGCCGACCGTCTACACGACCGTGACTGACTTCGGTGTGCAACTCACGCTGCGCTACATCGAGGCGCCGCGCCGGGTGCGGGGCAGCGAGCAGGCCATCTGGGAGGCCCTCCTCGACGCCCTCGCCGCGCGGGACGACATCGACCTCGCCTACCCCACCTACCGCACCTACTTCAACGCGACGGAGGGCAAGCCAGGGGCCCGCGTGGACCTACCGGGGCTGGGGCCAAGCGACGGATAAGAAGCGCACGTCGACGCGGTGCGAAGGGACGAGACCACCTCGGTCCGCGCTGAGGAGGCCACGCGGGCGTAAGGGAGCCCGGCGTCTCCTCCAAGCTCAGCGGGATGAATCCCAATCTGGACACGCGGCCCCGGAAACGTTCTGCCAGGCGCAATACGTCAGGGAGGCCATCCGCCAGCATTACCAAGTCGAGTCGCAAATCGATATCGGCTGAGACGGGAAGCAGGCTTGCCGCGGGCCGCGGACTCTAGCCAACACCCTGCTCTCTCTTATGCCGCAAACCCTTGCTGCCCTTCTCGCCATCCTCGTACTCTCGCTCTACGCCCTCGGACAGCACCGCTCCGAGGCGGAGCTGGAGCGCGGCGCCATCAGTGGCCAGCTGGAGTTGACCGTCGCCGAGGTGGCGCGGGAGATCCTGACGGAAGCGTCGCAGCACGCGTTCGACGAGGCCGACCTCGCCCGCGATGAGCTGCGCTTCGACACGCGCGGCCTCTCCACCGTGCTCGGCCCCGAAGCGGGCGAGAGCACGAGGGCCGACTTCGACGACGTGGACGACTTCGACGGCTACACCGCCCTCGTCTCGCGGCAGCGCAACGGGCAGCCCCTCGACGTGCGGGTCCGCGTGACGGTGCGGTATGTCCAGCCCGACGCGCCCAGTACGGTTTCTGCCAACCCGACGCTCGCCAAGGAGGTCGAGGTTACAGTCACCGATACGCTACCGGCGCAAGCAGGGCGCCCGCCCGTCGGCGTGACGCTCAACACCTTCGTGACGCCCTCGTGGCAGACGATCCACGGCTGAGCTCGTCCCCTGGTCTCCCGCGCTCGACTCTTTCCCTTTTGCCCGATGGCGTTTCTCCTCGACAACCTCACCTCGATCCTCGTCGGCGCGACGCTGCTCGTGGCCTTTGTGTTCGTGCAGCAGCGTTCGAGCCAACGCGCCACCGACGTGGCCGTGAACCAGATCACGCAGCAGCGCACGCTGGCCTTCATGGATGTGCTCGAACGCGACATCGAGAACATGCGCACCGAGCGGCAGGCCGTAGCATCGCTCGGGAGCTACACGCACCGCCTCGAAGCGGCGGGTGGCCAGACCACCCGCTACAGCTTCCCCACGCTGGCCAACCCTAGCCTCGGTGCCGCGTCGCCCACGGTGCTGGTGAGCTATGCCGTGACGGAGTTGCCTGACAGCGTCCGCGTCGGCGACCAAGCCTACCCGATGCTCCGCGTGCAGCGCTTCGAAAACGGCGTGGCGCTCGGCGGCAGCTCCGAGCCCATCGTCGGCTTCGAGGTCGAGGCCTTCGAGCGGGGCAGCACGGCCGGTCGGCAGACGGCGGGCGTGCTGAGCGACCTGGACCGCGTGCGGGTCGAGGTGACGACGGCGCTCAGCGCTGCGGAGCGCCGCGCCGGGGACCAGGCCAACACCTCGCAGACCAACGCCATGCGGCACGGCTATGTCTTCCGGCCACGCAACCTCTCCGTCGCGGAGAACGGCCGTGGCGTGATGCCTGCGGCGCCCACCACCTTTCCTCCGGAGCCGCCGCCACCCCCCACACCGCCGCCGCCCCCACCGCCTTCGCCGCCGCCGGCAGCGCCCCCGCCGGCCTCGCCGTCGTCGCCACCCCCGTCTCAGCCGCCTGCGAATCCCGGCGGCGACAGCGGGAGCCCCAGCAGCGGCGGGGGGAGCGGCGGGAGCAGTTCGTCCCCATCGCCCTCTACGCCGCCGCCTTCCCAGCCACGACCGCACCAGCCTGCTCCACCGCCGCCACCGCCGCCACCGCCGGTCATCTAGCCTGATGGCTCCCTCGCACTGCCTCCGTTCCGCTTCTGAATCTCCATGGGTAAGCTGACCCTCCTCATCGCCCTCGCCACGGTGCTTGGCAGCACGCTGGTGGTCTATACCGCTCGCACCAATGCGTTTGCAGCCGCCTCGGACCGCGCCGAGGCGCAGGCCGACATGATCGCACGGCAGGCCGCCCAGGCAGGCCACAACCTCGTCCTCGGCGCCATGCTCGACGACTATGGGTTCAAGGGCGCCCTCGACTTCCAGCAGCAGGCGTTCCAGGGTGGGGCGTTCGAGGTGGACTACCAGCCCACCACCGACGGTCAGTCGCTCACCTTCGAGGTGACGGGTGTCTTCGACGGGGCCACGCACCGCGTGACGAGCCGCTACAACTGGATCCCGGCCGACTTTCCCGGCCCGATCTGGATCGACGCGCCCTACGTCACGGCGGACCTCACCGGCAGCACCATCACGGGTGGACCCGGGCAGAACAACGTCTACTACGCCTTCGACCGCTTCGAAAAGCTCCGGCTCAGCCCGCTCGTCTCCTTCCAAGACATGCGCGACGCGTTCGCCACCGAGTTGGACGCCGTGCGCTCTTCCGGCGCGAGCCTCCGCCTCGAAGACACGATGGACGCCATCGTGGAGTACACCGGCGCGCTCTCGCTCGAAACCCTCTACATGACCGCTCTCGGCGCTATCGAGCGCGGCGACGTGGTGCTGGACACGAGTTCGCCGGTCGTGACGGGCTCGGCCACCTACGGCTCAGCCGCGGAGCCCGCGATCGTCTACAAAGAGAACAGCATGGAGCTCACCGGCACGATCCGCGGCTACGGCCTGCTCATCGTGGACGGGACGCTGGAGGTCACCGGCACGCTCGACTGGGACGGCCTCGTGCTGGTGCGCAGCTTCGAGGACTTCCTGCCGGTCCGCTTCCCCGGCCGCGTCACCATCGACGGGGCGCTCCTCATCGACCAGTACGCCGCCCCGCCCGGCGGCCACATCGACCTGACCGTCTTCCGCGACCCGTCCGGCCTGTGGACTGACCCCCATGGCGACCTCTCGCAGAGCCCGTGGCAGGTGCACTGGGCGCGGTTCGGCCAGTACCCCTGGCACCAGCACACGCACAAGTTCAACGAGAGCGTTGCGGAGGAGAACACGATCTACTTCGCCGAGCAGGGCACCGACCGCCACGAGACGCAGACCGCGTTCCGCGCCACGCTCAACTCGCTGGGGGCCGAGGAGGTCTACCTCGAAGTGGCCAACGCGGACAACGCGAGCGGCCTCGCCGAGTACACGCTCAACGTCCAGGGCGAGCCGACGAGCACGGGGCAGATCAAGGTTGGCTTCGACGGCACGGTACGCAGTCCCACCTTCCGCGCCAACCGCCTGGACGACTTCATCCTCGACGTACGCAGCATGCGCATGCTACGCGAACTCGTCGACGAGGAGGGCGACTGCGACGAGTGGCCCAAGTGTGTAGGCAACCAGCGAGACCGAGCAGGAGCGCTCAGCGTCCGCCTGCGCCGGGCGTCCAACGACGGCATGGTCTACGAGGCCGCGATCTACTGGCACCAACGCGGCGCCGAGCGCCAGAGCGACGCGCAGGAAGAGCGGCGCTGGCGGAGGCGCATCAACAACGGGCAGGACTTCGGTGCCCGCCTGGAGATGGGGGCCAACGACGCGATCCACTTCGACATGGGTCCGATCATCCAACTAGGACGCCGCCTCGGCTTCGCCAGCCCCGGCGTGCAGCACCTCGGCACCAACGTCCAGCACCAGACACCCATGGAACTGCGCAGCGCCGAACTCGACGACGCGGATGCCCTGAAGCGCACGATGTGCGTCAACGGCACGACCCGCGAGGTCTACCGTAGCGTCGTACAGACGTACCTCAACCAGGGCGCCACCCTCGGCACGTGCTCTAGCAACCGCAACGACGACAACCGTCCGCCACGGAACGACGACGACTAGCCACGCCTGAGCACCGATCCGGCGGCCTCGTCAGTCGAGATCGTACTGCTGTATGGCAGCGAGATACGCGGCCGAGCCCACGCCGACCTGCGCGTAGACGAGCCGCCGCTCTCCGCCTCTGTAGTCGTACTGCCGGTCGGCTTCCCAGAGTGTGACGATCTGGTCCGGGAAGCGGTACTCCGCCCGGTCGAACCGATGCGCCCCGGACTCGAACGAGGCGATGTGCCGGAAAAGCATGCGCGCTGCCGTATCGAACGGGTCGATGCCGCGGAACGCGAAGGCTACGTCGCGCGAGTGGGATGCGCCGATGAAGCTCGCCTGGCCGCCTTCGTATTCCACCTGGAGCGCGTTGTCGGTCAGGAAGTAGTCGACGTCTCCGTGGCTGGCCTGCAGCCCGCCGTGCGGCGCCATCGCGGCGCGAGCCTCGGCGGGGGTCATGCCCAGCAAGATGGGGCCGATTCCGTGGTGCGGGACGATTTCGAACGTCTGCATGGAGGCGAGAAGTAGAGAACGAGGGGCTACCCCCGCTTGAGCACGAGTGCCGTGAGGTCGTCGGAGAGCGGGGCGTCGTCGGTGTAGGTCCGCACGTCGGCGTGGAGGGCGTCGAGGATGGCCCCGGCAGACTCGGCGTGGTGCGCGCGGAGGATGGCTTCGAGGCGGTCCTCGCCATAGTCTTCCGCCTCGGTGTGCTCGCCGCCCGTGGTGAGGCCGTGCGCCTCCGTGACGCCGTCGGTGAAGAGGGCGAGCACATCGCCCGGCGCGAGCGTCGTCGTGCCCTCGTCGTAGGCGAAGTCGGCGAGGACGCCCAGGATGAGGCCG
Organism: Bacteroidota bacterium; assembly: GCA_039821555.1. Taxonomy (NCBI): domain Bacteria; kingdom Pseudomonadati; phylum Bacteroidota; species Bacteroidota bacterium. The sequence continues at coordinate 88,354 of JBCBNX010000002.1, forward strand.
CCGTCTTCGAGCAGGTCGAGCGTGCCGTCCGCGCGGAGCAGCATCGGCGGGTTGTGGCCCGCGTTGACATAGTCGAAGCGGCCAGTGACCGGGTCGTAGATGCCCCAGAAGAAGGTGATGAACGACGCCGCGCCCGTGTTGCCGTGGACGACGCGGTTGATGCGCGCGGTCGCCGCAGCGAGGTCGAGGCCGGAGCCGCGCAGCACCTGCAAGCACGCCTGGAGATTGGCCATCAAGAGCGAGGCGGGCATACCCTTGCCGGACACGTCCGCGATGGCGACGAGGAGCGTGCCATCGTCGAGCGGGATCAGGTCGAAGTAGTCGCCGGCGACGTGGCGGCTCGGGAGCGCCAGCGTGGCGATGTCGAGCTTGTCGGAGGTCGGCGGAGCCGTCGGGAGCAGGCGCTCCTGGATCGTCCGCGCGAGGCGCATCTCCTCTTCGAGTCGCTCCTTCTCCACGCGCGCCTCCACGAGTTCGGCGTTCTCCAGCGACGTGAAGGCGAGCGTGCCGAGTGAGGTCACGAACTCGACCTCGCGGTCGGTGTAGGGCCGGTTGGTGGCGTGCGTGAGGGCGAAGACGCCGCGCGTGACGTCGCGCCCACCGATGGGCACGAGGACGCGGAAGCCCGCCTCGCGCAGCGCGGTCCAGTCCTCGGCGCAGTGCTCGTCGAGGAAGACCGGCGCATGGAGCGCTGAGAGCCGGGCGAGCAGGTCGGCGGGCAACTCGGTTGTCCCGCCGCGCTCGATGGCGCGTGCGAGCTGCCCCGTCTCGTTGCGCACGAGGATGAGGTGGCGCTTGGCGAGGAGCTGCCCGAGCAGCGTGAACGAGAGCAGCTTCACGGCCTCGTCGCGGTCGAGCGTCCGCCCGAAGGTCTGCGACAACTCGAAGAGCGTGTTGAGCTCCTGCACCCGCGCGGCGAGGTTCTGGTTGGCTGTCTCAAGCTCTTCGGCCACGCGCGCGTTGTGCACCGCCGGGGCTGCCATGTTGACGAGCGAGCGCACGAAGGCGACCTCGCCCGCCTGGTAGTCGCCGCCGCGGGCGCGCTTGCCGAGGCCGAGCAACCCAATGACATCGTCCTTGTAACGCAGCGGCAGCGCGAGGTGCAGCCCGGCCTCGCGGAGCGGCAGCGGCACCTCGTCGCCGACCCACGCCGCCCCGTCCGAGGCGTCGAGGTGGACGGTCTGCTCGGCGACCAGCCCGCCGGGGTCGCGGCCCATCCCCTTGGCCGCCGCCACCCGATAGTCCCGGTCGGTGTGCGCCGTGCGGTGCTCGTCGAGCAGGAGCGCGCCGCGCGTGGTGAGCATCTTGCTCATCGCCACGAGCAGCAGGTTGTTCAAGACGAAATCGAGGTCGAGCGACGTCAGGAAGCCGCTCGTCTCGTAGACGGCACGGAGGTCGAGGCGGTCGGTCCGCGAGCTGTCGCGGAGGTCGGGCATCGGCATGGCTGGGGAAGGCAGGGAGCTGAGAGCGAGAGGGGGGCCGCGTCGGGACCGCCAGCGCCTGCACGATACGACGACCGTGCAACCGACGGGGCCGTGAACCGGCAGCCGCGCGAATCGCTGCGGCATGTAGGACCCAGGAGGACACCCCCCTTCCGATTCCTCGAAATCGGCGGCAGGCTACCGATTTTCCGAAACCCGTTGTGACCCTAGGCGCCCACTGATTCATGCGCGTATCTATGGCCCGATATACCTAGGTGTTGGTGTAATTTTTTACATACCAGCATCGCGCGCTGACTCCTTGCACCATTCCGCTCTGCACCGCCTCCGGTCCCGGCACCCTGATGCGTAGCCGTCTCTTTTGGATCTCTGCTCAGGCGCGCTCGTCGCGCGCCCGCTGCCCGCGCGCGACGTGGCTCTGGCTCCTCACGCCGTTCGAACCGAAGGCCTGAGGCATACTCGTCAGGTCCTTCAGGACGCTACGTCCTGTCTGCAGGCGACTGCAACGGTGTGACAAAGCGCCCTCGGACATCCCGCGCCGACCTAGGCTCTCCCCTGCACGATGCCATCGCGCTATGCAGACTGGGTCGCCACGAAGCTAGCGAACAGGTCGCTAGCCTACCCTCCCTCGTCTATGTGTCGCCGTGTGCCAGCGCTCTGCCCTAGTACGGTGGCCTAGCACGGCTAGAACGGCTTAGGCACTCGACTCATATAGCATCTTTTTACCTAAGGTTTTTGCCATGTATTAATATAAGAGTTTACTAGTCATTCTACGCGACGATACGCAGGACGACCGCCTAATTGACCACGCCGCGATGGTGGCCCACCTCGCGCAGGCAGGGCGCGTGCAGTTCCTACACGTCATACCGGAGATCCCGGCGCTCTCGGACCGGCATCCGGACGTGTTGCCGTTCCTCCACGAGGCGTCGGCGGCTCGCCACGCCGCGCTCGCCCGCCGGGCTACTGCGCGCTTCGCCGGGCCCTGGCACACCTCCGTCCATATTGATGTCACGGATGGGACACCGCTCGTCGAGGTGCAACGTGTGGCCCAGGAGGGCGCGTTCGACCTGCTGCTGGTCGGGCAGGGTGCCCTTGCCGAGCACCTGACGCGCCGCGCGCCGTGCTCGGTGCTGGTCGTGCCGGACGACGTACCGGCCCACATCGAGCGGGTGGTGGTGTCCGTGGACTTCTCGGCGCACGCGGCCGAGGCCGTCGACGTGGCGCTCGCGTTCGCGCAGGCCTCCGGCATCGAGACGGTGCATCTGCTGCATGCCTACGTGACCCCGACGGCCTACGGTGCGCGGTCGGACGCCCGTGCCGAGGTCGACCGCGAGGAGGCACACCGGTGGGCTGCGCAGCGCTTCGCGGCCTTCCTCGACCGCCTCGACCTGCGTGGCCTGGTGGTGGAGACGCACCTCATCGAGACCGCGAGCGTGGCCGAGGCTACGCCGGCGGAGATCGCTGCGCTCGGCGCGGACCTCGTCGTGGTGGGGACGCGGGGCCGCAGCCTGAGCGCGGCGATCCAACTCGGGCGCGTCGCCGAGGCCATCCTCAAGGGCACCCGTGTGCCTGTGCTGGCCGTGAAGCACCGCAGCACGGCGACCAACCTCCTCGACCGGCTCCTCGCCCAGCACGTCACCCGTGCCGGACCGCGTCTCTACCCGTCCATACCCGCCTGAACCCGACTCCCCTTACTCCTTCCAACTCCCAACCCTTGCACTCATGCCGCTTCTCGAAATCACCCTCGGCTCGCTCATCATCTTGGCCGTCGCGGCCTTCACGCTCTGGTTCATCCGCTGGGTAAGCCTCGTCGATGCCGCCGAGTTCGCCCAGCAGGCCACTCCGAGCCTCCCCGTGTTCTCGCATCCTGGCACGGTGCGCGGGTCCTCCATTCCAACGCTGGCACCGGAGCCTACCGTCGAGACGGAGCTCAGGGAGTCGCGGGAGTTGGTGCCCGCCTGAGTACCCGCTCACCCGTCTCGACCGGCGATGCGGCGCGTCTTGGTCGGCCCGACGTTCCCGCCTGCTCCCTCGATGGGCGGGCGGGGCCCGACCTCGCCGTAACGCTTCTCCTTCCCCCTCTCCTCCGCACGCTGCTCCGACCTCCATGTCTACCCCTGAATTGCGTACGCTCCGTCGCCCCGATGCCCTCGCCGATGGGTTTGCCCGCCCTGTCCCGCGCCCGACGTCGTTTCCCGACGGCCGAGATCGTCGCACCGCCTCGACCCCGATCCCGGTCGCGGTGTGCCACGGCGACGGCATCGGCCCGGAGATCATGGACGCCGTCCTCCGCATCCTCGACGCGGCAGGCGCGCCGCTCCGCGTCGAGCCCGTCGAGATGGGCGAGCGGGCCTATCGCGAGGGTCACTCTTCGGGCATTGCGCCGGAGACGTGGGACCTGCTGCGCCGCCACGGTGTGCTCCTCAAGGGGCCGATCACGACTCCGCAGGGCGGCGGCTACAAGAGCCTCAACGTCACGCTCCGCAAGACGCTCGGCCTCTTCGCCAACGTACGTCCTTGCAAGAGCTACAGCCCGCACGTCGCTGCGCTGCACCCGCACCTCGACCTCGTCGTGATCCGCGAGAACGAGGAGGACACCTACGCGGGCATCGAGCATCAGCAGACCACCGAGGTCACGCAGACGCTCAAGCTCATCACGCGGCCTGGCAGCGAGGCCATCTGCCGCTATGCTTTCGACTATGCACGGGCCCACGGTCGCCGCCGCGTGACGTGCATGACGAAGGCCAACATCATGAAGCACACCGACGGCCTCTTCAAGCAGGTCTTCGAGGAAGTCGCGGCCGACTACCCCTACATCGAGAGCGACCACCGCATCATCGACATCGGCGCGGCGCTGGTGGCGGCCCGCCCCGAGCGCCTCGACGTGATCGTGGCGCCGAACCTCTACGGCGACATCCTCTCCGACATCGCCGCCGAGGTGTCAGGCTCGCTCGGGCTGGCGGGGTCGGCCAACCTCGGGCCGTCGTTCGCGATGTTCGAGGCCGTGCACGGCAGCGCGCCGGACATCGCGGGGCGCGGCGTGGCGAACCCGTCGGGGCTGCTGCGCGCCGCGGTGATGATGCTCGTCCACCTCGGCCAAGCGGAGGTCGCCGCGCGCATCAAGAATGCCTGGCTCGCCACCGTCGAGGCGGGGCTGCACACGCCGGACCTCTACCGCCCGTCGGTGAGCCGCCGCCAGCTCCCCACCGACAACTTCGCCGACGCCGTGATCGCGCGCCTCGGCACGGAGCCGCGCGACCTCAAGCCGGTGCACTACACCGGAATGGGAGGCCGTAGCACTGCCAGTCTCGATCTCAGGGTGCGCCCGACGCCGCCCCGTCCGAAGACGCTCGTGGGCGTCGATGTCTTCCTTGACTGGAACGGCCCCGACCAGAGCCGCGACCCCGACACGCTCGGCATGGCGCTCCGCGCGCTCGGCAGTGACAGTGACGACGACAGCGATGGCACGCCGGACCGGCTTGCGCTAACGCTCATCACCAACCGCGGCGTGAAGGTCTTTCCGAGCGGCCTCCCGGAGACGTTCTGCACCGACCACTGGCGCTGCCGCTTCACCGCGCCCGACGACGAGGTGGCCCCGCAGCATGTCGTGGCGCTCCTCGGGCGGCTCGTCGAGGCCGGCTTCGACGTCATCAAGACGGAGCACCTCTACACCGTCGAGGGCACCCGCGCCTACTCGCTCGCGCAAGGCGAGTAGAGGGTGCCGATCTACCCGTCGAGGTGCACCACATCGGCTTTTGTCGCCGCGCCGCCTTCGACGGTGAGCCGGACGCAGGTCTTGACCTGGTGGAAGCCCTGGCGACCTGCAGCGCCGGGGTTGACGTAGAGCATCCCGCCGAGGTGCGGCACCCGCTCGATGCGCAGGATGTGGCTGTGGCCGCAGACGAACACGTCGGGCCACTCCGCGCGCAGCCTCGGGCCGATGCCCTTGGCCCAGCGCTTCGGGTGCCCGCCGATGTGCGTCATCCAGAGATTCACCCCCGCAACCCTGATGCGCAGGTGCTCCACCGAGCGCTGCCGGATAGGTCGCCCGTCGATGTTGCCCCAGACGGTCTTCGTCGGCGCGACGGCTTCGAGCGCGTCGAGGATGTCGGGCGTGCCCACATCGCCCGCGTGGAGGATGAGGTCGACGCCGGCGAGCGCGTCGCAGAGCGCGGGGTGGAGCCAGCCGTGGGTGTCCGAGACGAGGCCGAGCGTCATGGGTGTAGGAGGTCGGTGTGTTAAGGAATGGGGAACACGAAGAAAAACGGCGGGGTTTGATCTGGCCGCAGGCTCAACCCCCACCGCCATGCCGCAGCCACTCATCCAGCTCATCTACACGAGCAAGGCGACTCGTCTGGTCGGCCTCCCTACGCTCACCGATATCCTGCGCGTCAGCCGCCGCAACAACGCACGCGACCAAGTCACCGGCCTGCTCCTCTACCACGAGGGCAGCTTCATCCAGGTCTTCGAGGGCCTCTCGGGCGATGTCAACGCGGTCTACCGCCGGGTGCTCGACGACCCGCGCCACCGCGACGTGAATCTGCTCGTCCGGCGGCAAGTCGCCTACCGCTCGTTCCCGCACTGGGCGATGGGCTTCCGCAACATCGCCGAGTTGACCGACGAGCAGCAGCGGTACGTGAGCACGTTCCTTCAAGACGGGACGCTGCGCGGCGTCGCGCGGCCAGGGCTGGCCCATCGTTTCCTGGACGCGTTCCGGGAGAGAGCGCAAGAGCCGGACGAGTAGCAGCCTTTGTCTGATAGCCTGCGTCCGGCGACCGACGCCTAGCGCGGCACGCCGAACACGACAGACGTGTTGTGGCCGCCGAAGCCGAACGCATTCGAGAGCGCCACCTTCACGTCGCGGTCCTGTGGGCTGTTGAACGTGTAGTTCAGGTCGCACTCCGGGTCGGCGTTCTCGAAGTTGATCGTCGGCGGGATGCGGCCGTGCTGGATCGCCAGGATCGAGGCGACGGCCTCGATGGCACCGGCGGCACCGAGCAGGTGGCCCGTCATGCTCTTCGTCGAGGACAGGTTCATGCTGTAGGCGTGCTCGCCGAAGACCTTCTTGATCGCGTTCGTCTCCGCGATATCGCCGAGGGGCGTCGAGGTGCCGTGCATGTTGATGTAGTCCACGTCCTCGGGCGCGAGGCCGGCGGTACGGAGCGCGCCGTTGAGCGCGAGGCGGACGCCCTCGCCGGAGGGATCGGGGGCCGTGAGGTGGTAGGCGTCGGCGCTCATGCCGATGCCGAGGATCTCGGCGTAGATCTTCGCCCCCCGGGCCTTCGCGTCGGCGTACGTCTCCAGCACGAGCGCGCCGGCGCCCTCGCCGATCACGAAGCCGTCGCGCGTGGCGTCGAAGGGGCGGCTCGCCGTGGCGGGCGCGTCGTTGCGCGTCGAGAGGGCCTTCATCGAGCCGAAGCCGCCCACGCCGATGCCAGTCACGCCTGCCTCCGAGCCGCCGCAGAGCATCCGGTCGGCGAGGCCGCTGCGGATCAGCATGAAGCTGTCCACGATGGCGTTGTTGCCCGTGGCGCACGCCGCGACGGTGGCGTAGTTCGGCCCGCGCAGCCCGTGGCGCATCGAGATCTGCCCGGCGGCGATGTCGAGGATCATCATCGGCACGAAGAACGGGCTGATGCGCCGTGGTCCGTTCTCGTGGTAGTTGATGGTCTGGTCCTGGAAGACCTTCATGCCGCCGATGCCGCTGCCGAAGACGACGCCGAAGCGGTCCTTGTCGGCCTGGTCCATCGTGGCCGGGTCGAGGCCCGCGTCAGCGAGCGCTTCGTCGGCGGCGACGAGGCCGTACTGGCAGAAGGGGTCCATCCGCCGCGCCTCCTTGCGGCCGAGGTAGTCGTTCGGGTCGAAGTCCTTAACCTCGCAGGCGAACTGGGTCGAGAAGCCCTCGGGGTCGAAGTGGGTGATGCGGGCGCCGCCGCTGCGGCTGGCCATCATGCCGTCCCAGTAGGCTTGGACGGAGTTGCCGATGGGGGTGAGGGCGCCGAGGCCGGTGACCACGACGCGGCGGTCGGAGGTGGGAGACAGAAACATGAGAGCGAAGCGCGGCTCGGTGGGGGTCGGCGGAGCGGTGTCGAGACGGGACGAGGCCGTCCGGACGAGGTCGTCGGGAGGGGACGCAAAAAAACGACGGCTCCGGTGCACGTCGGTGCCGCGAAGCCGTCGGGGGTAAAGGCTGTGGGGGGCGCGGCGCTTACGACGCCTTGCTCGACACGTAGTCGATGGCGTCGCCGACGGTGGCGATCTGCTCGGCGTCCTCGTCCGGGATCGTGAGGTCGAATTCCTTTTCGAACTCCATGATCAGCTCGACCGTGTCGAGGGAGTCCGCGCCGAGGTCGTTGGTGAAGTTGGCGTCGCGCACGACGTCGGCTTCGTCCACGCCGAGCTTGTCGACGATGATGGCGGTGACTTTCTGGGCTACTTCGGTGGCCATGAGCGTACGATTGCGGTGAGGAAGGGGGAGTGTCAGGGATAAGAGCGTCCCGCAAATTACGGCATCCGGCGGAAGCGTGCAATGTGAGCGAGGCGGGGTCGAGCCGGCCTCGGTGGTCCGGCACCCTGCTTGTAAAGCCTGTGAAGCGCTAGATGTGCCCGGAGGGCGCGCTTATTTTCGCCCGCCTCATCATGCCGCCCATCCTCGGTGGCGGCCCAACGCAGTATCCCTCCTGCGCCCCGGGGCACGCACACCCTTCGCCCTCTCCATTTCGATTCTACTTCATGGCTTACCTATTTACCTCCGAGTCGGTCTCGGAAGGCCACCCCGACAAGGTCTCCGACCAGATCTCCGACGCGCTCCTCGACGCCTTCCTCGCAGAGGACCCGGGAAGCCGCGTCGCGGTCGAGACGCTCTGCACGACCGGCCTCGTGGTCGTCGCGGGCGAGGTCACCTGTGACGGCTACGTGGACGTTCAGAAGGTCGTCCGCGAGACCATCGAGGAGATCGGCTACACGGACCCCGCCCTCCAGTTCGACGCGGCGTCGTGCGGCGTGCTCTCGGCCATCCACGAGCAGAGCCCCGACATCGCGCAGGGCGTGGACGAGGGCGCGGGCGTGGACCAGGAGCAGGGCGCGGGCGACCAGGGCCTCATGTTCGGCTATGCCTGCCGCGAGACCTCGAGTCTGATGCCGCTGGCCGTCGCCGCGTCGCACGAGATCCTGCGCCGCCTCGCCGAGATCCGCAAGGCTGGCGAGATCATGACGTATCTCCGTCCGGACGCGAAGAGTCAGGTCACGCTGGAGTACGCCGACGACCGCCGCACCATCAACCGCGTGGACGCCATTGTCGTCTCGACGCAGCACGGCGAGGACGTCACCCGCGCGCAGATCGAGGCCGACCTCCGCACGCACGTCATCCCGCAGGCCTTCGAGGCGCTCGGCGCGGCCGACGTGCTCGACATGGCCCCACCTGAAGATGGGGGTGTCACGCTCTACGTCAACCCGACGGGGCGCTTCGTCATCGGCGGGCCGCACGGCGACGCTGGGCTGACCGGCCGCAAGATCATCGTCGACACCTACGGCGGCAAGGGCGGCCACGGCGGCGGCGCGTTCTCCGGCAAGGACCCCTCGAAGGTCGACCGCTCGGCCGCCTACGCCGCGCGCTACGTCGCCAAGAACATCGTCGCGGCCGAGCTCGCCGACGAGGTGCTCGTGCAAGTCGCCTATGCGATCGGTGTGGCCAAGCCCGTCTCGATCACCGTCGACACCTACGGCACCGGCAAGGTGGACGACCGCGCCATCGTGGATGCCGTCCAGCAGGTCTTCGACCTTAGCCCGAAGGGCATCATCGAGCGGCTCGGCCTGCTCGACCCGGCCCGCCGCCCGGCCTACCGCTCTACCGCCGCGTATGGCCACTTCGGCCGCGAGGACTTCCCCTGGGAGGCCCTCGACGCGGTCGACGCGCTCAAGGGGGCCGTTTCGTAGGCTGCGTGAATTGTCCCTAGGTTCTAGGCGGAGTGTTTCCACATCGAAACCTTCGCCCCAGCCCTGCTATTCTGACCTCCCCGAACTAACACACCCCTCTATTTCAGATGGATCACAAGGAAGGACACTACAAAGTCGCGGACCTCGGCCTCGCCGACGCCGGACGCAAGCGCATCGAGTGGGCGGAGAGCCGCATGCCGGTGCTCATGAAGCTCCGCGAGGAGTACGCCGCCACGCAGCCGTTCGCCGGCTACAAAATCACGGGCTGCCTCCACGTCACGAAGGAGACCGCTGTGCTCGTCGAGACGCTGCAGGCCTGCGGCGCGGAAGTCGCCTGGAGCGGCTGCAACCCGCTCTCGACCAACGACGAGGTCGCTGCGGCCCTCGCCGAAGGCGGCACCGAGATCTACGCCTGGTACGGCCAGAACACCGAGGACTTCTACTGGTGCATCGACCGCACCATCGACAAGACGCCCTCGACGACGCTCGACGACGGCGCAGACCTCATCTTCCGCGTCCACAGCGCCTTCCCGGAGAAAGCCCAGGACATCATCGGCGGCTCGGAGGAGACGACCACCGGCGTCCACCGCCTCCGTGCGATGGCCGACGACGGCAAGCTCCTCTACCCGGTCTACGCCGTCAACGACTCCGCCACCAAGCAGGAGTTTGACAACGTCTACGGCACCGGCCAGTCGACGCTCGACGGCATCCTCCGCGCCTCCTCGATCCTGATCGCAGGCAAGAACTTCGTCGTGGCGGGCTACGGCCACTGCGGCTCCGGCGTGGCGATCCGCGCCAAGGGCCTCGGCGCCAACACCATCGTCTGCGAAGTCGACCCGGTGGCCGCGCTCAAGGCGACCCTCGAAGGCCACCGCGTCATGTCGATGGCCGAGGCCGCCAAAGTCGGCGACGTCTTCGTGACGGCCACGGGCATGAAGGACATCATCCGCGGCGAGCACTTCGCCCAGATGAAGGACGGCGCGCTCGTCTGTAACACGGGCCACTATGACGTGGAGCTCAACCTCCAGGAGCTCGCCGAGATGTCGAACGACACCCGCGTGATGCGCCAGGACAACCGCGAGTACACGCTCGAGAACGGCAACCGCATCTACGTGCTCGGCGACGGCCGCCTCATCAACCTCGCTGCTGCGGAGGGCCACCCCTCGGAGGTGATGGACATGAGCTTCGCCAACCAGTTCCTGGCGCACCTCAACCTGATCCAGAAGCACGAGGCGGGCGAAGACCTCGCGAACACGGTGTTCACGCTCCCGGCAGAGTTCGACACCGAGATCGCGCGCAAGAAGCTCATCACGATGGGCATCCACATCGACGGGCTCTCCGACGACCAGGTCGTCTACGCCACCGACTACTCGGCCGGCACCTGAGTCTCGATGTTCGAACGGTGACGTTCGAGCGCCGAATGAAAAGCCGAGGGCCGTTCCGCATTGCGCGGGGCGGCCCTCGCTCTGTCTGGGCCGGACTTATCCACGCGGGCACAACGGTTATCCACGATCGTTGAGGACGGCGTGAGGTCCCGGTACCTTTCCGTCCGCCTCCTCCCACCGGTCCCTCGACCAGCGCCCCTGCTCCGATGCGCCAGTTCGCCATCTCCTTCGACGACCAGCCCGCCGCGAATCCGTCCGATCCCGACGCCATCCTCGCGGGGCTGAACCCGGCGCAGCAGGAGGCCGCCGCCGCGCTCGACGGCCCCGTCATGATCATCGCCGGGCCGGGCTCGGGCAAGACGCGCACGCTCACGCACCGCATCGCCTACCTGCTCGCGACGAAGCGGGCCAAGCCGTGGGAGGTGCTCGCGCTCACGTTTACCAACAAGGCTGCGCGGGAGATGAAGGCGCGCGCCGTGGCCCTCGTCGGCGAGGGCGCAGGGAAGGGGCTGTGGATGGGGACGTTCCACAGCACGTTCGCGCGCATCCTGCGCATGGAGGCCGAGCACATCGGCTTCACGAAGGACTTCACGATCTACGACTCCGACGACTCCGAGAAGACGCTCAAGGAGTTGATGGGGCGCTATGGCGTCGACGCGAAGAAGTTCAAGCCGCGCGCCGTGCGGGGCCGCCTCTCGGGCGCGAAGAACCAGATGGTGAGCCCTGACGACTACGCCCGCCTCGCCGCCGACCCGTTCGAGGAGGCCGTCGCTAAGCTCTACCGCCCCTACCAGGAGGCCCTCCGCCGCGCCAACGCGATGGACTTCGACGACCTCCTCATCTGGCCCATCCGCCTCTTCGAAAACCACCCCGAGGTCCTCGCGAGGTACCAGGCGAAGTGGCGCTACCTCCACATCGACGAGTACCAGGACACCAACCAGGCGCAGTACCAACTCGCGAAGCTGCTCGCGGCGAAGCACAAGAACATCTGCGTCGTGGGCGACGACGCGCAGTCGATCTACGCCTTCCGCGGGGCCGACATCCAGAACATCCTCTCGTTCCAGAGGGACTACCCCGCCGCGACGGTCGTGCGGCTGGAGCAGAACTACCGCTCCACGCAGCGCATCCTGAAGCTCGCCGACGCGATCATCAAGCAGAACCGCGACCAGCTCGACAAGACGCTCTGGACGGACAACCGCGAGGGCGACCCGGTCCGCGTCACCGAGGCCCTGTCGGAGCGCGACGAGGCGCAGCGCATCGAACGGGCGGTCCGCGACCTGAACGCCCGGGCGGGCGTGCTCCCGCGCGACGTGGCCGTGCTCTACCGCACCAACGCGCAGAGCCGTTCGATCGAGGAGGCGCTCCGGCGCGGCGGCATCCCGTATCGGCTCGTCGGGGGCATCTCGTTCTACCAGCGCGCCGAGATCAAGGACGCGCTCGCCTACCTCCGCCTCGCCGTCAACCCCAACGACGTCGCCTCCATCCGGCGCGTCATCAACACGCCCACGCGCGGCATCGGCCAGAAGACGATGCAGCGGCTGGAGCAATACGCCGCCACCGAAGGGCTCACGCTCTGGCAAGCCATCGAGCGCGTGCACGAGACGGGCCTCTCGGCGCGGGCCGGAAACGCCATCGAGAAGTTCGGCTTCCTCGTCGCGCACCACGCCGCGAAGGCCGAGACAGCGCCCGCGCACGAACTCGCACAGAGTCTTCTCCAGGAGTCGGGGCTGATGACCGACCTCCGCAACCAGAACACGCCGGAGAGCCTCGCCCGCCTGGAGAACATTCACGAGTTGCTCAACGCCATCGCCGAGTTCGCGGACACGCCGGCTGCCAGGCCGGATGGGGCCGAGGACGCCCCGGCGCGCACGCTGTCTGAGTTCCTGCAGGAGGTGTCGCTCGTGACCGACCTCGACAGCGTCTCGGACGACGACAACCGCGTCACGCTGATGACGCTCCACGCCTCGAAGGGGCTGGAGTTCAAGGTCGTCTTCCTCGTGGGCCTCGAAGAGGGGCTGTTCCCACTCGCGAAGGCCGCGCAGGACCCGAAAGAATTGGAAGAGGAGCGGCGGCTGTTCTACGTCGGCGTGACGCGCGCGGAGGAGCTGCTGCAGCTGAGCTATGCGCGCAGCCGCTACCGCTACGGCGAGTCGCAGGGTGCCGTCCGAAGCCGCTTCCTCGACGAGCTCGACGGCCTCGACGACGTGCTGCGCACCGACACCGGCCGCGCCTTCCGCCCGAAGAAAGGCCGCTTCGAGTTGGGCAATGGTGGCACCGGCGGCTATGGCGACGTAGACCCGCACTACTACCGCCGCAACCTCCGGGGCGACGCCGGGCAGAAGAAGCCGCGTCGGACCAAGCGCATGCCTGCTGCCGAACCGGAGCCACAGGGCCGCCGCATTGTCTACGACGAGGGCGAAGGCGGCGAACTCCGGCCCGGCATGCAGGTCGAGCACCCGAAGTTCGGCGTCGGCAAGGTGATGGGCGTGGAGGGCCGCGGCGACCGCGCCTCAGCGACGGTCTACTTCCAGCGCGTCGGCCAGAAAAAGCTACGGCTCAAGTTTGCCCGGCTCAAGGTGGTGGGGATGTGAGGCGAGTGCGGCCGTGTTGCGGCGAAGGGAACGCTTCGGGCGCTCTCGCCTTCACTCTCGAGTCCTTTCCGACAGCAGTACCTACGGTCATGTCGAATCTCGCGCCGCCGCACCCTTACCGATTTACCGTCGAGGAGTACCATGCCATTGGAGAAATGGGCGTGCTCGACCGCGAAACCCGTGTCGAACTCATTGACGGTCAGATTCTCACCATGTCACCCGTTGGACGGCCTCATCTTCTCACAGTAAACCGGCTCACTCGCCTTCTGGTACGTGCCGTCGGCGAGGAAGCCATCGTGAGCGTGCAGAACCCCGTACGTCTAGACGATGGGACTGAGCCTGAGCCGGACCTTGCGCTCCTGCGCCCCGACTCGGAAGATCACTTCCCGACCGCCGCTGACACGCTTCTGGTCATCGAGGTAGCTGATGCCACCGAAGCGTTCGACCGCAACGTGAAGCTGCCGCGCTACGCCGCTGTAGGTGTTCCGGAGGTGTGGCTCGTGCTCGTTGGCGATGACCACGGCCCGGGGCGCGCGGAGATCCATCGTCTGCCGGGACCGACAGGCTATGGCATCGTCGAGCAGCATGGGCCCGACGGCGCGCTCACCATCGCGGCCTTCCCCGACCTTGCGCCGATCCCGGTCGCGGATGTGCTACCGCCGCCTGCTGCCGAGAGCCAGAGCGGATGACGGAGAGGAACACTGCCGCGATATTCTTCGGTGCCGCAGCGCTGGTGTTCTGGCTCGCGTTCTCCGTCGTAATTGGTGGACCTGTCTGGTGGCTCATCGTGCCAGGTACGATGGCCGCTTCGTGCGTAGCCTGGCTCGTCGGCCCCACCATGGCCCGCGACGCGCTACGTGCCCCAGACGAGTGGCAAGGAATCATGCCGGGGCTAGGCATCACCCTAATGAGCTACGGCATCGGGGCGGTGCTTTTGACTATGGGCATGAGTACTATCCAGGCAACTGAGCAGATTCGAGACGGCGAACCTTTCAATCTGTTCGGAAGCCTGGACGTGCTTGCGCTAGCTCTGATGTTCTCGTTCTACTTCAGTCCTGCCTTACTGTTTGGGGCAGGAGCAGGCTGGCTCTTCTACCGCACCGTCCGCCGCAGGGAAACGTGAGCCAAGCGGCGGCGCTCTTCCGATCTTTGGGTCCTTCGATCCAACCGTCCCGCCCGGATGCGCCCTGTCCTCTGCAACTACTACGTCACCTACCGCTGCAACGCGAAGTGCGGGTTCTGTGACATCTGGGAGCAGCCCTCCCCGCTGATCGACCTCGCGGACGCGGCGCGCAACCTCGACGACCTCCGCCGCATCGGCGTGCGCGTGATCGACTTCACGGGCGGTGAGCCGCTCTTGCACCCGCAGCTGCCGGACCTGCTGCGCATGGCGAAGGAGCGCGGCTTTCTGACTACGGTCACGTCGAACGGCCTCCTGTACCCGAAACGCGCCGAAGCGCTGCGGGGGCTCGTCGACCTCCTGCACTTTTCGATCGACGCGCCGACGGCCGAGGAGCACGATGCCTCGCGCGGGGTGAAGTGCTTCGGCAGGCTGATGGAGTCCATCGAGGTGGCACTGCAGCTCGGCGAGCGACCCGACCTACTCTTCACCGTCACCAACGAGAGCGTCCGGCACCTCGACACGATCTACGAGCAGTTTGCGCTGCCGAACAAGCTGATCCTGATCGTGAACCCGCTCTTCGAGTACCACGGCCTCGGCGCGGAGCTCTCCGACGACGTGATGGCGCGGATGCGGACCTTTGCCAAGCAGCCGTACACGTATCTCAACCCGGCCTTCCTCACGCTGCGCGCGCGCGGCGGCAACGACCCCGCCGACCCCGTCTGCAAGGCCGTCAGCACGACCGTCGTGATCTCGCCGTTTGACGAACTCGTGCTGCCGTGCTACCACGCCGGGCTGGAGAAGCTGCCCATCGAGGGGCGGCTCTACGACCTCTGGCAGGGCGACCGCGTAGCCTACCACCGCGCGCACGAGGGCCGCCTGGAGGTGTGCCGCGGCTGCACCGTCAACTGCTACTTCGAGCCGAGCTTCGCCACGACACCCACGAGCGGCTACTTCTGGGAGGCGCTCCCCTCGAAGGTGCGCTACAGCTGGACCAAGTTTGTCGTGCAGCGCCTCCGCGCGAAGCTCCGCGGCCCGCGTACTGCAAGCCTACCCAACTTCGAGGCACTCGAAGCGGCCTCGACAGGCGACGGTGCTGCAACGCCGACTGCCGAAGCTCCCGCGATCGCGCTGCCGGTCCTGAAGTCGGTGCCTGCGCACGGGCCGAAGTAGACACGGTGAGGAGAAGTCGGCGCGGTGAGGAATGATGCCAGTGCGGCTCCCCCCGATTCCCTCCCCATGAAGGGTCGGGAATCTGTCCCCCTCACGCGTGAGGGGGACAGTTCCGAGGAGCAACGCTCGCGGCAGCGAGCAGAGACGACGCAGGAACGGGGGGAGCCGAATAGCTTCCCTGCCCGTTGACGGTCTGCTCGTCCCACTCGATCTCTCTCGCCATGTCTGGACTCGCTCGTCAACTCGCTGTGATCGCGGCGGCACTCTTCGCTATTGTGCTCAATGGGCTGGCTGGGGCGGGCGTGCTCTTCGGCACGAACACGGGCGAGGTCTCCAACGCGATTCCGACGGGCGTGACGCCTGCGGGCTGGGCATTCGCCATCTGGGGCATCATCTTCTTGGGCGTGCTCGCCTTCGCGGCGTGCCAGGCGCGGCCGAGCGCGCGCGGCGCGCGCTACGATGCCCTCGGCGTCCCGTTCGTGAGTGCCACGGTGCTAACGGGGCTGTGGCAGATTCCGTGGCTCACAGGCCATCTCGCGCTGGCGGCCGTCGTGATCGTGGGCATCCTGGTGAGCCTGATCTGGCTCTACGTCCGCCTCGACCGCATGGGCATGACGACGGCGGAGCGTTGGCTCCTCGGCGTGCCGACGTCGCTCTTCCTGGCATGGCTGACGGTGGCGACGCCCCTCAACATCACGGTCGCGCTAGCCGATGCCTTCGGGACGAGTGGCGCGTTCTGGCCGCCGCTGCTCGCGGCTATCGTCGCGGGCATCGGCGCAACGATCCTGAGCCGCACGGGCGATATAGCGTTTGCAGGCGTGCTCGTGTGGGCCTTCGCCGCGATCTATGCGCGCAACGGAGCCGCCGCGCCCCTGCTCACGGGCGTGCTGGCCATCGGCGTGCTCGGCTTCTTGGTCGCAGTCGTGGTGGCGCTGCGTCGAGGCCGCTCGCCGCTGCCGGTGACGACCTAGGGGCGCCCGGATCGGTATGACACTCGGTTGCCGAAACCGTACGCGGCGTCGGGCGTGCCGCGTGTCCTCCCTGTCTCACACGCTACCTCGCCATGTCTGCCTCCAACCTGATCGCTGCGCTCCAGAGCGTCGTCGGTGCCAAGCACGTCCTGACTGACGAGGGCGACACGGCCTACTACCGGACGGGCTTCCGCTACGGCTTCGGCGGGGCGGCGGCGGTCGTCTTTCCGGGATCGCTCCTAGAGCAATGGCGCGTGCTCCAGGCATGCGTCGACGCCGGTGCGGCCATCCTCATGCAGGGGACGAAGACCGGGCTCACAGGCGGCTCCGGCCCCAGCGGCTTTGACTATGACCGGCCGCTCGTGATCGTCAACACGCGCCGCCTCAAGGGCCTCCTCCCGATTCGCGGCGGCGAGCAGGTCGTCGCGATGCCCGGCGCGACGCTCCACGAGCTCACCCAGCTGCTCGCGCCCATCGACCGGGTACCGCATTCGGTGATCGGCTCGACGACCATCGGCGCGACCATCGTCGGCGGGATTGCCAACAACGCGGGGGGGGCGCTCTGCAAGCGCGGCGTGTCCTACACCGAGCTGTCGCTCTTCGCGCGGGTCAACGAGGCGGGCAAGCTCGAACTCGTCAACCACCTCGGCATCCGGGGCCTCGGCGAGACGCCCGAGGAGATCTTCGCGGCGCTGGAACGCGGGCGCATCCCCGAGGACGCCATCGAGGCCTTCGACACGCCCGCGTCGGACCGCGAGTACGCCGCGCGCATCCGCAACCTCAACGCCGACGTGCCGAACCGCTACAACGCCGACCCGCGGCGGCTCCACGACGTGAGCGGCAGCGCGGGCAAGGTGGCCGCCTTCGCCGTCCGCGTCGACACCTACCCCAAGCCCGAGCGGACGCAGGTCTTCTTCCTCGGCACCAACGACCCCGCCGACTTCACCGCGCTGCGCCGCCACATCCTGACGCACTTCGAGGAGTTGCCCGACAAGGTCGAGTACATGAACCGGAGCATCCTCGACACGGCCCAGCGCTACGGCAAGGACGTCGTCCTCTCGATCAAGCACCTCGGCACGAAGCGCCTGCCGAAGCTCTACGCGCTCAAGTCGCGCGTGGAGTACCTGACGAACAAGGTGTCGGCCCTGCCGCGGTTCCTGCCGGACCTCGTGCTCTACCACGCCAGCAAGCTCTTTCCCGGCCAGATCCCGGAGCGGATCCGCCAGTACCGCGACCGCTTCGAGCACTACCTCATTCTCAACGTGTCGGACGACGGCATCGAGGAGACGCGGCGCTACCTCGACGACGTGTGGAGCACCCGCAACGGCGTGGACTTCTTCGCGTGCACGGAGGCCGAAGCCGAAGCGGCGCTGCTGCATCGGTTTGCGGCGGCTGGAGCCGGAATCCGCTACCAGAACGTCCACCAGAAGACGACCGAGGAGGTGCTCGCGCTCGACATCGCGCTCCTGGGCAGCGACCCTGACTGGATCATCGACCTCCCGGACGACGTGGCCGACCAACTCGACCACGCGCTCTACTGCGGGCACTTCATGTGCCACGTCTTCCACCTCGACCTCGTCCCGAAGAAGGGGGCTGACGTACAGGCCATCAAGCAGCGACTGCTGGCGCTCCTCGACGCCCGGGGGGCGAAGTACCCCGCCGAGCACAACGTCGGACATGTCTACGAAGCGGACGAGGCGCTGCGGGCACACTACGCCGCGCTCGATCCGACAAACGCGTTCAACCCGGGCATCGGCCAGACTGACAAAGCGCGACGGGCGATGGTGACGTGAGGATGGCAGTCCGAGCTTCCCTACGTCTCTACGTTCACCCCTGCGTACGTCTACACCCCGTGCTCAGAACTCGACGCTGAAGCCGATGGTCGGCAGCCGCCCGACGTTCGTCTGCTCCACGAGGCGGTCCGGCTCGGCAGGGTCCTCGGTGTAGCGCAGCGCGAACACGTTCTCGCGGCCAAGCACGTTCTGTACGTCGAGATAGACGACGGCGTTGACGCCGCGCGCGATGCCGAAGCGGCGGTCGACGCGCACGTCCCAGCGGGCGTAGGCAGGCGTGCGCTCGGCGTTGAGGCGATCGAGGTCCTGGACGCCGCGCCGCGTGAGGGCGTACTCGCGCTCCGATGCTTCGAGGTCGAACGGCGTAAACGGGCGGCCCGACTGCACGGTGAGCCGCGTGCCGACCTCCCAGTTGCCCAGCCGGACGCCGCCTGCGAGCGAGACCGTGTGGCGCACGTCCCACGAACTCGGACGGTAGACGCCGTCCGCGCCCGTGAATTCGCTCCAGCCGAGCGTGTAGGCCCCCAGCCCGTAGACACGCCCGACGAGCCGTTGCTGCGCCGACACCTCGACGCCGTAGGCCCGCCCCTCGCCGACCAGCGTGAGGTCCTCGGCCCCGATGATCCCAAAATCGCCGCCGAGGTTGGCGAGCGAGACGCGCGGGTCGGACGCCGAGACGGGGTAATCGTCGTAGGCCTTGTAGTAGCCCTCGATGCCGACGCGCAGGCCCTCGGCCACGTCCACGGCCACGCCGCCGACCGCCTGCCCGACGTCGATCCAGCGGAGGTCGCGGTTGACGTACGCCCCATTCTCCTGCACCGCGAGCGAGATCAGCTCCGGGGCCTGCGTGAAGCGTCCGAGCGCGGCGCTGAGCTGCACGCGGTCCGTCACGTCGAAGGCAAGGCTAGCGCGGGGCGAGAGGACCGCGCCCTGGTCGAGGAAGTCGGTGCCGTCGGCGCGGAGCCCGCCCGTGAGCGCGAGCGGACCAAGCTGCGCGGTGAGCTGCGTGTAGCCGAAGCCTTTCCAGAGCACGAGGTCGGTGTCGAAGCGGAGATCGTCGTCAAACGGCGTCGCGGGCGTGGCGCGCTGGAAGAAGACGGACGTGATCGTCTCGCGGGAGGCCCCACCGCCGACGCCGAGCGTGAGACGCGGGCTGAGCTTGAAGTCGGCGTCGGAGCGGATGCGCCAGGCCGTCTCCTCAGCGTCGTTGGTGAGGAGCGCGACGTCGTCCTGGTCGAGGTCCTGGAAGGCGAACGTCTGGAACGAGCGGCTCACGGCCGTGGTGACGAAGCCACCCGGCAGGAGCCGCCGCCACGAGACGCCGGTGGTGTAGCTCCGCTGGTCGTTGTCGAGCACGCGGTCGGCGATCTCTTGATTCTCGAAGTCGTCGTCCGGCCCGGGCTCTTCGATGTCGAAGTCGTCCACGGCCCAGAGGCCGAAGTAGACGAAGCGGTCGTCGCGGGTGGGCGTCCACTCGACGCGGCTCTGGAAGTCCCAGTACGCCGGGCGGATCGGGAGGTCGAGGAGTTGAAAGAGCAGCTGGAGGTAGGAGCGGCGGGCCGAGAACGTCCAGTTGAAGTCAGGCCCGGAGGAGCCGTCGAGCGAGAGCGCCGTCTCGGTCGCGCCCACGGTGAAGTCGCCAGCGAGTGTCTCCGGGCTGCCGGGGCGGTTCTCGACGACGAGCACCGAGGAGGCCGCGTCGCCGTAGCGGACGGGGAAGCCGCCGGTGTAGAACGTCGTCTCGCGGATGAAGTCGACATTCAGCAGCCCGAGCGCGCCGCCCGCGGCACCTTGCGTGGCGAAGTGGTTGATCTGCGGGATTTCGATGCCGTCGACGATGTAGGCGTTCTCGCTCGGCCCGCCGCCGCGCACGAGGAGGTCGTTGCGGTTGTCGACGCCGCTCGACACGCCGGGCAGCGTCAGGAGCGAGCGCGAGATGTCGTTCTGGCCGCCGGGCGTGCGGCGGACCTCCTCCGGCCCGAGCGTCCGCGCCGAGACAGGCGCATCCGGCGCGTCGTCGAAGAAGTCGCTCTCGACCGTCACGCCCTCGCCGACGATGGCCGCGTCCTCACGGAGTTCGAAGAGGAGAAACGTCGGGCGGCTGCCCTGCACGACCACGTCGGTGCGCTCCTGTGGGGCATAGCCCACGAACGAGGCGCGCACGCGGTAGACGCCCGGCGGCAGCGCCTCCACCTCGAATGCCCCGTCAAGGTTGGTGGCCGCTCCGCCGATGAGCGTGCCGTCGGCACCGAGCACGGCGACGTTCGCACCCGGCAGCGTTTCCTGGGTGACGGCATCCACGACGCGCCCCGTGAGCGACTGCGCGTGGCTCTCAGATGCACCGACCGCGAGAAGAAGCGAGGCAAGCGCAACGGCCCGAAGGACCGCGCGAGCGGAGAGAGGTAACATGGGGAAGGGCGATGGAGATGGGACGCGTGGCTGGATGCCGCCGCGCGCTTTCTCTCCACGTTGGACGGGCCGCGCCGTTCCCCTCAGTCGTCCAGCCGTGGCTTGCGGCGGCGCTTCTTTTTCTCCGACCGCTTGCGCTTGGCCTCCACGCGGCGACGCTTCGAGGCCTTGGTGGGCTTCGTCGCAACGCGCTTCTTCTCGGGCTTTGCGGCGTCGGCGAGGCGCTTGCGGAGCCGCGCGAGCGCGGTCTGCTTGTTGGTGTGCTGGCTACGCGAGCGGCGCTCGGTCACCACCGTCCCCGTCGGGCGGTGCGTGAGGCGCACGGCCGTCTCGACCTTGTTGGCGTGCTGCCCGCCTGGCCCGCCGCTGCGGAACGTGTCCACGTCGCACTGCGCCAGGAGCGCGTCGTCGTCCAGCAGGTGGTAGTTGCTCATGGGGACAACGTATGAACACGCGGCGCTATGTGCACACCTGCATACGTCCACACCGATATCCCTACTATCGTCGTGCGGCGTAGTAGTCGTCGCGGAACTCCTGCGCGATGCGGTCGGCGGTGAAGTCGGCGAGGCGTTCGAGGCCCGCGCGCATCTCGGCCTCGGTGAGCCGGGCGAGGGCCCGCGCCGTGACCACGTTGCCGATGGGCGTCGGCATACCGAAGATGGAGGCGTCGAGCGTCTCCCGCTCACGGACGCGCTGCTCCCAGTACTCCCGTCCCGTGCGCCGGTCCACGAGCAGCACGTCGGCTTCGAGCGCAAAGAAGACCGCGCCCTCGAAGGAGTCGGCAACGAGGCCGTAGTCGTAGACGCGGAGGTCGAGCAACAGGTCGGCGTCCGCGGGACGGTTGACCGGCGCGAAGGCGAGCTGCTCGGCGGCCTGCACGAAGAAGCGACGGGCGACGCGGTCGGCCACGTCGAGGCCGCGTGCCACGGAGTCGAGCCGGGCCTGTGCCTCGCGCGCCTCTTCCCACTTCCCGATGGCGGTGCCCACGCGCGCGGCCGTACCGATGGGGTCCCACGGGTTGACGAAGGCCTCGTCCGGCCCCGTCTGCACGCGTGGCGCGGGCGGCACCGCTGCGATGATGGCGATGCGCGCCTCGTCGAGCGACACCTCGTCGAGGCGGTTGGTGGACGCGCAGCCGGTGGCGACGGTCAGCAGCAGCGGGAGCGCGAGGAGCAGCGGCAGAGCGCGGGCGGTAGAGATCGACATCGGACGCGGGGAAGGCAGAGACGACAGGGTTGGAATCCGGCGTGGCGGGAGCCTCGGCGCAGGGTGGCCCGTATCTTGCCCCACCAGGTGGCTCGCACGCTCGTACAGCCGCCCGGCCCCGTCTCCGAGTAACCTCTCTGCGAGCAACGCTACGCTCGCGTCCAGCCTATCCCCGCCCGCCATGCCCTACGTCGTCGCTGAACCCTGCATCAACTGCAAGCATACCGACTGCGTCGAGGTCTGCCCCGTCGACTGCTTCTACGAAGGCCCCAACTTCCTCGTCATCAACCCCGAGGAGTGCATCGACTGCAACGCCTGCGTCCCGGTCTGCCCTGTCGAGGCGATCTACGCCGACGACGAACTCCCGGAGAAGTGGACGCACTACGCCGAGTGGAACGCCTACCTCGCGCAGCAGTGGGCCGACCTCGGCTACAACATCACCGAGAAGAAGGAGCCGCTCCCCCACGCCGAGGAATGGGCGCAGGCCGAGAAGACCGAGGAAGACATCCTCACCTGGGACACCGGCGAAGGGTGAACGCGCCACGCTGCTGACTGAAACACCACGCGGCGCGCTGAACGAGTCGGCGCGCCGCGTGGTGTTGGAGCGGAGGGGGAGGGATTCGAACCCCCGGTACCTTGCGGTACGTCGGTTTTCAAGACCGGTGCGTTAAACCAGACTCCGCCACCCCTCCGGGGCAGACAGCCAAGATACGACGCGGGCGGCGACGCCTCCCAAGAGACCCCACCGCCCGCATGTGATCCTGACCGAGGGCGATTCTAGCTGCAGTCACTGGGGGCACGCCGCACGGCCTCGGCCACCGAGGCGCTGCCGCTGACGGCCTCCACCGAGCACGGCACCGTCGACAGCCCGTTGACGGTGATCTTCCACGTCCCGTCGTCCTTCACCCGCTTCGTCCCGACAAACGCCCCCGTCACGGCGTGCCGCAGCTCGACCGTCTCGCCCGGCGTCCCGTTGCCCTTGACGATGAGACGGCTCTTGCTGCTATTCCACTTCGCACGTGTGATCTCGATGACGGCACCGAACGGGTTCTCACCGCCCCCCCCCGTCTCGGACTCACCAGTTCCAGACCCGCCCGTCCCCGGCATGCCGGCTCCGGAACCGCCCGCAGGCTCTTCGGTCCGCTCCACGTACACGAAGTTGGGGTCGCAGTCCACATTGAGGGCAATCTCGTCGGACACGCCGGTGGCATCCACCGCGCGCAGGCGGCACGGAGGCAGCGCATTCATCTCGGGCCGCAGCAGGATCCCGTAGCTCCCGACCGGCCCCGCCGACGCCGAGGCCAGGAGGACGCCGTTGTCCGGGTTGACGAGCGAAACGGCTGTCCCGCCGGTGGCCAGTCCGGCCACGGTGAGTTCGTGCGCCAGCCCATCCCACAGGGCTCCGGTGATTGAGATAGGCTTCTCGCACGACGGCGGTGCGTTGATCACCGTCCGCTCGATGGTGATGTCGCCCTGGGTCACCACCACCTCACATGGGGCTTCGCTCAGGCCCTCCACGTGGACCGTGTAGGAGCCGAAGAACGGCGTAGTCGTGCCGAGCTCCTCCATGGTCGTCGCGTTGAGCACACGCACCTGACTCCAGTTCCGGGAGGTGCCCCACACATAGAGTGCGCCCTCCGTCCACGCCACGATCTCCACAGAGAGCTCGGGCGCGTTCTCGATCGTCGTGCCGATAGAGCCTAGGATGCTGCAGCCCGGGACGCCGATGGCGGGGAGCACGACGGAGCGCGACTCGTAGGTGAAGCCCTCGTAGACCGCACGGACGCGGCAGGACGTCTGGTTGGCACCGGAGAGGTTCAGCGAGAACTGGCCGTCTTCCATGATGACGACGCTACCGATGAGCGCGTCCGTTTCATCGTCGTAGAAGCTGACCTGGTCGAGGCGCGGGCCGCGTCCGCTGAGCACCAGGGCGTTGTCGGTCCGATTCCACCACGCTCCGGTGAAGAGGAACGGCTCCTGGTCGGCGGTGCTCGCAAAGTCGCCGACGTGGAGCGTGCGCGTGGTCGTGTTGGCGGGGACGCCGTGGACGCCCTCGCGGCTGTAGCCGAGGAGCGCCGCCTTCACTGCCAGCGGCGTGGCGTTGGGGTGCTGGTGGAGGTAGAGCGCGGCCGCACCCACCGCGTGCGGGGTCGCCATCGAGGTGCCCGACATAAGGATGCTCTCCCCAGCGCTGGCCTCCGCGGGCAGGTGCGTGAGCGACACGACGAGGTCGCCCGGGGCGAGCAGGTCCACGCTTGGGCCGTAGTTCGAGAACGACGCGAAGCGGTTCTCCTGGTCGTAGGCGCCCACCGTGATCGCCTCGGCCACGTGCGCCGGCGAATAGGTCGAGGCGTCCGCCCCGTCGTTGCCCGCCGACACCACCGCCACCACGCCCTGCTCGGTGGCCCTCTTGATGGCCTCGTCGAGCGCGTTGTAAGCCGTCGTGCCGATGTCCATGCCGAGCGAGAGGTTCATCACGACGGCATGGCCGGGGTTGCGCCGCTTGTAGTCGGTGACGTAGTCCACGGCGGCCACGACGGTCGTGACGTCGGTGCGGCCCTGGTCGGTGAGCACCTTCAGGCTGTGGAGCTTCACGCCGGGGGCCATGCCGAGCGTGCCCTCGTCGTTGTCGCTCGCCCCGACCGTGCCGGCGATGTGCGTGCCGTGCCCCGTGGCGTCGGACGGATCGCCCTGGGCCTCTGGGTCAAAGACGGGCATCTGCTCGAACTCGGAGTCGTCCCACGTCTCCTGGTCGCGGTTGACGAAGAGCATGGTGAAGTCTTTCGCCTCGACCACGTTGAGGTCGCGGTCGTAGATGCCGGAGTCGAGAATGAAGGCATGCACGTTGCCCTGCGCGTCGAAGTTGGTGAAGGCCGCGCCGACGCGGGCGATGTTCCAGGGGAGCATCTGGCCGCTCTCGAAGAGCCCCTCGCGGAGGAAGAAGTTGCCGCCCTGCATCTCGGGGTCGGGCTCGGCAAACTCCAGGTCGGGGTCGTCCTGGAACTCCAGCAGGAGGGTGTCGAGCAGGCCGGAGCCGAACGAGACGGAGATGCCGGGGCGCGCGAGCGAGACGCGCAGCCGCAGCCGGATCACGCTGGAGCGCGTGTCGAACTCCTGCTGCAGTTGGGACTCGGTGACCCCATACTCCTGCAGCACCCGGCTGGTGATGCCGTAGGCACGGAGTACATCCATCGTGACCCCACCGTACTCCTGCAGCACCCGGCTGGTGATGCCGTACTCCTGCAGCACCCGCCGCGTGACGCCGTACTCCTGCAGCACCCGCCGCGTGACGCCATACTCCTGCAGCACCCGCTGCGTGATGCCCCACTGGTCGAGGATGCGCGGCGTGACGCCGTCGGCCTCATACTCGTGGAAGCCGAGAAACAGGTGCGTCTGCTCGTCGCCGACGCTGCTGTGGGAGACCACGGTGGGCTCGGCGAGGGCGACCTCCGGGCCATCGGTCACGGCGTCGCTTTCGAGGCGCGCGGGGGCGAAGGCGCGCGCCTCGCGGGCCTGGCGCGTGCTCTTCAGTGGCGACGTGGCACGGTCCATCAACTGGGGATGGCGCAGCATGGGGCGGTCGGCCGAGCGCGGCGCCTCACCTGGAGCCTGGATTGTCTGCGTGAAATCGGTCGCCACAGGGAGCGAGGCGTCGATCTCGGCCTCCTGGAAGAAGTCGTCGGAGCAACCTGCGAGCGTCAGGACCGCGACCAGGGCAACCGCCAGACCTTGGAGTGGCGATGCGTACGAGACAGCGCGGGCAGTGGGGGTGAGCATGCCTGAGCAACGGGAGGGTGATTGGGAGGTACCCTCTCCCGCAAAGGGAACACCGCACCCATGGCCTACCCTTCGCAGGGCGAGCAACCCAGGCCGATTTCCGGGATGACTGGGCATATTGGTAGACGGTGCGCGGTCGATCTCACTGTGAAACAGCCACCTCTCAGAGTGAGATTAGGGGGCCACGTGGAGAGACGTACCCGCCTCGTGCACCCATAGGGCGTTCGTACCCGGAGCCTCAACCTCGCCCTGCCCTTCGTCCTCAGCGCCATCCAAGCTTAGCGCTATCCAAGCACGGCGCGATGCTGCGGGCGCCGGCGCTCCCAATGGAACGCCGCCGCCCGCCCGCGGCCCCATACTTCGAGGCCCAATCGGTTCGGGCCTCTGCGCAGCTACCGCGCCTTCGATTCGCCCAGCAGTATCGCCGTGCCTAACCTACACGTCACACCCAGGGGCGCGGGCCACGGGCGCGATGAGGGTCTCCGTGCCAATCTCGACCGTCACCGAGCAGGGGATCGTGCCAGGAAAGCGAAGACTGAAGCTCCACGTCTTGTCGTTCATGACGGCGGCGGTGCCGAGCAGCGCACCAGCCTCGTCGTAGACGGTGACGGGGTCGCCCTCCTGAATACCGCGGCCACGCACGACGAGCCGACTTCGGGGCGCTTCCCACCAGCGAGCCATGTCCACGCTGGACACCCGGGTCGAGCAGGTCGGCGGAGCCCCAATGACGACACGGGTGTCGGAATCCCCGTCCATGGTCACCTGAACGGCACAGGGAACGATGTCTGGGCGCCGGACTCGCAGCGTCCAATCTCCGCTCGCGTCGGCTGTGGCTGTCCCGAGGGCCGTACCGGTCTCGGAGTCGCGGACGGTCGCGGTGACGCCCACGGTGCCGTGCCCCGTAACGACGAGCCGCTCGTTACCTGGTGTCCACTCGGCCGTTTTGATCTCGACCGTGGAGGAGGTGGTGGGCCCACTCGCAGCCATGCAGTCGGACGGGGCGTCGCGGACGTCTGTCCGGTCTACGCGTCCGTCGAGCCGGATCTCGACCTCGCAGGGAATCGTGGCGAGGTCGTTGAGCCTAAACTCCCAGTCCTCGTCTTGGCCAGCGAGCGTCGTGGCGAGCACGGCGCCGGTCGCGGGATCGATCAGGGTGACGGTCATGCCCGCGTAGCCCTGCCCACGGACGACGAGGCGGTCGTGGGTGGCCCACCACCGCGCCCGCTCGATGCGGACATGGGAGAGCGGATGTTGATCCACATCCGGGGGCCGCTCGACATAGACGAAGCCGGGGTCGCACGACGGAACGCCGACGTTGACCTCGAGGGCCTCGCCGAGGTTGCCTTCGGCGCGGAGGCGGCACGGCGGCAGCACGTCCGGGAGGAGACGCATCGTGATCCCGAAGGCCCCGACCGACCCCGTGGTCATCGTGGCGAGGAGCACGTCGCTGTCGGCGTTGTAGAGCGACACCGTCGCCCCGCCCGTGGCCAGGCCGCCGATGGTCAGGTCGTTCGCGTTGGCGTCCCAGGTGGGCGGCGCGAGCGTGAGCCGCTTGCTGCACGACGGCGGCGCGTTGAGCACCGAGCGGATCGCGGACTTGCCCGCCGTCTCGATCTCGACGGCGCACGGAGGCTGGGTCATGGGGAACTCCGACTTGAACTCGTCCATCGGGTTCGGCAGCGTCGTGGTCACGACCGCGTCGTTGGCGATGTTGCGGATGTAGATGGTGGTGCCCTGGTGGAGGCTGATGCCCTCCACCTCCAGACGGCCGCTCTTCCACTCGACGCGGTCGACGCGGAAGTCGGTGCCCATCTCCTCCTCGGCCCAGTCGCACGACGAGGGCGCGTTTTCTGTCGCGACGGACGTCGCGACGGGGAGCTGCGTATAGCCGAGGTAGACGGCCTGCACGGCGCAGGGCACCGTCCCGAGGGGGAACTCGAAGTCGAACGTGCCGTCGGCGCGGATGACGGTCTGCGTGAGTTCGCCGCCCGTCACGGCGTCGTAGAACGTGACCCGGTCGAGGCGCGGCCCCTCGCCCTTGACGAGGAGAGCGTCGCCCTTCCAGTCGGCCTTCTCGAAGTAGAACGCCTTGAGGTCGTCCGGCGCGGCGAAGTCGGCGACGTGGACCGAGCGGTCGGTGGTGCGCGTCGGCACGTTGGCGATGCCCGGGCGGCTATAGCCGAGGAGCGCCGCCTTGACCTCGGCGGGGGTGGCCTGCGGCTCTTGGTAGAGGAAGAGCAGCGCCGCGCCGGTCACGTGCGGCGCCGCCATCGACGTGCCGGACATCAGGACGTGCTCGCCCGCGTCGGCCTCGGCCTCGACGTGCGTCAGGGAGGGGACGAGGTCGCCGGGGGCCAGCACGTCCACGCTCGGGCCGTAGTTCGAGAACGGCGCGAAGCGGCCCTCCTGGTCATAGGCGCCCACCGTGATCGCCTCGGCCACGTGCGCCGGCGAATAGGTCGAGGCGTCCGCCCCGTCGTTGCCCGCCGACACCACCGCGACGACACCGGCGAGCGTCGCGCGCCGGACGGCCTCGTCGAGCACGTTGTAGGCCATCGAGCCGATGTCCATGCCGAGCGACAGGTTCATCACGACGGCGTGGCCGGGGTTGCGCTGCTTGTAGTCGGTGACGTAGTCCACGGCGGCCACGACGGTCGTGACGTCGGTGCGGCCCTGGTCGGTGAGCACCTTCAGGCTGTGGAGCTTGACCTCGGGGGCGACGCCCACCGAGCCATCGCCGTCGTCCACCGCCCCGACGATGCCCGCGACGTGCGTGCCATGGCCGGTCTCGTCGGCGGGGTCGCCCTGCGTGCCGGGGTCGAAGACGGGCATGTGCTCGAAGTCCTCCTCTTCCCACGTGGGCACGTCGCGGCTGACGAAGAGCATGGTGAAGTCTTTCGCCTCGATCACCTTGAGGTCGGCACTGAGCACCCCCGAGTCAAGGATGAAGGCGTGCAGCGGGGCGTCCGGCTCGTGGGCCGGGAACGCCGCGCCGATGCGGGCGGTGCTCCACGGGAGGATCTGCCCGTCTTCGAAGAGGCCGTCCTGCGAGAAGAACGGAGTGCCGCCGAGTTGCGGGTCTGGCTCCGCAAAGTCGAGGTCGCGGTCCTCGCCGAGTTCGAGCAGGAGGCGGTCGAGTAGATCGGAGCCGAACGAGACGGAGATGCCGGGGCGCGTGAGCGAGACGCGCATCCGGAGCCGGATCACGCTCTCCCGCGTGTCGAAGTCCTGCTGGAGTTTTGCTTCGGTGACGCCGTAGTCCTGAAGCACGCGGCTGGTGATGCCATGGTCGCGGAGCAGGCCCATCGTGAGACCGCCATACTCCTGCAGCACCCGCTGCGTGATGCCGTATTCCTGCAGCACCCGCTGCGTGATGCCGTACTCCTGCAGCACCCGCCGCGTGATGCCGTACTCCTGCAGCACGCGCTGCGTGATGCCCCACTGGTCGAGGACGCGCGGCGTGACCCCGTCGGCCTCGTACTCGCGGAAGCCGAGAAACAGGTGCGTCTGCTCGTCGCCGACCTGGAGGGCCTCGGTCACGCCGGGCGCGTCGAGGGCGACGGCGGCGTGCACGGCCGTCCATTCGCTGGCCGACTCGTCCGTGGCGTCGAGGCGGGGGTGGTTGAGCGACGCGCCGGGCGTCTGTGGGTCGAGTGACGGGGTGTAGAGGGGAGCTGGGGCGTGCCGCCGGGCGTCCAAGCTGCGCCCAGCCTGGGCGACGCGCGAGCGCTTCAGCGGCGAGGTAGCGCGGTCGAGGAGTTGCGGGTGGCGCAGGAGCGGGCGCGCCGTCGAGCGCGGCGCCTCCGCACCGACACCGGAGGCGGCGGTGAGGTCGGGCGCAGCCATGGCATAGGGCGCCTCAGAGCCGGACACGAGGTCGTCCGCGCAGCCCGCGAGCAGCACCGTGAGCGCCAACGCACCAAGGGCAGAGAACGATTGAAGCCACCGCAATGCGTGGCTTCGTTGCCAGGAGCGGGCCTGTTGAGAAGCGCTGGAGTAGAGACGGGCCATGGGGGTGCGCACCGGCGGGTCGGAAAAAGACGCCGCAGCGACTCGCAATCCGTCCACCAGACTAGCGGACCAGGTCCCGGGTCCACGTCTAGTCCATCCACGAGGGCAACAGGCACCAGGAAGGGAATCCCCCCGTAGCAAAACGGGGCACCGATTCCAGGTAGGCGATCGCTCCACGAGGGTACCCTTTGGGAAAAGGATGCCGCTATCGCCCGACACCTACCACGCCAGGTGCCCGCATTCGGCCGAAGAGCCCCATATCTACCCGTCGAAAAACTAGTTAGGGAACAACTACCAGCGGAGGTATAGCGCCTTTCTCGACGGCTGCCGACCGTCTGGCTCTGTTTTTGTACACGACTGGTGTGTACCCAGGCCACGCGCATCCAGGCCGACGCTCGCCCTCTCACCCATGCCGACTCGCCTCCATCCTGCTCTCCGGTCCCTGCGCTCGCGCGTGTGGACAGGGCTTGGCGCGGTCCTAGTCGCCATGCTGGCGGGCGCGGCGAGCGGGCGGGCACAGACCTCCACGCTCGCCGCCGACCGCGTCACGCTCGACCCGGCCAAGGCGATCACGCAGTACCAGCACCGTACATGGAGCACGCGGGAGGGCCTGCCGCAGAACAGCATCTTGTCGATCGTCCAGACGACCGACGGCTACGTCTGGCTCGGCACGCAGGAGGGCCTTGCCCGCTTCGACGGGCTCCACTTCACGGTCTATGACGAGGCCAACACGGAGGCGCTGACCACGAGCAACGTCAACCGGATGCTCGCCGCAGACGACGGGACGCTCTGGCTGGCTACGCGCGGCGGCGGCCTCGTGGCCCACCGCGCTGGGCAGTTCACCGCCTACACCCAGGACGACGGCCTCGGCAGCGACTTCGTCACGGCGCTGACGCAGGACCGCACCGGCGCGCTCTGGGTAGGCACTTTTGAGGGCGGGCTCACGCGTGTTGCCGACAGCACGTTCGCTACCTACGGCGCTGAGGCGGGCCTGGACGTGCGCATCGTGAGCCAGATCGTGGAGGACAACCGCGGCACGCTCTGGGTCGGCACCGAGCAGGGCCTGCGTGTCCAGAACGGCGACCGGTTTGTGCCCGTGGCCGACCTGCTGCTCGCCGAGGCGTTCGTGAGCGCCCTCTACGAAGACGCCGACGGCACGCTCTGGATTGGCACGCGCGACGGGCGGCTCTTCAGCCTCACAGGTGGCACCCGGACGGAGCACCCCATCCCGCTGACCGAGCCGGGGCAGTACGTCAAGGACTTCGTCGAGGACGCCGAGGGCACGCTCTGGATCGGCGCCGTCGGCGGGCTGTTTCGCTACGACCAGCGCGCGGACACACCGCGCTTCGACGCGTTCGGACGCGCGGAGGGCCTCTCCAACGACGCCGTCTTCGCGCTGCACGAGGACCGCGAGGGCGGCCTCTGGATCGGCACGCAGGACGGCCTCAACCGGCTCCAGGACACCAAGTTCACCGTGCTGACCCCCGCCGAGGGGCTCCCGCACGACCTCGCGCTGGCCGTCTACGAAGACGCCGCCGGAGCGCTCTGGGTCGCCACGCAGGGCGGGCTCGCGCGGGTGCAGGGCGGGACCGTACGCGCCTTCACCGAGGCCGACGGCCTACCCAGCGCCCATCCCCTCTCGCTCGACGGCACCGCCGACGGAGACCTCTGGGTCGGGACGAGCGGCGCCGGGGCCGCTCTCCTGCAAGACGACGCCGTGCGCGTCTTCACCACGGACGACGGGCTCGCGGGCACCACCGTCTTCGCCGTTTACACGGACCGCGCGGGCACCGCCTGGTTCGCCACCGAGGCTGGCGTGAGCACCTTCGACGGCGCCGCCTTCACGACGCTCCCCGACAGCATCCTCGGCACCCCCTTCGCCACGGCCTTCCACGAGGACGCCGAGAACCACCTATGGATCGGGACCTACGACGCCGGGCTCGTCCGGCTGGCACCGGCGGAAGCTGGAACGCCGCGCGCGGTCACACGCTACGGCGCCGACGAGGGGCTGCCTGCCGACGCTGTGCTCGCGCTGCACGAGGACGCAACCGGCGCGCTCTGGATCGGCACGATGGGCGGCGGCCTCGCCCGCTACCGTCCCGACGCGGCCGCAGGCACGCCGCAGTTCGACACGTTCGGCGTCGCCGAAGGGCTGCCGAGCGCTTCGGTGATGGCCGTGCTTAGCACCGACGAAGCGGTGTGGCTGACCTCCAACCGCGGCGTGGCCCGCATCACGCGCGCGTCGCTCGACGACCACGCCTTCAACCCCGACGCCGCCCTCGATGTCACGCTCTACGGCCTCGCGGACGGCCTGCGCAGCGTCGAGGCCAACGGCGGGCAGCAGCCTGCCGCCTGGGCCGCCCGCGACGGCACGTTCTGGTTCCCCACCACCGAAGGCCTTGCCGGCATCTCACCGGCGCGCATCCGGCGCAACACCCTGCCGCCGACGGTCGCCGTGGAGGCGCTGCGCGTGGACGGCGCGGACGTCCCGGTGGGCGCTCCCATCGCGCTCCCGCCGGGCAGCGACAAGATCGAGGTGCGCTACACCGCGCCCAGCTTCCCCGCGCCCGAAACGGTCCGCTTCCGGTTCCGCCTCGACGGCCACGACGACGCTTGGTACGACGCCGGGACCCGGCGCGAGGCCTACTACACCAACCTCGGCCCCGGCACCTACGAGCTCCGCATCCAAGCCGCCAACAACGACGGCGTGTGGAGCCCTGTCGGGACGACGCTCGCCTTCCAGGTCGCCCCGTTTTTCTGGCAGACGGGGTGGTTCCTCGTCGTCTGTGTGCTGCTCACGCTGGCTCTCGCCTACGCCGCCTACGCGACCCGCGTGGCCCGCCTGAAGGCCCGCCAGCGCCACCTCGAACAGGTCGTGGACGAGCGCACGCGCGCCCTCCGCGAGGAGAAGGAGAAGGTGGAGGACGCCCACGCTACCATCCAGGCGCAGGCCGACCAACTCCGCGAGCTGGACCGCTTCAAGACGCGCTTCTTCGCCAACATCTCCCACGAATTCAGGACCCCGCTCACGCTCATGCTGGGGCCGCTCGACAACCTGCTCGGCGGGAGCCAGGGACCGCTCGCCACGCCCGTCCGGACGCAGCTGGGCATCATGCAGCGCAACGCGAAGCGCCTCCTGCGCCTCATCAACCAGTTGCTCGACCTCGCGCGCCTGGAGTCGGGCCGGATGGAGCTGCGTGCCCGCCCGCGCAACGTCGTCCAGCTTGCCGAGGGCATCGTCGCCTCGTTCCAGACCTACACCGAGCAAAAGGGCATCGCGCTCACCCTCGACACGCCCGACGAGGCCGTGTGGCTCTCGTACGAGCCCGACAAGCTCGAAAAGGTGGTGTTCAACCTGCTCTCCAACGCGGTTAAGTTCACGCCTGCCGACGGCACCATTGCCGTGGCGGTGGAAGAACACCCGGCCAACGCCGACGCGCCCGACGGGTGGGTGCACCTGCGCGTGACCGACACGGGCCGCGGCATCCCGCCGGAGAAGCTGCCGCTCATCTTCGACCGCTTCCGGCAGGTCGAGGACAGTGACGCGCGTGAGCATGAGGGTTCCGGCATCGGCCTCTCGATGGTCCACGAACTCGTCCAGCTCCACCGCGGCGAGATCGACGTCGAGAGCACCGTTGGCGAGGGCACCACGTTCACCGTGCGGCTCAAGAAGGGCACCGCCCACTTCCACCCGGACGAGATCGACGCCACCTCGGACATCGACGGGGACGAGAGCACTGACGGCACTGCGCACGGCCTCGAAGGCTGGATGGTGGACCAAGCAGCACCGGCCGAAGCGGCTGGAATGGTCGACGACGCCAGCTCCCCCGACGTCCCCGATACGGGCGCGTTTGCGCCGATGGACACCCCGATGGTCACCGACCCGGACGCCCCGACGGTGCTCATCGTGGACGACAATGCGGACATTCGCGCCTACATCGCTAGTTGCCTCGCCGGACGCTACCACATCGGCGAGGCCGTGGACGGGCTCGACGGGCTCGACAAGGCGCGTGCGCTCCGGCCCGATATCATCGTCTCCGACATCATGATGCCGCGGCTCGACGGCAACGGCTTCGTCCAGCGCCTCAAGACCGACGATGCCCTCCGGCACATCCCGGTCATCCTGCTCTCGGCCAAGACCTCGCAGGACACCATCGAGACCGGCCTGGCACACGGCGCCGATGAGTACCTCGCGAAGCCGTTCAGCGCCCGCGAATTGCTGCTGCGGCTGCGCAACCTACGGCGGCTGCGCGACCAGGAGCGTGCCCTAAAACAACTCAACGACCACCTGGAGCAACGCGTCCAGGACCAGGTGCAGGTCATCCTTCGAGAGCGGCAGGCGAACGTGGAAGCCCTGGAGACCGAGAAGGCTCGGACCGAGCAAGCGCTCGCCTTCCGGTCCATGCTCATGGACAACATGAGCCACGAGTTCCGGACGCCGCTGACCTCGATCATTGGCTACGCCGAGATCCTCGAGGTCGAGACAGACGCGCACCTTCGTGAGTTTGCTGCCTTCATCCTGAAGGGCGGCCGTCGGCTGCTCCGCACTCTCACAGCGCTCATCGAGTATGCTCGTATTGAGTCTGAGACGCCTGAGGAGGGCGGGCTTTTGCTTGCGCTCAACCGGGAGACCGAACGCGTCACCGAGCACTACCGCGCTCAAGCCGCCCAGCGCGGGCTGCGCCTCGCCCTCCATCTCCCCACAACGCCAGCGTGGGTGCTCGGCGACAGCGGAGCGCTCCAGTTTGTTCTCGCCACCCTCCTCGACAACGCGGTCAAGTTCACTGAGGCGGGAGCGATCGAGGTGTCGGTCGAGGCCGAGGGGCCCGACGCCGTGCTGCGTGTCCGCGACACGGGTCTAGGGATCGGCCAGGCGTTCCTACCTCGTCTCTTCGAGCCGTTCCAGCAGGAGAGCACCGGGATCAGTAGGGCCTACGAAGGCAACGGGCTCAGCCTTGCCATTGCCCACCGCTACGTCCAGCTCATGCACGGGAAGATTACGGTCGAGTCAACTCCGGGGGTTGGGAGCACGTTCACCGTGCGGTGGCCTCGGGCTTCGTGGCCGAAAGGGATGACGCCCATCGACACGGCCGCGGCGCAGCCTTCTCGGCTCCGGACCAACTAGGGCGTCGTGACATTCAGCAAGTCAGACGCGCACGCCGCAGCGACTTCGTTACCGCAAGGCGGATGAGGAGTGCGATCCTGTGGGATCGGGCGACGAGTCGAACGCGGCGGGGGCGGAATCGAAGCCGAGAGCGGCCATCGGCTTGCGTGTCGCTACGGCCTTGACTGCGTGCCGGGCTGGGCGCACTCACCGCTGGGTCCGCTGCACGTCGTCGAGCAGGTCGTCGAGCGTGAACAGGCCGTGGCGCTCCTCAGCGCACAGCCACTCGGCCGCGCGGACGGCCCCCTCGGCGAAGACCGCGCGGCTCTTGGCGACGTGCCGGAACGAGAGGTGCTCAGCCTCGCTGTCGAAGCCGA
The DNA here is from genome assembly GCA_039821555.1 of Bacteroidota bacterium. NCBI lineage: Bacteria > Pseudomonadati > Bacteroidota > Bacteroidota bacterium. Next base: position 123,645 of record JBCBNX010000002.1, read on the forward strand.
CCGTGTGCTCGCCGAAGACCGCGCCCACGCGCGTGGACGTGACGTGCAATACCTCGGCATCGATGCGCCCGTGCTGCGTCTCGGGCTCGATACGGGTCTTGCGAGCGAGGCCGCTCAGCACGTCGTCTGCGAGGAGGAGCGCGGTACCCGAGGGGCTGTCCTGCTTGCCGGTGTGGTGCAGCTCGTGGACGTAGGCGTCGAAGCTGGGGAGGTGGTCGAGGAGCGGGAGCGCGGCCTGGAGCGCGCGGCGCAGCACCGCCACGCCGAGCGAGAAGTTGGGCGCGTGGAGCACCGCGTTCTGCCCTTCGTCGACCCAGCCTTGCACCTTGGACACCTCGTCCTGCCAGCCCGTGGTCCCTACGACCGCGTCGAGGCCGAGCGCGGCGTAGCGGTGGAGGTTGTCGAGCGCCGCGCCGGGCGTCGAGAAGTCGATGGCGAGGTCGGCGTCGTGCAGGTTGGCGTCGTCGCGGAGGTCAGCGATAGGGTTCGCGGAGCCAAAGTGCGCCACGATGGCGTGTCCTGCCGCTGCCGCTACCGTCTCGACGGCGGCGCCCATGCGGCCAGTCCCAACGAGCGCGATACGAAGTGGCATGAGAGGTAGATGGTTCGCATGGGGCAGCGCACACGCTCCCGTGTCATCCTGAGCGAGCGGCAGCGAGTCGAAGGATCTGCGGACCAGCTTACAGGTTCCGTTCTGGCCGCCGGATACGACCAAGATCCCTCGACTTCGTCCGCTGTGCGGATGGCGCTCGGGATGACAAGAAGGAGGTGGATCTACGTGAGGGCAACGCCAAGGGTCGCGCGACTAAGGCATGCGCAACGGCACGGCCGCACGTTTTCGGGTGCGGCGAGGCCTCCCCAGTTCTGGGGAGCGCGCACGTCGACGCGGCATCCCTAAGTTGAGGGCTACACCCCACCAGATCCGTTGCCCATGCGCTGCCTCGCGCTCCTGCTTGCTGTTCTCGCGGCTCCCGCAGCCCTTGCCGTCGCCCTGCCCCCATCCGCGGTGCCCGATGCGCCGACGAAGCGCGCGCTCGTCGTGGCCGTGGCCGACTACCCGGACGCGAGCGGCTACAGCGACCTCAACGCCGACAACGACGTGCCGCTGATCGTGCAGGCACTCGCCGCACAGGGCTTTGCTGAAGACGACCTCGTCGTTTTGCAGGACGCCGCTGCCACACGCGACGGCATTCTCGACGCCCTCGACGCGCTCACCGCCGCGAGCGCGCCCGGCGACGTGGTCGTGCTGCACTACTCCGGCCACGGCGTTCGCATCTCTGACGACGACGGCGACGAACTCGACGGCTACGACGAGGCACTCGCGCCCTACGACGCCGTCACGGCCCCGCTCGACCGCGCCACGGCCACGCACCTCCGCGACGATGACCTAGGCGCCGTGCTCGGCCGCCTCCGCCGCACCGTCGGCCCGACCGGCAGCGTCACCGTCTGGCTCGACGCCTGCTACTCCGGCACCGCCACGCGCAGCGACGCCCCGCAGCGCGGCCACCCGACCCCCATCGGGCCCCCCGCCGATGCGGATGGCGACGGCGTGCCGGACGAGGCGACGCCGCTCCTCGACGCGCCGTCGTCAAGGACCCGCGGAGCCCCGGCGGCCGACGACGCCGCGCTCGCGCCGATCGTGGTGCTCAGCGCGGCCGGCCCCAACGAGCCGAACTGGGAGTACAAGCACTTCTACACCGAGGGCGGCCGCCGCCGCGCCAAGCTCTACGGCTCGCTGTCGTACGCGCTCAGCCAGGCCCTCCGCGAGGTCGAGCCGGGCGAGACGGTGCGCGCCTTCTTCGACCGGCTTGCGGTGCGGATGAACACCCTTGCCGCGCAGCAGACGCCGCAGGCCGAGGGCACCCTCGACGCGTTGCTCTTCAGTGGCCAGACCGTCACGCAGACGCCGTTCTACCGCGTTCGCGCCACCGACGACACGGCCACCGACGACACGGCCACCGACGGCGCCACTGCGACGCTCGACGGCGGCACGCTCAACGGCCTGCTCGCCGACGCGCGGGTGGCGTTCTACCCGCGCGGCACCCCCTCGCCGGACGCCGCCGACGGGCCGGCGCTCGCCACGGGCCGCGTCACGCAGGCCACGCCCACCGAGGCCACCGTCACGCTCGACGCAACCTCAGACACTGCGCTGGACGATGCCTGGGTCTTCGTCACCGCGCCCGGCTTCGGACCGCTGGAGCTCTACGTCGAACTCGATCCCGCGCTGGACGCCGAGACGCGCGCGGACCTCGCGCTTGTCTTCGAAGACACCCCGGCGCTCGTGGCTGTCGAGGACGGCGAGACGGGCGACCAAACGGGCGGCCAAGTGCGGCTCGCGCAAGAGGGCAACGCCTTCGTGCTGACAGCGACGCAGAGCGGCATCCCCATCGGAGACCCAATGCTGGCCGGGCCGACGGCGCTCCGCGACGTGCAGCAGCGGCTCCTCGGCTACGCGCGCAACGCCTACCTCAAGCAGGTCGAGCTCACCCACGACGGCATCGACGTGACGCTGGAGCTGGTGCCGGGCCGCTTCTACCGCGACGCCCAGAGCCTGTGGCGCATGGACACCTCGGCCGCCGTCGCCAAGAATGCGGGCGGGCTGTGGCAGTTCACACCCGCCGCCGAGGACGCGGGCGGCACGCCGGGCTTCGTCTTCCGCCTCCACAACCGCGGCGACACCGACGCGCACGTCGCGCTCCTCGAACTCTACCCCGACGGCCGCATCGAGCAAATCGCCCCGGCCGTGGAGGGCGGCGAATACCTCCTCACGGCCGGGCAGACGAAGCTGCTCTCCGTCGAGGAAGCACTCGGCCACGCGCGCATCCCTGAGGCGCCGTTCGGGACCTACGTCTTCAAGCTCTTCGCCACGGAACAGCCTATCGACTTCACGCCCGTGCTCACCGACCTCGCCCGGACGCGCTCGGCCAGCCCCCCCAGCGGCGGCCCGCTCGACGCGCTCATGGCAGGCGCGCACTACGGCACCCGCTCCGGCGGCCTCGCGCCACCCCCGCAGACGGGCGCCACGGCCACGCTCGTGATGGAGGTGGTCGATGAGTGACGCTGCATTGCGGTGCGTACCCGCCCGCTGGCTCTTCTCTTCACTCGTGACTCATCCCTCTTCGCTCTGTTGAGCCAACCCGCCAGACCCATGAACCGACTGCTTTCTCTCGCACTCGTGCTCCTGCTCGCGGTACCCGCGTTCGCGCAAGACGCCGATTCCACGATGACGGACCGCAAGGGCGTCAATGGCAAGGCCGAGTCGATGGCCGCGATGACGAGCCCGCAGGCGCTCGCCGTGCAGCTTGCGCAGTATGGCCGCGCCACCGACGACGCGCAGGCGCTCGCGACCGCCGCCCAGTTGCTCCTCGACCACCCCGCCGCCCCGCTCGACGGCGAGGTCGATACAGAGACGATGACGGAGACGATGGACGACGGTGGCCCGGTGGGCGACAAGGCCGACGACAGCGTGTCCGACTTCACGGCTGTGGCGCTCCTCGCCGAAGCCGCGGCCCTCGCCGAAGCCGACTCGCCGCTTGCAGGCTTGATCGAAGATTTGCAGGCCCAGGCCGCACAGCCCGTGCCCTATGGCCGCGTCGGCGGCTCGCTGCTCGGCGTCTACCGCGTCTCCGCCTACGGCACCAACACGCACTACCTCTCCTTCCGCGGCGGCCAGCGCGCCACCATCGCCATCACCGGCGACCACGACTCCGACCTCGACTTCTACCTCTACGACGAGAACGGCAACCTCGTCGCCTCGGACACGGACTACACCGACGTCGGCTACTTCTCCTTCCGCCCGCTCTGGACGGGCCCCTTCCGGCTCCGCGTCCGCAACCTCGGCAACGTCTACAACGAGTACGTCCTCTCGACGAACTAGATGAGGCGTGAGACAACGCTCTGCACGGGCTATCCGGCAGGATTTCGCACGCGCTCCGTCCGACTAGACGGGGCGCGTGGTACGTTTCTGAGCCAACCCACCGCCTGCGCTTCACCGACCGCGCTCCACCGACTGCCTACCGCCATGCGCTTCGCTGCTTCGTTCGTGCTCGCTGCGTCCCTCGTCGTCCTCGCCGCCTGCGGGGGCACCGGAGGGGACCCGCTCACGCCCCCGGAGGGCTGGACCTCCAACGGCGCCGACGCCGCGCTCGCCGCGTGGTGGCACGCGGACGTCGACACTGCGGTCGCCTTCCGCGACCTCTCGACGCTGGAGACGATGGGCGTCGACGAGGGCGAGGGCCTCGTCGCGCAGGTCAAGCGCGGCCGCCTCGACGGTGCGGAGGAGGCCGACCCCGACGGCGGGCTGATCGGGCTCTTCCGCAACAACCCCGAAGCCATGGACTCGGTCTTCAACGCGGTCGCCGTGCCGCTCATCCAGCAGGAGAACGCGAGCAGCGTCGAGGACGTGCGCAGCCTCCGCACCGACGTCTACTACCGCGTGTCGCGTGAGTATCGCAAGTCGGGCCCGCTCGGCGACATCGACCCGAGCCTCGTCATCTACCCGGACAGCCTCCGCCAGAACCGCGTGGAGGGCCGCGTGACGATGCAGGTGCACGTCAACCGCCAGGGCCAAGCCGTCGCGGCGAAGGTGCTGGAGCCCGCACACCCGACCCTCGACCGCCTCGCGCTCAACGTGGCTGCCAACCGGCGCTACAATCCCGCCACGGCCGGCCAGGACTCCGTGGCCTCGTGGCTGCGCATCTCGATCCCGTACTACGTGCCGGGCGGCTGAACCTGAGCGTCCAGCCCGACACCTGAGCCTGGCTGGCGCGGGCTTTGCGGGACACCGCCGTGTTCACTCACGAACCGATGCCCCGGTGTCCTCCTTCGCCTTGTCTGCTGACGCGACCGACCGCCTCCGCCTCTGGGGGCCGACGGCCCTCTTCGCCCTCGCGGCCGTCTACGTCCTCGCCACCTGGGGGTCGTACATCCGCATTGTGGACGACTTCAACCTGATCGTGCACGAGGCTGGGCACTGGTTCTTCGGCTTCTTCGGCGACTTCGTGACGGCGCTCGGTGGCTCGCTGATGCAGCTCATCTTGCCGGCGATCTTTGTCTGGTCGGCGCTTCGCTACGACAGCCGGCTCGGCACGCAGGTGTCGCTGCTATGGTTTGGACAGAGCGCCGTCAGCGTCTCCGTCTACGCCGCCGACGCCCAGGAACGCGCGCTGCCGCTCATCGGGGGGCTGGGCGAGACGGCGCACGACTGGTGGTGGATCCTGCTCAAGCTCGGCTGGCTCCAGCACGACGACCTCGTGGCGGCAGGCTTCGTCGCCCTAGCCGTGAGCGCGTTCGTGTTGATGGTGCTCACCCCGCGCTGGATGCCGCACTGAAGGCACACAGGAGACCGTTGCATTCGAGGCACGATTCTCGCCAGGGGGTTCTTGGTTGCCGCAAGACTCGTGTGGGACGCCATAGGGGCCTTGTGCGACCGGCTTGCCCCACGCCTGCGTGTTAAAACGACTACTCCTGCTTACCCTTGGTATGACCTGCGCCTGGATTGGTGCGGGAGAGAGCGTTGCGCAACCGTCTGCGGACGACCTGCACACCGTTGGGCGGTATCCCTTGCGCTACTACGCGCCTGCCGAGCACGGCCTCGCCCGGAGCAACAGCCACGTCACTCAGACGCCTGACGGGCTGATCTACGTCGCCAACGCGAGGGGCGTCTTGGTCTACGACGGCCACAGCTGGACCCCCATCGAAGACCCGCTGCTCACGGGGGTGCAGGCGCTCTCGTACGGCTTCGACAACCTCCTCTATGTCGCCGCGGAGGGCCACCCGGGCTACCTCGCCCCCGACGAGGGGGGGCAGCTCCGGTTTCATTCCCTAGCCGAGCACCTGCCCGCTAGCTACCGGGCTCTCTCGACGCTCTGGGACGTGTCCGCGACGGCGCACGGCGTTTACTTCACCGCGCACGAGGGCTGGCTCCTGCGATGGGACGGGCAGGCGCTTCAGATTATCGAAGAGGGCGGACCCTTCTTCTACCACACCGTCATCGACGGGCGGGTCTACGCATCCGATCTGGACGGCCGCGTGCTCGAAATAGCACCGACGGGTACGGTCGAGGTGCTCTACGAAACAGGAGGAGCTGTGATCGAAATCGTCCCAGACGGGACTGACGGGCTGACCGTGCTGGGGCGAGACGACGGGCTTCTGCGCTGCAGGCAGGAGGCGGGCAACCTCTGCGAGGCCTGGCCGACGGAGGTGGACCCCTGGATTGCCGAGGGCAAGCTCTATGCAGGCCTGCGCCTCGCCGACGGCACGCTGGCGCTCGGCTTCGACGGCGAGGGCGTGGTGCTCCTGGACAACGACGGGCAGGTCCTGCGCCACCTCGACGTGGAGGCGGGCCTCCTCAACACCGAGGTCATGGAGCTCAACCAGACCGCCGACGGCGCGCTCTGGATCTCGCTCTTCGGCGGCATCGCGCGGGTCGACGTGTCCCGGCAACGCACCCACTTCGCCCGCTCCGAGGGGATCGAGTCAGCCGTGAACGAAGTCTACCGCTACGACGGACAACTCTACGCCGCGACTGAAGTCGGCTTCGCCGTGCTGGACGAGGGAGCGCGCCCGGCCCGGTTTGTCCCGGTCCGCACCGCGTCGCGGCACGTCGAGTGCGCGCAGTTCATAGAGATCGGCGGCGTGCTCATGGGCGTGTGCAACTCGGCTCTGCTCCGCCTCGACCGGCAGGCCGCGACCGTTGCCTGGGCACCGCATGGCGGCACGAGGGTGGGCACCGGGATGGTGCGCTCGCCACGCAATCCGAGCCGGCTCTACGTGTCTGGCGAGTCCACGCTCTACGAGTTGGAGGTCGCCGAGCGAGGCGCGGTCACCTTGGTCGACTCGCTCGTCACCGACCATGTGCTGTTCGGCCTCGACCTCGCTCCGCAGGCTGCGGGTGGCTCTGAGGTCGTGCTCTGGGGCAGCACCACCAACCAGCGCGCGGTCGTTGTCTCGATCTCCGAGGACTCGGCGCTGCGCGACGCCCGCGTGTGGCCCGCCCTCCAGCACGACGAGCTCGGCATCCACAGCCGCCTCGTGCAGACGGAGAGCGGCTTGCACGTCGTCGGACGCACCGCGACCTACCAGGCCCGACTCACAGAGGGCGGCCCCCAGCTCGTCCCCGACCCGACGGTGCAGGTTTGGTCGGGCGAGGTGGACGTGCCCGCGTTCCTTGCGGACGGCCCCGACGGAGCCCGGTGGTTCACGGGCGCCGACAACGCGCTCTACGTCGCCCACCCGAAGGGCTCGGGGGGGTACGAGCCAGCCAAACGCATGCTCGTGCCGGAAACGGCGCGCACCCTCGACGGCCTCGTCTTCGATGAGGACGGGACGGGCTGGTTGGCTACCGAGACGGGCGTCGTACGCCTCGCCCCCGCCCTGACGCGCCCGCCGCCGCCGGCCCTTCGTCTGCGGCGCGTGACGACCCTCGCCCCCGACTCGGTCATGGCCGATGGCTTCGGCCAAGCGCTGCAGCGGAGTCACACCCTGCTCGTAGGCCACAACGCCTTGCGCTTCAGCTTCGCCGCGCTGGCCTACGAGCAGCCATCGGGCTCCACCTACCGCGTGCGCCTCGACGGCCTCGCGCCGCGCTGGTCCGACTGGACCCCGGAATCCCAGAAGGACTACACCAACCTCGACCCCGGCGCCTACACCTTTCGCGTCCAGGCCCGCGACGGCTATGGCCAACTCACCGACGAGGTGACCTTCGGCTTCCGCGTCCTCCCTGCCTGGTACCAGACCTGGTGGGCATCGCTGCTCTGGGCGTGCCTCGCCGTGGCCAGCGTCGTCGTGGTAACTGCTAGCTACAACCGGCGGCGCTCGCGCCGAATGCATGCTCGCTACGCTTTGCTGGAGACCGCCGTGGCGGAGCGCACCGCAGAGCTCCGCCAGCAGAAGCAAGAGGCCGAGCGCCAGCTCAGGGCGCTACAAGAGGCCAACGACGAGCTCCACCAGCTCAACCACACACTTGAGGGCCGCACGGTCGAACTGCGCGACGCGCTGGAGCAGAACAAGGAGTTCCTCGGCATTGCCGCCCACGACCTCAAGAACCCGCTGGGTGGCATCGCTGGCCTGGCAGACCTCCTCCTCGAAGGGCGGGAGACGATGAGCGTTGTCGAGCAGGCCGAGAGCCTAGCCACCATCCGCTCAGAGGCACTGCGGGCCGCCGACCTCATCACCGACCTGCTCGACGATGCGCGGCGCGAGTCAGACGACGGGATCCGCTTGCGAACCCGGAAGACAAACCTGTCTGAAGTAGCTCGAAGCGTGGTGCGCTGGAATCGGGCGCAGGCCACGCAGAAGCGCATCGCGTTGGAGGTCGCCTTCCCGGACCGGCTCACGGCTCGCGTGGACGTGTCGGCCGTGCAACGAGCGATGGACAACCTGGTGTCGAACGCGGTCAAGTACAGCCCCCGCGGGCGGTGCGTGTGGATCTCGCTGATCGTCGAATCGACGCCCTCGGAGGGCGACGGCCAGCGCGTGACGTGGGCGCGGTTCGCGGTGGCGGATCAGGGGCCGGGGCTCACGGAGGACGACAAGGCCAAGGTGTTCGGCAAGCTAGAGCGGCTCAGCGCCCAACCCACCGGCGGCGAGCACTCGACCGGCCTCGGGCTCTACATCGCCAAGGGCCTCGTGGAAGCCCACGGCGGCACGGTGGGCGTGCATAGCGAGCCCGGCGCGGGCGCGACGTTCTGGTTCCGCCTCCCGCTGGAGCCGCAGCAAGGCCGCCCGACCGTTCCAGACGCGATGGTTTCGGCACCGGCAACGCCCTGACAGCGCGCTTAGACTCGGCCTCGGCTCTCACCCTGGCAACCGGGGCGGGCGGCGTAGGTTGTGCCGCCCGGTTGTGCCACCCCGTCCTCCCCCTCGTGCCTCGCCCTTCGACTGCGCCCACCACTCCCGATGCGCGCCTCCGCGCCGAACTCGTCGCGGTCCTGCGCGGCGGGCACGCGCACGTCGCCACGACCGATGCGCTCGCGGCAGTCCCGCTCGACCGCATCAATGACCGAATCGACGGCGTGGCGCACTCGCTGTGGGACCTGCTGGAGCACCTCCGCATCGCACAGGCCGACATCCTCGACTTCACTCGCGTGCGCGGCGGCCCGGCCTACGTCGAGCGCGCCTGGCCTGACGACTTTTGGCCCGAGGCACCTGGCACGCCCACCTCGTGGCACGCTGCCCTCGACGCGTTCTTCTCGGACCTCGACGCCTGCGTGGCGCTTGCCGAAGACCCGAGCGTAGACCTCTTCGCGTCGTTCGAGCACGCGCCCGGCTACACAGTCCTGCGAGAGTTGCTCCTCGTGGCCGACCACAACGCGCACCACCTCGGCCAAGTCATCACGCTGCGGCGTCACCTGGGCTGCTGGCCGCCGGACGCTTAGACGCAGCGTAGATTCTGCCGCGCCGCGCTGCTCCGTTCGTTTCTCCCTGCTCGTCTCCCGTCCTGTGGCTCCGTTTGACCTGATCGACCCCGAGCCCCCCGGCACGCTTGGGAGCGCGCCGAAGCGCAACGCCTACGTGGAGCTGCACAACATGGTCGCCGCGGCAACGAGCGTCTACGAGTTCGGCCCCGCCGACACGATCCGCATCGGGCGCGACCACGACGTGGACTTCCTCGGCGGCGAGTCGGACAGCGGAGGCGACTTCGCGACGGAACGGGGCAAGATCTACGCCGACTTCCTCCGCCACCGCATCGCCGACGGCGACCTCACGCCTGCGGAGCGCGCCGACGCCGCGTACCTCGCCCGGACGCTCTTCCTCGAACGCGCGGCGCTCAAGCGCATCCACGCGCGCGTCTTCGGCCACACCGTCGCGCAGGTCATCTCCGACGACTGCCTCGACGCGGACGAGCAGTTGCTCCTCTTCACGCTCCAGCACACGCTCGGCCTCGACCCCGACGACGCGAAGGCGTCCTACGAGCGCGCCGCCCGCGAGCGGCTCCTCCAGCGCATCGCCCACGCGCTCTGCGACGGCGAACTCGACCCCGACGAGGCCGCGGAAATCCGTGCCATGGAGACCAACCTCGGCGTGACCGTCCCGGAGCGGGTCGCGGCCATGCTCGCCACCGCCGCCGAACGCCACGAACTCGTCCACGGCGCGCTACGCCCCATCGAGGAACCACCCCGCGTGCCGCTCCGCACGGGCGAGGAGGTCTACTGGACGGGCGTCGGGCACTGGATCGAAACGCCCAAACCACTCGGCGCGCGGGCCAGTAGCGTACCGTTTCTACGCCGTTCGTCCCTCCAGCGCTTCCTCAGCAGGCTGCGCGGACGCACTAGCAGCGCCGCCGGGCGCCTCGTGCTCACCAGCGAGCGCCTCCTGCTATCTCGCCATCGCGGCCAGAGCGACACGCGCACCGTCGTCCTCCAGAACGTGGCCGGCGTGACCCACGACGACGGGTTTGTGCTGCTCGTCCGCGACGGCAAGGTCGACTGGCTGCTCCGCCTCAACGGGGAAGCCTCCGTGTTTGCGACGATCGTCCGGCGGATGCTCTCCGAGCGAGACGCGCAGGGCGCCGCCAAGACCGAGCGCAGCGTGCGACGTCGCCAGAAACGCCGGTCGAAGCGCGAGCGATCCGTTTCGGCAGACGTGCAGGCGCGGCTTCGCGAGCACGAGGCGTATGCTGAACAGGTGCGCACGCGCATCGCCGAGCGAGAGCAGCAGGCGAGCCCGTCGCTCGGCAGCCTCCCTCGCTACCGCGGCCCCCTCCTCTTCCAGCCCGACCGCGACGAGACGGTCTATTTCTCCGCCACCGCCCGCTGGCACGCCGACGAGGCCGTGCGTCGCGCCGTCGCTTCCAACCCCCGCGTGCCCGGCGACACCATCGACCAGCAGCGCGCCATCCTTGACCGCCAGCACGACGCACGCGGCGAGGGCACGCTCTACCTCACCAACAAGCGCCTGCTCCTCATCGACCCACGCCGCGACACGGTGCTCTTTCCGGTACCCACGATCTCGGGCGCCATCGTGCGCAACGACAGCGTCGAGGTCGAGCGCCACGGCGCAATGGGCCGGGTGATCGTGCTCGACAACCGCATGGAGCTTGCCACGCTGCTCCGTCGCCTGGTCTGGGAGGCGACGTGAGAAGGTGTGAACGTATGGATGTTTGAACGTGTGAAGGTGACCTACGTCCACACCTTCATACCTGCATACGTCCACATACGATGTCAGCCGTCCGTGCCGGTGCGGCGCGGCGTGGCGGGGCGCGGGACGTTCACGAGGCGCTGCATCAGCCCGAGCACGTCCTCGGCGGCCTCGGGGTCGAGGGCACCGCTGCGGACGGCCAGGCGCGTCGTCTCGACGGTGAGCGCCGAGTAGACCGGGATCAGGTGCGGGAGGTGCTGCCGGAGCGCGAGAGCGTGGCGACGCAGCGTGTCGAGGTCGCCGCGCACGACGGGCCCGGTGAGCGCGTCCTCCGGCGTTGAGGCCGCGAGGTTGGCGAGCGTACCCTGCACGAGCGGCTCGATGACGGCGAAGCTGTCCGCGCGGTCGATGTCGAGCGAGAGGAGCGTCTCCTGGACGAGGCCCATCAGCGTGACGAAGAAGTTCGACGCCATCGACGCCGCGAGATGGTAGCGCGCCTTGGCCTCGGCGGAGAGCACGAGGTAGCGCATGCCGAGGCCCACAGCCAGTTCGATGCCCGCCGCAACCGCCTTGGCCTGGCCTTCGAGGCCGACGTAGATATCGTCGAGCGCAGCAGGATCACTCTGGCGGGTGATCGTCTGGAGCGGGTGGAAGCTGAGCACGTCCGCGCCGAGGTCGGCGAGCGGGTCGAGGACGGAGGCCGGGAGCGCGCCGGAGACGTGAGCTACGACGGTGCCCTGCCAGTCGTGACGCACCCGCGCGAGGTCGTCGGCGACGCGCGGCAGCTCGTCGTCGGGTACGCAGACCAGGAGGAAGCGCGTGGTGTCGGGTAGGTCGCGGAGGCTGTCCGAGGCGCGGGCGGCCTCGACCTCCCGCGCGAGCGCGTCGGCGCCGGAGCGCGTGCGGCTCAGGACGGCGCGGATCGGGTAGCCGTGCGCCCGCAGCCGGAGCGCGAGCACACGCCCTACGGCCCCTGCGCCGACGACGGTGACGCCGGGCCGGGCCTCCTTAAAAACTGAGGCATAGACCGCCATGGAGGGGGTGAGTAGTGGGCGGGTTTATGAGCCTCGGAGAGTACGCACGCCGCTCCTTCCGATGCCATGAAAAGTGCCACGATGTGCGTGGGTTTGCGCAACCCTCGACGCCCGCTCCCTGTCCCTACCCGAGCTAACAGCCGCTAGCTCCAACGCGCTTGGTGTTCGCGCTCGGCTCATCAGGCTGAAGCATGCCGGCTTGGACGAGCGAGCGTCTGGATACGCACGATGCACCTGTGCGCGCTCGACTCCGCCGAGCGTTGAGCCAGACCTCGACTATACTCCTCGATGGGACGTCAGTCGCGCCAGAGCGCGCAGGCGAAGGCGCCAATCTCGGTGTCGGTGGGCGGGTCGTAACGCAGCACCTCGGCTCGGCTCGCGCCCCGGTGCAGCGCCGCGATGATCGCCACGATCACGGCGCCCATGCCTTCGATCGCCAGCCGCTCCCCGCCGAGCAGGTGCATCAGCTCCGTCTCGTCAAACGCGCGCAGCGCCTCGGCAAACTCCTCGAACGCGGAGTCGTCCACGCGCAGCACGTCGGCCGTGGCGATGAGGAGGGCCTGCTGCCCGTACATCACCTCGCCGATGGCGACGCCGAGTTCGCGGCAGAACGCGGGCGTCTCCTCACCCATCACGATCGGCACGATGTCGAAGGCGCGATTCGGGAAGAGCACCTGGAGGAACGGCAGTTGCGCGCCGACGCCCTCGGTGTGGTAGTGCCCGGCGTCGTCGAGGAAGATGTCGTCGTCCTCGTCGCAAAACTCGTGGCGGAGGCGGTCGTTGACGGGCACGCCGCCGAGCGGGCTGTGGTACGTGTCGGCGCGGCAGATCGAGAGCCGCCCGAACTCGCCCTCGTGGCTCGGCGAGATGAAGATGACTGTGTTGAGGTCCTGGTGCTTGAGCAACCGGTACGCTTCGGCGGCGGCGGCGGCGCCCGTCAGTCGGTTGGAGTCCGGGACGATGAGCGCGAAAAGTTGCCCCTCCGTGGGCGTCGCGATAGCCTGGTCCAGGGCGTCGGTGACCTGCTTGCGCAGTTGCGCGGGCTGCGTGGCGTAGACCGCGCGGCGAGGAAGCGTCATGATTCGGATACGTCGAGGGAGAGGACGACTCCGCCATCGTGCGGAGCCGGACGATTACGCAGTTTACGAAAAGCGCTTTCGAGATGGCCAAGGGTGCACTTGACCGTGGCTGTCGACGAACCGCACGAGTGCTCTTGGCCCCGCTGCATGCCCCCCAGGCCATGTCGCGTGCTTCCCCGGCTCATAGCGTACCTCAAAGCTGCGCCCCGCCTAGCCGAAGCCAGACGGGGCGCATCAATCCAGACGAGAGGCCCGCGTGCTACCGAGCCACCACCACCCGGCGTGTCTCCGCACGCCCGTCGGCGCTCAAACGCACCACGTACACCCCGCTCGGCAGACCGCTCGCCTCGAACGTCGCCACGTGGTACCCCGCCTCCACGACGCCGTCCACCAACCGCGCCACTTCGCGGCCCGTCACGTCGTAGACGGCAAGCTGCACCGGCATCGCCATCGGCACCCCGTAGCGCACCGTCGTCGTGGTCCCGAACGGGTTCGGGTAGCTGCCCGCCAGCACCACCGCCTCCGGGAGCGCCGCGCTGCTCGCCGACGGGGCGAACTGCGCGCTGTTCTCCGAGTCGATGAAGAGTGTGCCCTCGTTGCCCTCCACGTCGGTCGCGATGACCGTGCCCGAGCCCGGCTGGCTGCGGTTCGAGAGCCGCACATCGAAGCCGACGCTTGAAGCGCCTGGGGAGAAGTTGTCCACGTCGAGGACGAGGTTGACGGCGTCGCTGCCGAGCACGACCGAGGCGATGCCGGAGCCGGAGTCGGAGGCGGTGCCGTCGAAGCGGTTGCCGCGGATGGAGCCGGTGACGCTCGGGGGCGTGGTGTCGTCGCCGCCGCCGGTACCGGGCGGGTCGCAGCCGTCGGAGCAGACCCAGAGGTCGGCGGTGTTGCCCGCCACGTCGGTCGCGACGACATAGCCCTTGCCCTGGTCGCGGCTGTTGACGAGCGTGATGTCGAAGTTCACGCTACTCGTGCCTGTTGCGAAGCCGTCCACGTCGAGGTCGAGGTTGGTGGCGTCGCGCAGCGTGACGGAGGCGATGCCCGAGCCGCTGTCCGAGGCGGTGCCCTCGTACTTGCTGCCTCGGATCGAGCCGGAGAGCGCGGGCGGCGTGGTGTCTTCTACGCCACCGCCGTCGGAGACGGCTACGGCCTGCGAGGCCTCGTCGGTCGCGCCGCCGTTGTCCGTGACGGTCAGCGTGACGGTGTAGGTGCCGTCCGCCGCGTAGGTGTGGCGCGGGTTGGTCGCCGACGCGGTCGCGCCGTCGCCGAAGTCCCACGAGCGGCCCGTGATACTGCCATCGGCGTCGGAGCTGGTGTCAGTGAAGTCGCAGGTCAGCCCATCGCAGTCGGCGGCGAAGCCCGCCACTGGATCAACGTTGCCGCCGCCCGGTGGGAGGTCGAACGCCTCGCGGTTGTCGGTCACGCTCGACGAGGTGCCCTGGACGGCCGAGAAGCCGAGGCCGCGCCGCGCAAAGGCTGCCCAGATGAGGTCCTTGTGCACGCCGCCGTAGAGCGCGTCGTCTGCCGCGAGGATGGCGTCGCGGCCGTCCACGAAGCCGGGGTTGCATCGCTGGAGCTTCATGCCCTCGGTGACGAGGTTGAGCGCGATCTGGTTGCCGGCGGTACCGTCGGCATCGTAGAAGTCCTCGCTGAAGCCGAACTGGTCGATGAGGTCCCAGGTCATGTCCCAGAGCATCGTCGCCCAGACGAAGCCGACGCCGTGCGGGACGGAGAGCGAGCAGAAGAGGAAGCACGCGTCGCGCGTGTCGCCGTAGGTGAAGTCGTTGACGGCGAAGCTGGTGTTGTAGGGCGCGGGGCGGATGCCGTCGCCCGTGATCGGCTCGCCGATGGAGTAGGTGCCGATGCCGCGGTTGGTCGTGCGCGTGTCACCGGGGCGCATCGTGAACATGGCGGCGTAGTAGTCGCTCCAGCCCTCGCCCATGCGCTCGTTGCCGTTGAGGCAGCCGACGTTGTTCGGGCCGCCGGTGAGGCGGTTGGAGAGGCCGTGGACGTACTCGTGGATGACGATGCCCGCGTCGAGGTCGCCGTCGCGGCGGGGGTTGGTGTCCTGCCAAAGGAACATCTGCATGCGCGGCTCGCTGCCGTCGGACGGCGTGAACATGTTGGCGTTGTTGATGCCGCCGCCGTCCTGCGCCTCGGCGCGCACGGCGTCACCGCCCTGGCCGCCGTTGCCATAGCTGTTGGCCTGGAAGTTGCCACTCACCTCGTCGAAGCCGTAGCGGTAGAGGAGGTCGTGGGTAACGTTGTTCCAGTAGAAGAGGTTGGTGACCGCCGCGTCCTGGTAGTTGACCGGGTCCTGGGTGAGGCTGATCGGATAGTCGAAGTCGAGGCTGGCGCCGCCGTCCGGTTCGCTGCCGGGGTCCGGCACGTTGGCGCTGCCGTCGCGGTCGAGGTAGGCGTGGACGTTGTTGCCACGCGTGATCGTGAACTCGGGGCCGGTCGCTCCATTGGTGTCGTGCCAGCCGAAGGGCGAGGCGATGGCGTCAGCGGGGTTCGTGGCGATGGAGCGGTTGCCGTGGTTAGGGCTTTCGAGCGGCAGCGCGTAGACGTTGTAGCTGCTGCCGTCGTTGACGCCCATCGGCGCGGGCGCACTTGTCACGGAGGGCGCGGTCGCGCTCAGCAGGCTCGGCGCGGGGGCCGAGGCCAGCGGCGCAAGCGAGGGCGCACGGCCCGTCGAGGGGAGCCCGGCGTGCTCGTCCACAGTGAGGTCGTCGCGGCGGACTTCGGCGCCCGTCGCGGCGTCGACGTAGATGTGGTAGAGGCGACCCGCCGAGCGGGGCGCGAGCTCAACGCGCCAGGCAAGCTGGTAGGCCGCGTCGCCGCCGGACCGTACGAACTCGGGCTGCACGAAGACGAGGCGGCTGAGGATGCGCGTCAGCACGGCGTCGGTCTGGGCGAACGTCGTCGCGCGGCCGGCGCCCATCGCCTGGGCGAGCTTCCGGAGGCGCGGGCTGTCCACGCCGAGGTGGCTCGCGGCCCGGCGCACCGATTCGGGCGCGTCGAGGCGGAGGCGTACGGCGGGCGTCTTCGCAGCGAGGTCGCGCGTGAGCGTCCCGGCACGGCTCACGACCGCGCCGCTGCGGTCGACGGCCACCGTCAACTCGGTGCCCAGCACTTCGATCCCGCCCACGGCCTGCCGGACGTAGACGTAGGTGAGGCCGCTGCGGCGGCTCGGGACGGCGTCCGTAACTACGAGGTCGGCCACGTCACCATCGGTGACCCCGAGCGAAGCCGCCTGCTGGGCCACGTGCCGCAGGGCAACGTCTACGGCTGCGTCGACCGCGTCAGCGGAGGCGGGCGACTGGGCCGAAGCGGGGGCGGAGAACGGCAGCGCTAGACACAGCGCGGCCAAGCATGCAAGAAGGCGCATCGAGTAAGGGGATCGAGAGAGCCACGGGCGAGCAGGACGAGCGGCGACACCGGGGACCTCCCGCCCGCACGGGTTTTGGTGGGGGAATCGCCGCTAGCAAAGCGCGTAGAGATACGGTCCAGCTAGGCGTATCGCAAATCTATCCTTCAACTTCTTTGGTGCGAACGATGTGCACAGGAGGCCGCCCCTCTACCGCCATGCCTGCTCAATGCCAGGAAGCGGCCGTCCATTGCCTCCTGGAACCTGACGCGCAGCCATATAGACGTGTAGGTTGGCGCAGACCTGACAAACCAACGAGTTATCTGCCTCGGGTTAGACAAGCGCATCGGAGGTAGCGAGAGCGTTCCAGAATACCGAACGGAATGGAATGCTTAAGCCACTCAGAAGATTAGCTGATATCATACAGGTATTCAGGCTCCTTCGTCCCAACTCATCACAGACCCACATCGCCATGCGACGCTTTATCAGCGCAACTCTTCTCGTGTTTGGCATCCTCGGAGCCTCGGCCTTTGCCTTCCAGGGAGAGATTGAGGCTCGCATCCATGCACACTACTTTTGCCAAGCCAACGGCGGCGTTGACTCTATAGACCAAACGGACACGGAACGCGTCGTGGAGTGTGAGTCTGGAGACGGATTTAGGACTCCGCTTGAATAGTCTGGGAGGACCCCAACATCCTCTGAAGAGACCTCCCATTAGCCGGAGTCATCCAATGAAACGCCCCGTCCAGCCGAAGCCGAACGGGGCGCAGGAATTGAACCTCAGGAATTGAACCTAAGGATTGAGCGGGGAGTCTTGAGCTAGTGCGCGAGCACCACCCGGCGTGTCTCCGCACGCCCGTCGGCGCTCAAACGCACCACGTACACCCCGCTCGGCAGACCGCTCGCCTCGAACGTCGCCACGTGGTACCCCGCCTCCACGACGCCGTCCACCAACCGCGCCACTTCGCGGCCCGTCACGTCGTAGACGGCAAGCTGCACCGGCATCGCCATCGGCACCCCGTAGCGCACCGTCGTCGTGGTCCCGAACGGGTTCGGGTAGCTGCCCGCCAGCACCACCGCCTCCGGGAGCGCCGCGCTGCTCGCCGACGGGGCGAACTGCGCGCTGTTCTCCGAGTCGATGAAGAGTGTGCCCTCGTTGCCCTCCACGTCGGTCGCGATGACCGTGCCCGAGCCCGGCTGGCTGCGGTTCGAGAGCCGCACATCGAAGCCGACGCTTGAAGCGCCTGGGGAGAAGTTGTCCACGTCGAGGACGAGGTTGACGGCGTCGCTGCCGAGCACGACCGAGGCGATGCCGGAGCCGGAGTCGGAGGCGGTGCCGTCGAAGCGGTTGCCGCGGATGGAGCCGGTGACGCTCGGGGGCGTGGTGTCGTCGCCGCCGCCGGTACCGGGCGGGTCGCAGCCGTCGGAGCAGACCCAGAGGTCGGCGGTGTTGCCCGCCACGTCGGTCGCGACGACATAGCCCTTGCCTTGCTGGCCGCGATCCTGAAGCGTGACCGTGAAGTCCACGCTGCCTGCGCCCGAGGCGAAGCCGTCCACGTCGAGGTCGAGGTTGGTCGCCTCGGAGAGCTCGATGGCGGCGATGCCCGACCCGGAGTCGGAGGCCGAGCCCTCGTACTGCGAGCCACGGATCGAGCCGGAGAGCGCAGGCGGGGTCGTGTCGTCGCCCCCACCGCTGCCGGTCCCCGTCAGGCTGATAGCCCGATCCGAGCCGTTGCCCGCCACGTCGGTCGCGGCGACGGTGCCGTTGCCGTCGAGCGTTGGGTCGATGAGCGCGAGTGCGAAGCCGACGGTGGCGTCGCCCGAGGAGAACGGATCGACGGTCAGCGCGACGTTGACGGAGCCCGGTTCGAGCGACACCGAGGCGACGCCCGAATCGGCCGCGCCGTTGTCGGCGACCGTGCCGTTGAAGGCCGTCCCCGTCGTGGAGCCAGCGATGACCGGCGCGGCGGTGTCGACCGGCGGGCCACCGCCATCGAGGGCGTCGAGGGCGGCGTCCACCTGGATGCGCGGCTTCGTGAGCCCGTTGCGGCTGTCGCGGATCGGCACGCCCGTGTTGGCAAGCGCGTTGAAGACCTCGTCGACGGTGGCGTCGGGCTTCTTGCCCTTCAGCAGGGCCCAGGCACCCGCCACGTGCGGCGCCGACATCGAGGTGCCCGAGTAGTTCGAGTAGCCGCCGTCCGGGATCGACGATTCGATCCAGCGGCCCGGCGCGAGCAGGTCGAGGAAGGTGTCGCTGTTGGAGAAGCTGGACACCACGTCGGTTCCCGTGCCCAGCGAGCCGTCGTCGGTCGAGCCGACCGTGATGGCCGTCGAGATGCAGCCGGGCGCGCCGATGCCGTTGCTGTTGCCGCCGTTGCCTGAGGAGATCACCGTGGCGATGCCCGCGCTGCGCAGGTTGTCGATGATGGGCTTGGTCGGGTCGCTGTCGCAGGGGACGGTGCTGGTCCCGCCGCCGAGGCTCATGTTGGCCGCGGCCACGTTACGCTCGGTGCGCTGCGCGTAGACGAACTCGAGGCCGCTGATGATGTCCGAGGTGTAGGCGCCCACGCACGGCGAGGGGCTGGGGAAGCACGAGGAGAAGCCCTCGAACTGGGTGAAGACCTGCACCGCAATGACGTCGGCGTCCGGCGCGACGCCGGAGAAGCTGGAGCCGCGCCCCGCCGCGATCCCGGCGACGTGCGTGCCGTGATCACAGCCAGAAGTACCGCGGGGACAGTGGTCGCCTGCACCGGGGCCGGTCTGCGACCGCTGGCCGTTGGGACAGACCGAGGTGCCGCCTGCGCTCGCCGAGTAGCATGCCTCGGCGACGACCTTGCCCTGGAGGAAGGGGTGGGTGCCATCGACGCCCGTGTCGAGCACGGCAACGGCCTGGCCGGCCCCGCGGTAGCCCGAGGACCACGCGGCCGTCGCGCCGACGATTTGGGTGCTCTCGGCGAGGTTGAGGCGGACTACCTCGTCTTCCTCGACAAAGCGGACGAGCGGACTCGCAGCGAGGAAGCGGAGGCCCACGTCGGTGACGCTCAGTGCGACTACCGGAACCGTCTCGAAGCGCGTCACACGCTCGACGGCCACCCCGTTGGCGGCGAGGGTGCGGAGCACCTGGTCGCGCCGCTCGGCGAGGCGGGCACGCTGACGCCGGACGTCGGCATCGAGCAGGCGGCCTTCGGGAAGAAACGCGACGTCGAGCCGCACGAGCACCGGGACGACACCGCGCTCCTGGGCGATGGCGGCGAGGCGGTCGAACTCGGGCACGACCTGTTGGAGTTGCGCAGCGCTGACACGCGGAGCTTGCGCATGGAGAGGCGGTGTCAGCGTGCCGAGCAGGAGCGCCAGCACGGCGAGGACACACAGACGATGGGGCATAGAGCTACCTAGATGGAAGGAGGAGGGAGCGCAGCGCGTGTACGCCATGACGAAGGAGTCCCGCGGGTATGAAGCGGGTGTGCGGAGTCCGAGGGTAACGATACCTCGGACCAAAGTCCACTATCGGGGTAAACACTATGTCGCCCGGTGCTCTACCCTGCCGCACGGGGCCCTTTCTCAGGCACCCAGTCGGGCCGAGAACGCCTCGGGGAGCCGCCAGTCGTCCCGACGTATTCGTGTCCATGCGAAGCCATCCACCAATGCCCTCGGCGTGAGCGGCGCGTCCGTCTCCGCCAGCCCCAGCGACTGCGCCAGCGCCCCGACGAGGCGCTCTGAGTCGACACCCGCGCCGCGGAGGCTCGCCAGCGTGAGCGCCTCGTCGCGCTTGGAGAGCTTCCCGCCGTCTGCGTTCACCACGATGGGGGCGTGGGCGTAGGTCGGTACCGTGCCGCCGAGTGCCCGGACGAGTTGGATCTGCCGCCCCGTCGAGTCGAGCAGATCGGCGCCGCGCACGACCTCCGTGACGCCCATCGCGATATCGTCCACCACGACGGCCAGTTGGTAGGCGTAGATGCCGTCCCGGCGCTTGAGCACGAAGTCGCCCGTCTCGGCCGCTACGTCCTGCGTGAGCGGTCCCTGGACGCGGTCGTGAAACGGGACGGGCGCGTCGTCCACGCGGAAGCGGAGCGCCGAGGCCACGTCGCGCGGGGTCGGCGGGTCGGAGCGGTAGCGAGCGTACCAGTCCGGCGCGAGGTCAGCCGGGCGCAGCACCTTCGGGTAGGCGGGCATCCCCACTCCGGCGTGCGGCGCGGAGGCGAGTTGGAGGAGGTCCTTGCGCGAGCGGTCGCACGGGAAGAGGCTTCCCGCGGCAGCGAGGCGGTCGAGGGCGGCCTCGTAGCGGTCAAAGCGATCAGACTGCGCGTAGGGGCCGGCATCGCCCTTGGCTGCGAAGCCCATGCCATCGGCCGTGGCAAGCGCGGGACCCTCGTCCCAGTCGAGGCCCAGCCAGGCGAGGTCGCGCATCTGTTCGGCCGCGATACCCGGCACCACCCGCGGCCCGTCGAGGTCTTCGAGGCGCCACACGAACGCCCCCCCCTGGCTCCGCGCCGAGAGCCACGCCACGAGCGCCGTCCGCGCGCTGCCGACGTGCAGCAAGCCGGTCGGCGAGGGGGCAAAGCGACCTCGGACTTCGGGGTTGGGGACCGCGCTCATCCGCACCCCCTGTCCTGCGTCGTCTCCGCGCTGCGCGCTCCGCTCCTCGGACTGTCCCCCTCGAAGTCGAGGGGGACAGTTTTTGGTGATGGGGGAGCGCAGCGACCGTCACCAAAAACGGGGGGAGCCGACCTAGCTTCAATCCTCATCGCACCACCGAAAGCCGCTGCGTCGTGCGCTGGCCGTCCACCTCGGCGACGAGCACGTAGACGCCCGCGCTGGCGCGGTTCGGCGTCCACGACAACGCATGCGTCCCCACAGCAAGCGAACCGTCGTGCAACGTCGCCACGCGACGGCCGAGCACGTCGTAGACGCTCACCCGTGTCTCCGCTACGGTAGGCACCGTGAGACGCACCGTGGCGACCTGGGCAACCGGATTCGGAAACACCTCGACGGCAAGGTTCGCCGTTTCCGGCGCGGCCTCGGTACTAACGGCGCGGCGGCGGTCGTCGAGTTGGGCGAGGTAGAGCGAGCGGGGCTCCAGCGTTCCGGCGCGGTTGGTGCCCTCCTCATAGCACGCGGCTCCGGCATAGGGCACCGACGGGCCGTCGTGGATCACGAACGCGGCGCGCGTGCCGATGCTGTAGTTCTGCGCCGTCGGCGGCTGCTGGCAGAGCAGCCAGCCCGCGCCGAGGTCCACGTTCCACGCGACCGAGTGCGCCGCCGACCAGCCATGCGCCTCGCCGAAATCGCCGCGGTTGCCGATCCAGAGGAGGCGGCTGTCGATGATCGGCGCGGAAAGCTCGCGGTGGTTGTCGTAGAGGATGCCCATGCTCCAGCGGCGGTGCGGCTCGCTGGCGAAGAGCGCGCCCTCGGAGCGGTTGTCGAGGAAGACGTTGCCGGAGGTGAGCGCGCCGCCGACGGTGGCGTAGTGGTGCCGCCCGTTGCTGGCGTAGTTGTCGCGCACGAGGACGTGCTGCGAGGCTACGTCGAGGTTGAAGCCATACATCCGCTCGCCCGCGATCTGCGCGAGCGGGTCGAGCGCCTGGCTGTCAGTGATCGTCGCGCGCGTGGTCGTCCGCGTCCGGATCGCTGAGCCGCCGTAGCCCTTCACCGCTACGTCGCGCACCCAGGCGTCCTCGACTGTCACGAGGTTGACCCCGATCCACGCGTGGTCCTCGATGGCGTCGCCCGGCTGGATGTCGATGCGGAGGTGCTCGACGCCGACCTGCGTCACGAGGTTGTTGCGGTTGTGCACGTAGACGTACGACTCGCTGCGGCGGCGGTCGAGCGTGTAGAACA
This sequence comes from Bacteroidota bacterium, assembly GCA_039821555.1. Lineage (NCBI taxonomy): Bacteria > Pseudomonadati > Bacteroidota > Bacteroidota bacterium. The sequence goes on from JBCBNX010000002.1 coordinate 146,048, forward strand.
CCGGCACGTCCACCGTCACGCGGTTGCCGTCGAGGGCCGTGACGACGCGGTTGAAGACGATGTCGTCGTCGCCGGGCGTCCAGGCTGGATCGAGGTCCACCCCGCCGCCGTCGATGGCGTCGAGCCAGGTCTGCGTGCTCGGGTGGACGAGGATCAGGTTATCGCCCACCGAGAGCGCCGAGGCGTCGGCGACGGTGAAGCTGCGCGCCCCGGCGGGGATGCGCTCGGACGTGACGGCCGTGCGGGAGCCGCTTACCTCGCCGCCCCAGAGCGTGTTGCGCCGCGCGCCCACACGGAGGAAGATGCGCTGCGCGGGCTCGTTGCCGGTGACGCGCAGGATGGAGGCCGCCGCGGGGTCGTCGCCGCTGCCTGCGCCGCGAAGCACCACACCGCTATGCTGGAGCCAGAGCTGCCCGGCGATGTCGTAGGTGCCGGCCGCCAGTTCCACCGCGCCCCGGAAGCCCTCTCCATTCAGAGGCCGCGCCCCGGCCTCGTCCATCGCTGCCTGGATGCGCGCGGTGTCGTCGCCCGGCCCTGGTGCTACGGTCACGACGGTCGGCACGTCGGGCAGCGGGACGAGGCCGCCGCGGTAGCCTGCGTGGCTGAAGTCGGGCAGGAGGAAGCCGTCGGGGTCCGGCGCGTAGGTCAGACGCCCGTCGGCGTCGGGCGCGGCGAGTGGGGACGACCAGGGCTGCGCGAGCACGGGCGCCGCGACTAGCATGCAGAAGAGGAGCGGCACAGCACAGCAGAGCAGACGTCGGAAGAGCATCGGGAAACGCGGGTGAGGAACGCGAGAGGGCGCGACGTGTGCGGTGGGCAACATACACCCATGCTGTCGCCTAGCAGGGCGAAACGCACGTCGTCAAGGCCAAAACGTAGGGGCAACTTCCAGGCCAGGCGTCCCGTAGGGCGGTTCTCGTCCGTCGCTCGTCGTCCTGCTGTCGCTTCCCGTCGTCTCGCCGCGCTATGCTCTCGCACTACCTCAAGACCAGCCTCCGCGCCTTCCGCCGCACCAAGACGCACACGCTGGTCAACCTGCTCGGCCTCACGCTCGGGCTGCTCTGCGCGACGCTCATCTTCCAGAAGCTTCGCTACGAGGCCAGCTTCGACCAGCACCACCCGAACGCCGAGCAGACCTTCCGCGTCGTCCACGAGAGCACCGAGTTCGGCAACACGAGTCATCAGCGCGGCATCGCCTATCCGTTCGCCGCGACGTTCCGCGAGGAGATGCCCGAGGCCGACCTCGTGGTCCTCATCGACCGCAACTTCGGGCGGCCCGTGATTGCCGTCGAGCAGGAGGACGGGGAGGTGGCCCGCTTTCGAGAGCGGGGGACCGTAGCCATCGTGGAGCCGGGCTTCTTCGAGCTCTTCGACTACGACTGGCTCGCGGGCGACCGGGCGACCGCCCTCGACGGGCCGTACACGATCGTGCTCTCGGAGACACTCACGGCGAAGTATTTCGGCGACGACGCCGTGCCGACCGATGTGATCGGGCGGGTCGTCACCTTCGACAACGACTTCGAACTGACGGTGACGGGTGTCGTGACCGACCCCATCGAGACGAACTCGCTGCCCATGCACGCGCTCGTCTCGGCCAACCTCGGCGAGGAGCACACGCGCATCAACGACAACTGGGGCAGCGTCTCGTCGGGCGTCCAGACGTACGTGCGGCTCCCTGAGGGCGTCGATCCCGAGACCGTGAACGCCAAGCTCGTCGACTTCGTTGGGCGGCACTACGACGAGGACGACTCCGGTGAGTTGACCTACTTCCTGCAGCCGCTCACGGCGATGCACTTCGACGACCGCTTCGGCAGCGAGAATGGCGGCATCACCACGCCCGGGGAGATGTACACGCTCGGGCTGATCGGCCTCTTGCTGCTGCTCACGGCATGCATCAACTTCGTTAACCTCAACACGACACTCGTTTTCCGGCGGGCGAAGGAAGTGGGCGTCCGCAAGGCGCTCGGCGGCACGCCGCGCGAGATCCGGGGCTACTTCATGACCGAGACCGCGCTCTTGACGGCCATCGCGCTGGTCGTGGCGCTGCTGCTCGCCAACCCCGTCCGCCTCCTCATCAGCGACTTTTTCGGCGAGAGCTTCGCCGTCAACCCGTTCACCGACCCGCTCCTCTTGGCGTTCGTGCTGGGTGCCGGGCTACTCCTCACGCTCGCCTCGGGCCTGTATCCGGCGTGGCTGATGAGCCGCCTGCGCGCGAGCGAGGTGGTCAAGGGGCAGGTCAGCGCGCCGGGGGGCTTCCTCTCGGTGCGGCGCGGCCTCGTGGTGGTGCAGTTCGCCATCTCGCAGGTGCTCATCATCGGCACGCTCGCGGCGGTCTACCAGACGCAGTACCTCCGCTCCGCCCCGCTGGGCTACGACACGAGCGCGGTCGTCGAGTTCGAGATCCCTGACAACACAGTCGACCTCGCCACGCTGGCTACGCGCCTCGAAGCGCACAGCGCCATCGACGAGGTCACGTTCTCGAACTCCGGCGCGACCTCCGGCAGCACCTGGGCGGGCAACTTCCACTACGAGAAGGACACCACGCGCATCGAGAACAACGCGCAGATCAAGCTTGTCGAGGAGGACTACCTCCGGACCTACCGTATGCCCCTCGTGGCGGGCCGCGACTTCGTCCGGGGCGACAGCAGCAGCTTCATCATCAACGAGGCGCTGGCCGAGCTGATGGGCTACGAGAACCCCGCCGACGCGCTCGACACGCCGATCGACATGTGGAACTGGGAGGGCGTGGTGACGGGCGTCGTCCGTGACTTCAACACCAACTCGCTCCACCAGGAGATCGACCCGACGGTCCTCGTGGTGGCTCCGGACTACGCCTACGTGGGCGCGGCGCGCATCCAGATGAACCAACGCACCGAGGCCCTGGACGTGCTCGAAGCCGCCTGGACTGACACGTTCCCGGCGTTCGTCTACGACTACGGGTTCCTCGACGACAACATCGCCAACTTCTACCAGGGCGAGGAGTCCTTCCAGCGCATCATCAACGCGTTCGCGCTCGTCGCCATCCTGATTGGCTGCATCGGGCTCTTCGGGCTCGTGAGCTACACGACGGCGCGGCGCGCCAAGGAGGTCGGCGTGCGCAAGGTGCTCGGCGCGAGCACGGGGCACATCGTGGCCCGGTTCGCCCGCGAGTTCGTGGTGCTGGTGCTCCTCGGCTTCGCGGTGGCGTCGCCCCTCGCGTTCGTCATGCTGCGCGCCTGGCTCGAAGACTTTGCCTACCGCATCGACCTCGGCCCTGGGCTGTTCGCGCTCGGGCTGGCCGCCTCGCTGACGCTGGCGCTGGTGACGGTGGGCGTGCGCACCTACCGCGCCGCCTCCGCTGACCCGGCGCGCGTGCTCCGCGCCCAGTAGACGTGTGAACGTGTGTAGGTATGAACGTGTGGACGTGCATGCAGGCCGGTACCGCGAGGCAAGGCTAGCAGCCTTGCGTTGCGCACCCGACTGCTGCTCAGTCTCGCACTTCGCGCCGCCAGCCTTCGGCGAGGTCGAACAGCGTACGGCCCTCCGCGACGCGCGTGCCGACGTGGTCCTGGCGTACGGCCTGGATGAGCGCGGCGGCCACCGTCGCGGCGTGGACGGGCTTGACGCGTGCGGGCAACAGCGGACGCACGAGCGCGCCGAGGCCCTGCCCGATGCGCTCGCCCAGCCGAAACTCGCCGCGGCCGCCGAGCAGCAGCGACGGGCGCAGCAGCGTCACGCTCTCGAAGCCGACGTTGCGCAGCAGCGCCTCCGTCTCGCCCTTGGACCGGAGGTAGAACGTGCGCGCGTCCTCGTCGGCCCCGAGCGAACTCACGTAGGCGAAGCGCGTTGCGCCCGCGACTTTCGTCACCCGCGCGAGCGAAACGGGCATATCGCGGTCGATTTCTAGGAAGCGCGCCTGTGAACCGGCCTGCTTGATTGTCGTGCCGAGCGCGCAGAGCACATGGTCCGCGCGGAGGTCGACGGCACGGTCCTCCAGCTTTGCAAAATCGACGAGCACCTGCCGTACGTTCGGGTGCTGGACGAGGAGGCCGAGCCGGTCCGAGCCCGCCAGGTCGCGGCGCGTCGGGACGAGAATGCGGGTGTACTCGGGCGTGCCGAGGAGCATGTCGAGCGCATGCCGACCGACGAGGCCGGACGCACCGGCGAGGAGAATGGTCATAGCGTCACATCGGCTGGTGCTAGCGAGTGCGGTACGTCGGGCATGGTCAGCCCGCCTGTGGACGCGAGCCAATCAGCGACGGCATCGGCGGCACGGGGCACGTCACCGTCGGAGACATCGACCTCAAACACGGGGAGCGAGGAGGCGGCCGCGAGTCTCCGCAGCACCTCTTGGTCGCGGATGAACGGCGCGAGGTCGTCGTACTGCGACGGGTTGCCAGACACCTTCAGCCGCTCCGCCCGGGCCGCCTCGAACGAGTCGGGGTACCGCGTGCAGAGGATGATGCGGAAGTTGAGCGGACGCAGCCGGTCTTCCAGCCAGCCGAAGCCGTAGTGCGCGCCGTGGAGTTGGCGTTGGACGAGTTGCGTCGAGAGATGAAAGCGGTCGATGATCCACGAGTAGAACCGCTGGAGTTCGAAGAGGTGGACCCACGTGCGGTAGGTCTCCATCGCCAAGGCCTCCTCCTCGGGTGCGAAGTTGACGAGCCCGCGCCCCCACGGGTCGTTGGTGAACGCGCACCATTCGCCCGAGACGAGCGGCGAGTGGTATTCGTACTTGCGCGGCCCGACCACGCGCGGGTGCCGGTTGAGTGCGAAGGCGAGGTCCGTCTTGTGCGTCAGCCGTGTGCCTTCGAGGATGAGGTGCGGGCAGAGCTTGGGCATCGGCTAGACGTCGTCCTGCTCCCGCGTGAGGAGCCCCTGCTTCTTGAAGTAGATCATCGTCGTGTCCAGCGTACCGTGGCGCATGCGCTGCTTGACCTCGTGGACGCTCATGCCGTCGTTGAGCCAGATGAGCGCGGCGGTGTGCGTGAGCGAGTGCGGCGTGATGCCGGGCTTCTTGAGGTCGGCGGCCTTGAGGTGCTGATTGATGCGGCTACGGATCGAGCGCGTGTTGAGGCGCTCGCCGTCGGAGCGGTGACCGTGGCTGACGAAGAGCGGGTCGGCAGGGCGGATACGCCCGCGCGCGTCTAGGTAGAGGCGGATCGCGTCCATCACGGGCGGGTCGATGGGGACTTCCTGGTCTTTCTCGGTGTGACCTTTGCCTTGCACGCGGAGGGTCCAGCCCATGAGCGTCTGCTCCAGGTCTTCGAGGTCGGCGCGCACGATCTCAATCTCGGCGAGGCCCGCGTAGAGCATCAGCATCATGATCGTGTGGTCGCGCTTGCCGATGGTGGTGTCCGTCTCGACGTGGTCGAGGAGGTGGCGCACCTGCTCGACGGTGAGCACCTTGCGCGAGTGGTCCGTGGGGCGGCGGTTGCCCTTGACCGCCTTCGCCGGGTTCTCGGCAAGTTCGCCGCGCTCGACGAGGTACTGGCAGAGCCGCCTCAGCGCCGTGAGGTAGGTGGAGACGCTAACCTGGCTCAGGCCGCGCTCTTTCATCAGGTAGGTCTTGTAGCCCTCCACGTCGGCCGTGCGGAAGCGGAAGCGCTCCATAACCGGGCGCTGCTGGAGGACCGCGAAATAGCGCTCGAATTCGTTGAGCGAGCGGCGGTACGTGCCGATGGTCTCCTTGCTCTTGCCCGCGAGGTATTCCGTTACAAAGCCGTCGAGGCGCGCCTCGAGGTCGCCGAGGGAAAGCGCAAGGCCGGGGAGCCCCGTTGAGCCGCCGATGGGAGCGGCGCTACCGATGCGGGCGTCTGGGGAGTCGGGCATGGGAGCAGAGCGAAGTGAGCAACATCAAATCAGGCTACACACGTACCGTCTTGTCATGCTGAACTTGGTTCAGCATCTCCGCGAAGCAACGAAACCCCGCAGTCGTTAGAGATCCTGAATCGAGTTCAGGATGACAACAGATGCAACACGGTAGGCAGGGGGAACCAAGAGGAGCAAGTTCTCAATGTCGGATAACGGTTATCGGACGCCGGTGCGGACGCACCGTTCCCTACGTGCAACGTCGATCGTGCCGGTGCCACTTGTGCTGTCACCCCCGATCACTTCACGCCGACGCGCACATTCTTGCCAGGACGCTGCCGCAGCAGCCCCTCCTGCGCCACCGACGCTACGAGTCGCCCGTCCTGCGTGTAGATCTGGCCGAGCGCGAGGCCCCGCGCGCCTGCCGCCGACGGACTTTCGACGTGGTACAAGAGCCACTCGTCGACACGGAATGGGCGGTGGAACCAGAGCGCGTGGTCGAGGCTGGCCGCCTGGAGGTTGGGGTCGAAGAACGTCAGCGCGTGCGGACGGATCGCCGACCCGAGCAGGTTGTGGTCGGAGACGTAGGCCAGGACAGCCTGCTGCGCGAGCAATGCCTCGGGACCCTCCGCGTCGGTGACCGTGCCCGTCGTGCGAAACCAGATGTCGTGGACCGGCGGGCTCGCCTCGGGCGCGAATGGCTCGTGGTAGTTGACCGGCCGGAACTCGAACGGGCGCGGCTGGAGGTAGACATCGCGCACCGACGCCGGAAGACGATCCGCCCGCCTAGTGAGCAGTTCGAGCTCCGTCGGGAGGCCGTCGGGGCCGGGCACGTCCGGCACCGTGTCCTGGTGCTCGATGCCGTCCTCGACGCGCTGGAACGACGCCGACATGTTGAAGATGGGCCGCCCGTGCTGGATGGCCACCACGCGCCGCGTCGTGAACGAGCCACCGTCGCGGATGCGGTCCACCTCATACACGATGGGCGCCTTCACGTCGCCGGCCAGGATGAAGTAGGCGTGCAGCGAGTGGCACGGCCGGTCCTCGGGCACGGTGCGGCTGGCGGCCACGAGCGCCTGCGCGAGCACCTGCCCGCCGAAGACACGGTTCCAGCCAAGGAAGCGGTTCTGCCCCCGGAAGATGTTCACCTCGATGGGTTCGAGGTCGAGGAGTTCGAGGAAGTCGGCGAGCGCAGCGGACATGGCGGGACGTGCGAAGTGCGAAGTGCGAAGTGCGAAGTGCGAAGTGCGAAGTGCGAAGTGCGAAAAGGTGCGGGCCACGTAGCGACGCGTCAACCCCGCAGGTTGGATCTACCCGGCTCTTCGTCTCCCCGGATCACCGATTCGCCTCAGCCATAGAGCGCCTGCGCGTCCGGCACGCGACCCTGGAGGAACGACGCAGCGGGGTCTACGAGCACGCGGCTTTCGAGCGATGCACGGCCGACGAGCATCCGGAAGCGCATCGTGCGACGGTCGGTGAGCGTGACAAGGATGGGCCACGACGGCGCATCCACCTGCGGACCCAATCTCAGCGTCGTCTCGATAGCGAGGCGCGTCTCGCTCTGCCCGTTGGACGACGTGACCGCGTGCTCGTCAACCACGGCCGCTTCGCATGCGACGACCACGCGCTCGTTCGCCCGCAGCGGGTGCACGTTGAAGCGCACCCACGGCGCTCCGGCATCGGTGAAGCGCTCCAGGTCAAACGCATGCAGCACCGCAAACTCGGCCCCGGTGTCCACCTTCGCCTCGACCCCGAGCAGCCCCAGGTCCGGCAGCGCCACCCACTCGCGCCAGCCGACAGTCAGCATAGAAGAACGTTGTGAGTACTCCACGTGGTTAGTACACGATTGTGACGGACTGGTCGTCTGTGTTGAAAACCAGTATCCGAGATTCTGGCCTCGTGACTATGACAGCCGTCTCAAAGTCAACCTGATAAGCATCTCTCACTTCGTGAGCCAGACTGCGCTCGGCAAATGGAAGCCAAGGTGGTCTGTAGAGCACTCTGGCATGCGAGTACTCGTTCGTAAACGCCCACCCTGAGGTTGAAATGCGATAGCGAAACACCTCGTCAATCGACTCCTCAGCGAACACGGTCTCTGCGTGGGGAGCGAGTGTCAACAGGAAACCAACGGGTAGCGAGACCAGCCCCAGAAGTACAAGCGCACCGAGTGCGAGAAGTCCAACCTGCTCAATTCCGCCCCAAAGCCAGTGCACCCCCGCTGACAGGGCTGCCACAGAGATAAACCAAAGTACCGGAAGAGCCGCCAGGTCGACCGCTGTGCCCGCGAAGCTCCACCCGCATGCACGGAGCACCCACGCCGCGCTCGCCAGTCCTGTAAGGCTGAGACATGCCCACTGCAAATACGGTGAGCGCAGCCAATTCGCGCAGAGGCACGATGCAGCCGTTGCAACGATCCAGAAGCCGTTCCAGATAAGCGCTGCCTCCATCACTCACGGGCACCTGGCGCCAGTAGAAACAGCACCGCCATGCGCACGGCGACACCGTTCGTGACCTGGTCGAGGATGACGGCGCGCTCGTGGTCGACGACCTCCGTCGCGAGTTCGACGCCGCGGTTCACCGGGCCGGGGTGCATCACGACGAGGTCGGGGTGCCGATCGAGGTGGTGGAGGCCGATGCCGTAGCGCGCGTGGTACTCGCGGAGGCTCGGGAACAGCCCGCCCGCCTGCCGTTCGAGCTGGATGCGGAGCGCCATCGCCACGTCGCAGCCGTCGAGCGCCTCGTCAAGGCGGTCGGTGACGCGGACGCCGAGCGTCTCCGCCTCGACGGGCAGCATCGTGCGTGGGCCGCAGAACGTGACCTCGGCCCCAAGCTTGGTGAGCGCGTAGGCGTTCGAGCGCGCCACGCGGCTGTGCGCCACGTCGCCGAGGATCGAGACGCGCAGGCCCGAGAAGTCGCCGCGCGCGAGGCGGTTGGTCCCGTCGGCGTCGAGGAACTTGGGGAGGTCGAGATCGGCGATGGTGTAGGCGTCGAGGAGGGCCTGCGTGGGGTGCTCGTGCGCGCCGTCGCCCGCGTTCACCACGGCCGAGTCGATGCAGCGGGTGAGGAAATGCGGCGCGCCGGCCGACTTATGCCGGATCACGACGAGGTCGATCTTCATCGCCTCGATGTTGCGCGCGGTGTCCTTGAGGGTCTCGCCCTTCGACACGGACGAGCCCGACGCCGAGAAGTTGACCGTGTCGGCCGAGAGCCGCTTCTCGGCGAGCTCAAAGGAGATCCGCGTGCGCGTCGACGGCTCGAAGAAGAGGTTCACGACCGTCACGCCGCGCAGGCTCGGCACGCGCTTGATCGGGCGGTCGAGGACGCTGCGGAACTCGCGCGCGGTGCGGAGCAGGAGCCGGATCTCGGCGGCGGAGTAGGTCTCCAGCCCGAGCAGGTGGCGATGCTGGAGATGTTGGATTTCCGATATCGGATTTCCGATTGGAGAAGCAGACGGGTTGGGCATAGCCAATCGATAATCGTCAATCGTCAATCTTCGTTCGTTCGACGAGCCACACGCCGTCCACGCCGTCGGTCTCGGTGAGGCGGACGCGGACCTCCTCGCCGGGGGTCGTCGGGACGGTGCGGCCCACGAAGTCGGGGCGGATGGGCAGCTCGCGCAGGCCGCGGTCGATCATGCAGAGCACGCGCACCGAGGCAGGCCGCCCGAGGTCCATCAGCGCGTCGAGCGCGGCGCGCGTGGTGCGGCCCGTGTAGACGACATCGTCCACGAGGACGAGGCGGCGGTCGTAGACGTCGAACGGGATATCCGTCGGCTGGACGACCGGCTGGCGGAGACGGCGGCGGAAGTCGTCGCGGTAGAGCGTCGCGTCGAGCTTGCCGAAGGGCAGCGTGAGCCCCTCGAAGGCCTCGATCTTGGCGCGGAGGCGCGCAGCGAGGAAGACGCCGCGCGTCTGCATGCCCACGAGCGCGAGGCGGTCGCCCGGCTCTGCGTCGTCGTCGAGGTGCTCCACGATCTGCCGCGCGAGGCGGTTGAGCGTGCGGTCGAGGTCGTCCGCGTCCATGAGGTGCGCCTTGACGCGGTCCCCTGGGGACAGTGTGAGGTCCGTCGAAGTAGGGCGATCCATAGAAAGCGACAGGGCGGTGAACCAACGGACGGGCAGCGGCGACAAGCTACGCACCGAGGATCCGTTGAGACGCCGCCCCGGCGTTTGTGGATGGGCATCAGACGCCGCGCTCAGCTCCGTGTGACGAGGTGCCAGAGGAAGCGCAACTCTGGGCGCGTGGCGGCGGCGATGAAGCCAAGCGTGAGGATGCCCAACGCAAACGGCACGGCGAACCCGAGGCCAAGTGCGCGTCCAAGCGACACCCGTGCTACCCCACCGAGGTCGACCAGCGCGCGGAGCTGCCCGACGAGCTCCGCCACGGCCCACAGCCCGAGCAGCCCGAGCGCCCACACGGCCAGGCTCAGGCTGGGCGGCTGCGATGCAAGCACCATCGCCGCGAAGAGCAGCACCAGCACGGGCCAACGTGCCCACACCGTCAGCGTGAGGGCCTGCGCGGGCAGCAGCCGGTTGGCGCGGGCAAGTACGGCCATCAGCACGACGTTGAACAGCTGCGCTAGCGCGTAGAGGCTCGCCAGGACGATCACGAGCAGCATCGACTGCTGGAGCAGCGTGTTGAGCCCGCGCAGCACGTTAGGCGGCAGCCCAGCCACGAGCAGCCCAAGCACGTCGGTCTGGCCGAGCGTCCGCAGCGCGATCGCCCAGATCACGCCGACGCCGAGCGCGAGCACGCCCGCCATCGCCGCCGTCGGCCAGCCCTCGACGCCGCGCGAGCGGCGGACGGCATCCTGGTACATCGACGGGCGGGCGACGTGCTCCGTGGCGAGCACCTGGAAGGTCGGCGTAAGCCAGTAGAGGTAGGCGAGCGCCAATACGAGCAGCCAGCCGACCATCACGAGGAGCGAGGGACGCTGTCCAGCCGGGGTCACGCCCGCATCGATGGCGAAGAGCGTCTGCTGCCCCGTGAAGAGACCGCGTGCCACGTCCAGGGCCGGGCGCGGCTGACCGTCGCCGTCGTGCAGGCCGTATTCGGTCGCGCTGACGCTGGTGGCGAGGAGCGCTCCCTCCTGCCCAGAGTCGCGCCAGCGGTAGGCGAGCAGCACCCACGGCGCGGCATCGAGCGCGGCGCGGAGGTGGGTTTCGAGCTCGCGCGCCTGCGCCTCAGCGGAGGCGGGCACGGCATGACCGCCGTCGCGCCCCGGACGCACCGCAGCCCCGGCAGCCAGTCCGACCGGCACGTCCGACCGGGCTCGCCAGCGCCCCATCAACGCGGCGGGGTCGGCGTCCAAGACGTCGAAGAGGACCGCGTCCACCTCGTCGGCGCACACATCGTCCTCGACGAAGCGCGAGACGTAGTAGGTCGTCGCGCCGGGTGGCCCAGTCTCACGCACGAGGCGTTGGAGCCGCGCGAAGTAGACGCACGCGGCCGGGTCGCTTGTGTCGCTGCTGGTGGCGAGCCCGAAGTGCCGCGCCGACGGGTGCGCCGCGCTCCGAGCAAGCGCATCGGCGAGGGTGCGTTCTGCAAAGGCGAGGGTGTCGCGCAACCGCACCGCAGGCAGCGTGCGGATCGGGAGGTCCTGGTAGAGCACGAGACCCCGACGGGACGCCGCGGCCAGCACGAACTCCCGCTCGACCACGCCGGTGCGAACCACCCGCACGCCCGCCTCCGCCATCGCCGCGAGGTCGTCGAGCGCCTGCGTCGAGTCGGCGGGTACGTCCCACACGACGCCCACGGGCACCGACGGCTGCGCCGTGGCGCACAGCGGCACGACAAGCAGCGAGACAAGAACGAGCAAAGGGGGGGGCCAGCGCATGCCGAAAGCTACGTCGCCACTCACCCCGCTTCTGCCGAGTCGAGTGCGTCGGTCGGCAGCTTGAGCACGAAGGTCGCCCCGCCGCCCGGCGTCGGCTCTACGTCCAGCGCACCGCCGTGGCCCTGCGTCACGATGTCGTAGCTCAGGCTCAGCCCCAGCCCGATGCCCTGACCGGCAGGCTTGGTGGTAAAGAACGGCTCGAACACCTTCGCGTGCAGACCGTCCGACACGCCAGGCCCGTTGTCGCTCACCCGCACCTCGACGCGGCCCGCGCTGCGCTGGGTCGTCACCGTCACGCGGGCATGGGCATCGGGCGCTACCCTCTCGGCGAGCGCGTCGGTATCTGCGAGCGCGTCGAAGGCGTTGCCGAGCAGGTTGAGCAGCACGCGCCCGATCTCCTGCGGGGCCAGGTCCACCGTTCCCACCTCCGCATCGAAGTCGCGGACGATCTCGACGCCAAAGCCTGGGTCGCGGGCACGCGCCCCGTGCCACGCCAGGTCGATGTGCTGATCCACGAGCGCGTTGAGATCGACCGGCTGGCGGGCGCTCTCGCCCGTGCGCGCGTGGTCGAGCATCGCCCGGACGATGCCGTCGGCGCGGCGCGCGTGCGCCTCGATGCGCTCGGCGTGCACGCGGAGGTCGGCCTGCAGCGCCTCGACCTCTTCGGGGTCGTCCTCCGCCTCCAGGTCGTCGAGCAGTTCGCGTGAGAGCGCTGCGAAGTTGGTGACGAAGTTGAGCGGGTTCTTGATCTCGTGCGCGACGCCCGCCGTGAGCATGCCTAGCGACGCCATCTTCTCCTGCTGCACGAGCCGCGCCTGCGCCGCCTTTAGGTCCGCGAGCGACTGGTTCAACTCCGCCGTCCGCCGCTCGACGAGCAGTTCGAGGTCGCGGTTGCGCCGTTCGAGCGCGCTCGCGAGCGTCGCCCCTGGATCGAGGATGGGGTCTTCCACCGAGAAGTGCGAGTGCGCCAGCCGCCAGCGCCCGTCGAGTTGTTCCAGGACAAACGTGTAGCGTGGCTCGATGGTGTGCTCCTCCGGCTCCGCATGAATGACCACGCGCAGCTGCCCGGTCACGATAGCGAGGTCGTCTCGCACCCGCCGCACATCGACCCAGACCTCGTCGTAGGTGGTCGCATACGGCATCTGCGCTTGCTCGATGCGGATGCTCTCGACGAAGGACGACGGATCGGTGTAGAAGTCTTCAGGGCCACTCCCCAGGCCCGCAAAGTGCGGCGCGAGGAGGGTGTACAGCCGGTCCAGCGCCTCAGGCTCCTCTGCGCTGAGCGTCTGAAAAATGTCGACTACGGCCTCCACGACCTCGGCGTCGCGCTCAGCGTCATAGAGCATGGCAGGAAAACACGGCGGACGATCGAGGGCGGTGTGGTCCCCATGATAAACCGTTGAGGCGTATCACTCCGCGTCAAACGCGCCCGCATCTACGTCCGTCAGAAAGGCGATGAGCCCCGCGAAGTAGCGCTCCATGTCGTCATACTGCGCGAGGTGGCTGCCGTCGGGGCAGTGGAGGTGGCGCCCGCGCTGCACCTGCGTCGCCATCCACGCCATGTGCTCGGGGTCCATCGTGTCGTGCGCGGCGCCGATGGTGAGCGTCGGGATGGCGAGTTGCGCGAGGTCGGCCGTCCGGTCCCACGACTCCAGCTTGCCGATGACGCCGAACTCGCTCGGTCCCTGCATCGGCACATAGACGGCCGGGTTGAGGTGGTTGAGCGAGCGCAGGACCGGCTCGGGCCAGTCCTCTGGCGGCATCCGCAGCACGTGCTCGGGATAGTAGTGCGTCATCAGGAGCGCCTCGTAGCGCGGGTCCTCGTAGTCACTGGCGTCTTCGAGCGCGCGCACCTCGGCGAGCACGTCGGGCGGGAGTTGCGGCCCGAGCACCTCGGCGGCGTAGCGGTTGTAGGCCGGGATGCTCGCCATCATGTTCGAGACGATGAGGCCCTTGAGGTGCTGCTGGTAGGCTAGCGCGTACTCCAGGGCGAGCAGGCCGCCCCACGACTGCCCGTAGAGGAAGAAGTTGTCCCGCGTCAGCCCGAGCGCCTGGCGGACCTGCTCCACCTCCTCGACGAAGCGCGCCGTCTCCCAGAGGCGGTCGTCGTCGGGCTGGTCGCTGTAGTGCGAGCCGAGTTGGTCGTAGTAGTAGAACTCGATGCCGGCCGCTGGGAAGAAGCTGTCGAAGACCTCGTAGAGTTCGTGGGTCATGCCGGGGCCGCCATGGAGCAGCAGCACCTTGATGCGCGGGTTGTTGCCGACGCGCTTGGTCCACACGCGGAAGGTGCCATGCGGCGTGGTGACGGGGAGCATCCGGACGCCGCCGGTCAGGATGTCGGTACGGTCGGTTCGGTCGAAATAGGTAGCGAGGCGATCCATGGCGCGGGTGAGGTCAGGGGGGCGGGTAGCAAAAGCCCCACCGCCGGCGTGCGACGATGGGGCTGAAGGGACAGGCTAGGACAGAACGAGCCTAGCTGCCCACGTTCTCCGTAGCCGGGATGGGGAAGCGGTCCCACACGTCGTCAGCCTCGATGACGTTGCCATCCCTATCGGTCCGCTCTTGGCGGTCGATCGGTAGCGTACTGAGGCGGTCGTAGCGCCGAGTGTCCACCCAGCGATGGCCTTCTCCGTAAAGCTCGTAGCGCCGTTGACGGAGCATCTCGTCAACGACCGCGCTCTGCTCGCTAGCTCCGCTGTAGTCAGCGAGACCCGCTGCGTTTCGGATCGTGTTGAGGTCGGCAATGGCCCCGGCGAGGTCGCCGGTCTGCGCGCGTGCCTCGGCGCGGAGCAGCACCAGCTCAGCGTTGCGCGTGACCGGGACCCCGTCCGTGACGGACTTGTACCGGAAAAAGCTGAACTGGGAAGCTAGTTCGTCGAACGAGGATACCGTAGGCTCTCCATCGTCGCCGAGCCGCTGCTCTACTTTGTCAATGCGCGTATCCCCCTCTTCAATCTCGTTGGCGTAGCTCGGGTGGGCTAGGATGGCGTCGCCGACCGCGTTAGTGGGCGGAAAGAAGACCGGGTTGGTCAAGTCACCGCCCCCCGTGGAGAAGAGGTGGGCCACACCCGACCCAAGGTCAGCGGCCCCGATCCCGTCCACGTCAAACGCGTCCGCGAGAAGTGTGAGCACCTGCGAGAAGTCACCTCGATAGGCTGCTACTCGGGCGGCAATCGCCCGGTTCATGTAGGTAATGTCTACCGTCGTGCCGAAGAAGGACGCGCTTCCCTCCAGATCGCCAAGCCCCTCGTCGAGCAACGCCGCGATCTGCGCGAGCGAGGCATCGTAGCTCTCGACCGGCCCAGCGACTTCCTCTCTAACACCGATGAACCGAAGACCGTTCTCGAACGTCAGGTTGAGGTTGAGCAGATACTGGTAGGCTTTCCAGGTCTTCGCGTAGCCCCGGGCATAGCTGGCCTCCTCAGCGGCGAGGCGGTCCACCGCGTTTTCGAGCGCGGCGTTGGACTCCACGAGCTGGAGCAAAATGTTGGCATTGCGAACGACCCGATACCTCGCATTCCAGGGCCGCGTTATGTAGAACGTATTGTCGTCCAGCACCGACGTGCCTCGGCCAAGCAGATCCCCCGTGAAGCGGGGCTCTGCGTTGCTAGTCCGCCAGTACTCCCGGCCGATCACGCCCACATCGATGAGGTAGAGGTCGAGGTCAACCCGCGAGGCAGCTTCGACGCCGAGGGCGACGGCCGAGAGGTTTTCGATGGAGGGGTCA
Source organism: Bacteroidota bacterium (assembly GCA_039821555.1). NCBI lineage: Bacteria > Pseudomonadati > Bacteroidota > Bacteroidota bacterium. The sequence continues at coordinate 161,401 of JBCBNX010000002.1, forward strand.
GCGAGAATGTCTTCGAGGGCAGGGCCGTTGGGGCTCGACTCGTCGTCGACGGTGAAGAGGTCGCAGCCTGCCAGGCTCCCCACGAGGAGAAGTAGCGCTGCGGCGCGTAGGGTTAAGATCTTCATGTTTTTAAGTGCGATGGCGTTCGGTACAAGAGTCAAGGAGCGTCCTTCCATAGTGGGCTGGCGTTAGAGGCCGAAGCTGATGTGGAAGAGGAAGCTCCGGGACGAGGGGAACGGAGTCACCTCGACGCCTGTCGCCACGGGCTGCGTGCCAAAGTTGTTCACCTCGGGATCGTAGCTCTTGTAGGGGGTGAAGACGAACGCGTTGTTTGCCGAGACGCCTACACTCAGGCCACGCACCTGCGGCAAGTAGCGCCCAACGGCCTCGTCAGGAATCGTGTAGTAGAGCCCGATCTCGCGGATCTTGAGGTAGGATGCGTCCTGCACGAACTGCCGGGCCGAGACGCCAAGTTGGGAGAGCCGCTCCCCAGCACTCTCGTCAAAGTCGGGGCTGGTGCCGCCGAGGTCCGTGAGCAGTTCCGAGAGGTTGAGGTTGTCTCCACCCTTCTTCCAGTGCGCGAAGATGGTCAGGCGCAGATTTTTGTAGAGCGTGATATCGTTGAGGAACGACATCTGGAAATCCGGGGCCGCATCACCGAGCACGAACACGCCGTCCGAGGTACCATCGCCGTCGATGTCATCGATGCCGATGATCTGCGTGGGGCTCTGGCCCTCTTCGATCTGGATCGAGCCAAGGGTGTTGCCGAAGCCACCACCGAGGGCTCGGAAGGAGGGCACGGTCAACTCCGTCACTTCTGCTTCGTTGGTCCAGAAGTTGGTGCGCGTCACCCAGCGTACCGCACGGGTGTTGACTGGGATCAGGCTCAGCCCGATCTCGAAACCGGTGTTGGTCAGCTGTCCGCCGTTGAGCGTCTCCAGGGTGAAGCCCGAGGACGGCTCGACCTCGCGGGTGAGCAGGAGGTCGTCGATCACCTTGCGGTAGACGGTGAACTCGAGATTGGCGCGACCGTCGAAGCCCGACACGTCGAAGCCCCCTTCGATCTCTGTGGCGCGCTCAGGCTCCACGTCGGGGAAACCGCGCTGACCACCGATGATGATGCCCAGGCCACCGCCAACCGCGATTGGGTTGAAGATGGTGAACTTGGAGCCGAAGGCCGCGGTATTGCCCGTTTGGCCGAACGCCGCGCGAAGCTTCACCTGATCGAGCAAGTCGACGTTCCAGAACGGAAACTCGGCGAGGTTCGCCGCGAGCGAGGCTTTCGGGTAGAAGTAGATCTCGTCCACGTCGCCGTTGAGCGACGAGCGCTCGGCACGGAAGCCGAGCGTAGCCACGACTCGATCAGCGTAGTTCACTTCCTCTTGGACGAAGAACGCCCGGTCATCCTGGACGAGCCGCTGCTGGTTGGTCTGGAGCGAGGCTGCCAGGTCCACGTTGAACTGGTCCGGCACGAGGCCAGCCCCCACGCTCGTAACGATGTCCTGGTCCTGCGTGAACGCGGTAAAGCCCGCCTGTGTGGTAAAGAACACGTTCGGCTCCGGCAGCGAGAGCGTGTGGACGAGCGCGCCGCGAATGTTGGCGTTGAGGTTGTTGGTACGACCCTGGATGCTCTGACCGGGCAGACCCGCTCCCTCATAGAATTGGAGCTCTTCGGGGAAGCGGGCGTCCTGATCAAGGTTGAAGAAGTCCGCGCCGCCCTCCAGGATAGCCTGGAGCCCCTGCGTGTTCTGCTGGAAGACGTTGTAGGTGACCCGCCCGGAGGCGATCACGCGGTTGGTGGTCTCCTCGATGGACGCGAGGTCGCGCACCTGGAACGGGTTGGAGGTGTTGAACGGGTGGTCCGGGTAAGTGCCGTCCTCGTTCGGTAGGATATCGATGAAGCTCGGCGTAGCTGTCAGCGAGACGCCGAAGGTCGTGCCCGAGTTGTCGTTGCCCGTGAGACCGCGCAGGGCCGTCGAGCGGACGTAGTTGGCCGTCACGTCGGCAGAGAACTTGCTCGAAAAGCGGTGCGTGATGTTGACGCGTGCCGACTGCTTTTCGTAGCCCGTGTTCTCGATGATGCCTTCGTCGTCCTTGATGAGGCCCGAGACGAAGAACTGCGTGCGGTCGTTGCCACCCGAGGCCGAGAGGGAGGTCGTCGAGAGTAGCCCCGCGTTGCCGTAGAACTCGTCTTCGTAGTCGATGAAGGACCCGCCTGTCCGGTTGAAGAGGTCGCGGATAGCCTGCTGCCCAGCCTGGAACTCGGCGATCTCTGCTGGGGTGGCGTCATCGCGCGGGGCGGACGGGCCATACTGTGCGACGGCCGTCTCTTCCGTGAAGCGCCGCGTGCCCACCTTGTTCACGATGGTGGTAAAGCCCAGCGACTGGCGGACGCTGAACTGGACGCCGCCGCCTGCATTGCCGCGCTTGGTCTGGATGATGACCACCCCGTTGGAGGCACGCGCCCCATAGATCGCCGCCGCAGACGGCCCCTTGAGGATCTCAATCGACTCGACGTCCTCGGGGTTCAGGTCCGCGATGCGATTGGCGGGCTGGTCCTGGCTTGAGGCGTTGCCGCCCGCTGCCGCCGCCGTGACAGCGTTGACGCCGTTCGAGATCGCGTCGTTGTTGAGGATCACGCCGTCGACAATGAAGAGCGGCTGGCTCTCGCCGTTGATCGTCGTGATGCCGCGCAGCTTGACCGCGATGCCACCGCCGGGTGCGCCGGTGTTCGAAGTAATGACGCCCCCGGTAATCTTCCCGCTGATCGCGCCATCGAGCGTCTGCGGCGTCGAGATCTCGGCGAGTTCGCGCGCGGAGATCGTCTCGACGGAGTTAGCAAGGTTGGAGCGCTTCACCGACGAGGCGAGGCCGCTCACGACGACCTCGTCGATGCCGAGCACGTCTTCCTGGAGACGGATGTCGAGCGTGATGGTCCCCGAGGCCTCGGGAATGCTCACCTCACGCGTACGGTACCCCACGAAGGTGACTTCGAGGAGGCTCGCTGCAGGGGTGAGCTGGAGCTCGTAGCGCCCGTTCACGTCGGTCGTGGTCCCGATCTGGGTGCCGACGATGCGGACGTTGGCGCCGGGCAGCGTCTCGCCGGTCTCGGCGTCGGTGACTTGGCCGCTCACCGTGAGCGGTGTGTCCTGGGCCAATGCCGCAGGGGCGAACGTGGCGGGGGCGAGGAGCGCGACGAGCAAGGCTGTCACGGTCCCCCATCCGTAGCGGTGGATCATGGTTGGGGTCCTGATGATGGGAGTGAGGGTGCCGTCGCGCACCGCGGCAACGCGCCAGAGAGAGGCGAGGGAAGACGTGTCAGTAGAGCGGCGGTGTTTGACGTGCGCGCTCATGTTAAGAAACAGTGATCCCAAAATGCCACACTGGCCCAATTTTGCCCCTATGTCGCTCTTTTACGGACCCGTCCCCGTCCATTCTGCCACTATCGACGCAGGTGCCCGACGACACCGGCCCCCAATGAGCAGGCCCCACCGCCGGAGCAGTGGGGCCTGGGCTGACCCTGGCGAGGTCATCCTTGAGGACTCATATGGGCAAGCTAGCCCGAGGGGATGACAGGGTGTGTCACCCCGTTGTGACGATACCGATTATGATCATGTTGGCATCAGTCCATCATCTTGCGGAGGAACGCCGGGACGTCGGGGTCGTCCTTGCGGATGCGCTCGCGGTCCTGCGGCGCGTCCGTGGCCGGGCGACGGATGGTGACATCGCGGCGCGCATCAACATCCTCGTCGTACTCCCGGCGCAAGAACGCGGGGACATCGTACTGCTTGAGGTTGTGCTCGCCCTTATAGTCGACCGCGGCGGCGTCCTTGCGGCGCGTGCGGCGGATCACGTTGGGTTCGATCAACTCGGGCGCGTCTTCGGGGCGCGGGGCCGTCTCGCGGACCTGGGGCTCACGCGCGGGCGGCACCGGATGCACGTCGACCGGCGGCGCGGCGGGCATCGGAGCGGGGCGCGACACGGGCATCGGGGCAGGCTCCTCGCGGGCGCGGTCGAAGCCGGTGGCGATGACGGTCACGGAGAGCTCGTCGCCCATCGCGTCGTCGATGACGGTGCCGAAGATGACCTCGGCGTCGTCGCCGGCCTCCTGCTGGATGACCTTCGTGGCGTTGGTCGCCTCGCGCATCCCGAGGCTCGCGCCCGCGGTGATGTTCACGAGCACGTTGCGCGCACCGGAGATGGAGATGCCGCCGAGCAACGGGCTCGCGATAGCTTCGCGGGCGGCCCGCTCGGCGCGGCCCTCGCCCGTTGCCACGGCCGATCCCATGAGCGCCGTGCCGCCGTTGCTCATCGTCGTCTTTACGTCGGCGAAGTCGAGGTTGATGAGACCGTGCACGGTGATGAGGTCCGAGATGCCGCGCGTGGCGTTGTAGAGCACGTCGTCGGCCATCCGGAACGCATCGATGAGCGACGTGTCGGGGTCGGCCACGTCGAGCAGCCGCTCGTTCGGGATGATGATGAGCGTGTCGACGTGCTCGCGGAGCAGTTCGAGGCCGATGTGCGCGGTGCGCATACGGCGCTTGCCCTCACAATCAAAGGGCAGCGTGACCACGCCGACGGTGAGGATGCCCATTTCCTTCGCGATCTTCGCCACGATGGGGGCTGCGCCGGTGCCCGTGCCGCCGCCCATACCGGCGGTCACGAAGACCATGTCGCAGCCTTCGAGCGCGGCTTCGATCTCGGTCTGGTTCTCTTTGGCCGCCGCCGCGCCGACCTCCGCGCGCGCACCGGCGCCGAGGCCCTTGGTGCTGTCGCGACCGATCTGGATCTTGGTCGGGGCGGTGTTGGCGTTGAGCGCCTGCGCATCGGTGTTGATGGCAATGAATTCGACGCGGCCGATGCCCTTGTCGAGCATGTTGGAGATGGCGTTGCCGCCGCCGCCGCCGACGCCGATGACGCGGAGTGTCGCCTCGTCGTGCGCCTCCTCGTCAAAGGTGAAGCTGCTGAGGTGGTCTAGGATGTCCATGGTGTGGTACCTCGTGAGTAGGATTGTTTCGCCAGGGTGTGAGGGAGAGAGTCTTGTGGGTGAGGCGGTGCGGCAGTGTCGCGGTGTCGCAGTGGGTTTCGTCCACCGCCACACCGCATCACGGCTTCACCGCCGCACTCCTTACAGTTCGCGGAACCAGTCGCCCATGCGGTTGGCGATGCGTCCGAAGAGCTTGTCGCCGTCGCTCGCGTGACCATCCCCAGAGGGCACGGGCGCGAAGTAGGATTGCTGATCCGCGTTGGTCTTGAGGCCGTAGAGCACGAGGCCGACGGCGGTGGAATACTGCGGGTCGGAGACCTCCTGCACGAGCCCGCCCGCGAGGCCAAGCGGCGTGCCGATGCGCGCCTCCATGTCGAGGATCTCGCTCGCGAGTTCGGCGGTGTGCGGGATGAGCGAGCCGCCGCCCGTGAGCACGACGCCCGAGGAGAGCCGCCGCGGGTAGTGCCGCTTCAGCTCGATGTCGACGATCTCGAGGATCTCTTCGAGGCGCGGCTGGATGATCTGCGCGAGCGTGCTCTTGAGGATCGCCTTGGCCGGACGGCCGCCGATGCCGGGGATCGTGATCTCGTCGTCGAAGTCGACGCGGTCCACGACGGCGACGCCGTGGTCGCGCTTGAGCGCCTCGGCCTGGTCGCGGAGGATGCCGAGGCCCTTGTGGAGGTCGTCGGTGACCTTGTTGCCCGCGATGGCAACGACGGCGGTGTGCCGGATCGTGGTGTCCTCGAACACGGCGATGTCGGTCGTGCCACCGCCGATGTCCACGAGTGCCACGCCGACCTCCTTCTCGTCGTCGTGCAGCACGGCGTAGGACGACGCGAGCGGTTCGAGGACGATGTCAGTGACCTCGTAGCCCGCCTTCTCGATGCAACGGTAGATGTTCTTCGCGGCAGTGACGAGGCCGGAGATGATGTGCACCTTCGCCTCGACGCGCACGCCGGACATGCCGACGGGGTCGATCACGCCGTCCTGGCCGTCCACCACGTACTCCTGCGGGATGACGTGGAGAATCTTGCGATCCGCGGGGATGGAGACGTTGCGGGCGTCGTCGAGCAGCCGGTCGATGTCGGCCTGGGTGATCTCGCCATCGCCCGAGGCCGTCGTGATGATGCTCTTGCCCTGGAAGCTCTGGATGTGGTCGCCTGCGATGCCGACGAGCACGCTGCGGACCTCGACGCCCGCCATGCGCTCGGCGTCCTGCACGGCCTGCTGCACGGCCGCGACGGTCTTGTCGATGTTGACGACGACGCCCCGGTTGAGGCCGTCGGAGGGCGCCCAGCCGACGCCGAGGATGTTGATGCGGTCGTGCGCGTCGGCGCTCGCCACGAGGGCGACCACCTTGGTGGTGCCGATGTCGACGCCGACGACGATGCGTTCGTTCATGGTAGGGAGGGCTGTGGGGCCTGTGCTCCAGCGGGAGGGCTAGTCGCGGTCGGCCTCGCGTGTGATGATCTGGCCGTCGTAGCGGAGGTCTACGCTCCGGAAGACGGTGTGCGGTTGAGTCAGGACGGCCTGCTCCCAGAAGGCGCGGAGCGTCTGGAAGGTGGCTGCGTCGGGTTCCGTGCCGAGGGTCACGGTGAGGGCACCGCTCGCGCCCGTGGGCGGCGTGCGCAGGCGGTAGGTCCCGTCCGCCCGGCGCTCGACCTCGGAGACGAGCGCGTCGGTGGCGGGCGGTAGGGTGGGCAGCGCGGCGAGCAGGCCACGGAGCGCGGCGTCCTCGACGGGCTGCGTCGGGTGGGATTCGGGAAGGCGACCGCGCAGGAGCGGCAGGTCGTAGCGGACAGCTGTCTCGTTCGTCGTAGGGACGAGCGGCATGGCGTAGCCGTGGGCGTCGTAGTAGCGCGCCGGGCGTCCGGCCGCGTCGAGCGCGAGGGCGACGGGGACGCGCTCGGTCACGCGGACAGATAGGGTGCCCGTCGCGCCACGGCGGACGGTCGCTTCGGCGACCCATGGATGACGCGCGGCGCGGTCGGCGAGGATCGCTGGGTCGAGCGCAAAGAGCAGCGTGTCGGAGGCAGGCACGCCGCTGTCGGCGGCGAGGCCGATGAGGCGCAGCACTTCGGCGGGCGCAGCGTGACGGGTCCCCTCGACGGCGACCGTCTCCAGCGGCAGTGTCGCGCGCCAGCGCCAGCCGAGCACCGAGAGCGCTGCCACGACAGCGAGCACGAGCATCGTGACGACACGGCGTACCGCACGACGACGGGCGGCCTGCTTCTGGCGTTGCTGTTTTGTTAGTCGTTTAGCCATCGGCACCCTCCGCCGCAGCGCTTTCGAGATGCTGGAGGTACTGCTCGCCGTAGCGCCACACGTCGCCCGCGCCCATTGTGAGCACGAGGTCGCCCGGCTCGGTGAGGCTTGCGAGGTAGTCGGGCAGGTTCTTCTTATCCTGGACGAAGTGCACCTGGCGATGCCCGTAGCGCCGCGCGAGGTCGGCGAGCGTCTGCCCGGTCACGCCTTCGATGGGCTGCTCGCGCGCGCCGAAGATGTCGGTCAGCACGAGGACGTCGGTGTTGAAGAAGGCGCGGGCGAAATCGTCCTGGAAGTCGCGCGTCCGGGAGTAGAGGTGCGGCTGGAAGACGGTCACGATGCGGTGGCCCGGCCAGCCTCCGGCGACCGCTTCGAGCGTGGCGCGCACCTCGGTCGGGTGGTGGGCGTAGTCGTCCATCACGAGGATGTCGCGAGCCTCGCCCTTCATCTCGAAGCGGCGGCGCACGCCCGCGTAGTTGGCCAGCCCGGCCGCGATCTTGTCGAAGTCGATATCGAGTTCGAGCCCGACGGCGACGGCGGCGAGCGCGTTGCGGACGTTGTGGAGCCCGGCGGCCTTCAGGTGCACCTCGCCGAGGAGGTCGCCGCGATGGACGACGCGGAAGCGGGTCGTGGGGCCGTCCTGCACGACACCCTCGGCGCGAATCGCAGCCTGGCGGCTCGTGCCGTAGGTCACGATCCGGCGCTGGATCTGGTTGAGCACGTCGCTCACGCCCGTGTCGTCAAGGCAGACGATGGCCGCGCCGAAGAACGGAACAGAGTTGGCATACTGCACGAACGCGCCCTGGATGTCGGCCTCGTCGGCGTAGGTATCGAGGTGGTCGATCTCGACGTTGGTGACAACGGCCAGCACCGGCGTAAGGCGCAGGAACGTGCGGTCATACTCGTCGGCCTCGATCACGATCAGGTCGCCCTCACCCGAGACGGCGTTGGACTCGAACGAATCGACCTTGCCGCCGACGATGATCGTCGGGTCGAAGTCGCCCTCGCGCACCACGAGGCCCACCATCGTGGTGGTCGTCGTCTTGCCGTGCGTGCCCGCGATGCCGACGCCGTACTTCATGCGCATCAGCTCGCCCAGCATCTCGGCACGGCGGATGCGCGGGATGCGGCGGCGCTTCGCCTCCACCGTCTCGGGGTTGTCGTCGGCCCTGACCGCGGACGAGTGCACGACCACATCGGCGCCTTCGACGTTCTCCGGCGCATGGCCTTCGTAGATGGTCGCGCCGAGCGACGCGAGCCGCTCCGTGGTGTCGCTCAGGCGGAGGTCGGACCCGCTCACGCGGTAGCCGCGCGCGAGCAGCACCTCGGCGATCGACGACATGCCGATCCCGCCGATGCCGACCATGTGGACGCGGCGGATCGGGCCAAGCATTGCCTGCCGACGCGGGGCCGCTTTTTGAGGCGTCTGACTCATGCGAGCACCTCTTCGGCTGGGGCCGCTCCCCCCGTTCTCGTCGTCTCCCTTCGGTCGCTCCTCGAACTGTCCCCCTCATGCATGAGGGGGACAGCTTTCCGACCCTTCAGGGGGAGGGAAGCGGGGGGAGCCGCAGCGGCACGAGGCATCATCGGAAGCAGTGTCGTCATGCCGTCGCCCCCTGAGTCTGTGCGCCGTTGATCGTGTGCCCAGCAAGGGCGAGCACGGCGCGAGCGATGTCGTCGGCGGCATCGGGGCGGGCGAGCGAGCGGACGGCGGCGGCCATCGCGGCGCGGGCGGTGTCGTCGAGGAGCAGCGTGCGAACGTGGTTGAGGAGGTCGGCCTGCAACTGCGGCTCGGGGAGCAGCACGGCCGCGTTCTCGTCGGCGAGGGCTTTGGCGTTCTTCGTCTGGTGGTCGGCCGTCACGTTCGGCGACGGGACAAGGATGCTCGGCGTGCCCGTGAGCGCGAGTTCGGAGCAGGTGATGGCACCCGCGCGGCAGACGGCGAGGTCGGCCGCGGCGTAGGCGTAGTCCATCCGGTCGAGGTACTGCATCAGCCGCAGGCGTGGGTGCGTAGGGATGCGCGCGTGCAGGTCAGCGAAGTAGCGCTTGCCGGTCTGCCAGATCACATGCACCTTCTCGTCAAGGTCGAGGAGCGCGGTGAGGTGCTGTTCGAGCGCGGCGTTGAGCGCACCCGCCCCGAGCGAACCGCCCATCACGAGCAGCACGCTCGCGTCGGCGGGCCCCTCTCCAGTGTGAAAGCCGAAGTGGTCGAGCGCCGCGGCGCGGTCGGCCTCGGCCAGCTCAGCACGGACCGGGTTGCCGCTTACCGTCACGTCGGCCTTCGGGAAATAGGGACGCGCCGCCTCGAAGGCGGCGAACACCTGGGCAGCACGCGGGGCGAGCAGCTTATTGGCGGCTCCGGCGTAGGCGTTCTGCTCCTGGATCACCGTCGGGCGGCGCTGCATCTGCGCGGCAGCCAGGACCGGCCCGGTGACGTAGCCGCCGGTACCCACCACCACGTCGGGGTCGAAGCCCTTCACGATGCGCCAGCTCTCGCGGAAGCCGTGCATGAGCTTGAACGGGAACGCGAGCAGCTTCGGCGAGAGCCCGCGCGGGAAGCCGATCACCGTCACACCGTGGATCGGGTAGCCCGCCTTCGGGACGGCCTCCCACTCCATCCGCTCGCGCGTGCCAGCGAACGCAATCGCGATCTCGGGCACGAGCCGCCGCAGCGCATCGGCAATCGCGATGGCCGGGTAGACGTGCCCACCCGTGCCGCCGCATGCGAAGAGCACGCGCGGCGCGTCGATGGTGCGCTGGATGAGGTCGTGCATCGTCATCGGCTCCCTCTGCGCTTAGCGAGCGATGCCCTCGCGGTGGTTCCCCCAGGAGTTCCAACAGAGTGCCGCGCGACGTTGAGGAGGATGCCCACCATCAGGCCGGTCGCCACGGTCGACGAGCCGCCGTACGACACGAACGGCATCGGCAGACCCGTGACAGGGAGCAGCCCGCTCGCCACGCCCGCGTTGACGAAGCCATAGAGCACGAGCGCCGTCGTCAGACCGGCGGCGAGAAAGAGCCCAAACGGGTCCGGCGCGCCTCGGGCAATGCGCAGGAAGCCGCGGAAGAGCAGCGCGAAGAAGAGCGCTAGCAGCACGGTCGCGCCGAGCAAGCCATACTCCTCGGCGATGATGGCAAAGATGAAGTCGTTGTACGGCGCGGGGAGGAAGTCGCGCTGGACACTCTTGCCAGGGCCGACGCCGGTGAGCCCGCCCACGGCCACGGCGATGCGCGCCTGCCGCGCCTGGTAGCCTTCGGCCTGGTCGTCGAAGACCTCGGCCTCCTCCGTGTTCGAGAACATCTTGACGCCCGTCCACGCCTCCAGCCGCTTCGCCCGCTCCGGCGACGACGCCAGAAACGCGAACGCGAGCACGAGCACCAGCGCGCCGGTCCCGCTGAGGTGCAGCAGCCGCACGCGTCCGATCAGACACATCGCGCCGACCGCGCAGAACACGATGAGCGCCGTTGAGAGGTCTTCCATCCCGATGAGCGCGAGCGTGAGGCCGATCCACAGCACGAGCGGCACGTAGGCACGCGCGAAGTCCTGGATGTAGGCCTGCTTTTGGGCCAGCAGCTTCGCGATGTGCAGGATGAGCGCCACCTTCGCGAGGTCAGACGGCTGCACGGACACGCCCGCGAAGTCGAGCCAGCGCTGCGCCCCGCCCGACGCCTCGCCCGCGATCTGCACCGCCACGAGCAGCCCAATCGCCACGACGAGAAACGCCAGCGAGCCTTTGGCCAGCCACCGGTAGTCGATCATCGACGCGACGCCCATCACGACCAGCGCCGCACCCACGCGCAGCAACTGCCGGAACAGGAACGCATCGGCGGCCCCGCCCATCTTCGTCTCCACGAGATAGGCGCTCGCGCTGAACACCGTGAACACGCTCGTCGCCGCCAGCGCGAACACGGTCAGCAGGAACCAGCGGTCGGTCCGCCGGGCCAGCGTGTGTTGGATGCTATGGGAGAGGGAGGAGAGCAACGAAGGAGGCTGTGTTGCGGTGTTGCGGTGTTGCGGTGTTGCGGTGAGTTTAGTTGGCGGCTTCGGCAGCATGCGAGGCGGCTTTCTCATCACCGCAACACCGCGTCACTGCCGCACCGCCTCACTCATAGCGAGTGGACGAGGCGTTTGAAGTCGTCGCCGCGCTCCTCGTAGTTGGCGTACATGTCGAAGGAGGCGCAGGCCGGGCTGAGGAGGACCACGTCGCTGGGGTCGGCGAGGAGGCGGGCGTACTGGACGGCCTCCTCCATCGTGTAGGCGCGCGCGCTCGTGTCGGCGAGGTCGCCCAGTTCCAGCAGCACCTTGTCGCCACTCTCGCCCAGTCCGATGACGGCCTTGACACGCTCCTTCACGAGCGCCTTGATCGGCTCGTAGTCGTTGCCCTTGTCGCGCCCGCCCGCGATCAGCACGATGGGCTCGGAGAAGCTTTCGAGCGCGTACCAGACCGCGTTTACGTTCGTCGCCTTGGAGTCGTTGACGAAGCGCACGCCGCCGACCGACCGGACCGTCTCCAGCCGGTGCGGGACGCCCTCGAACGACATGAGGCTCTCGCGGATCACGTCCGAGCGGATCTCGATGGCGCGCGCCGTGATGGCGGCGGCCAAGGAGTTGTAGAGGTTGTGGCGGCCCCTAAGGGCGAGATCGCGCGTGTCCATAAGAACGGTGTCCGTGAGAACGGAGTCGGTGGGCGAGGAGGGGTGAGGCGGGGTGCTGGAGTCGGTCGGCTGTGCGGCGGCGTTTGAAGCAGGGGCGTCGGTTGGCAGGCGGAGGACGATCTGGTCGTCGCGGACGAAGGCGCCGCGCGGCACCTCGGCGTCGATGCTGAAGGCGTAGGGCGTCATGCCTTGTTCTGCGGCAATGCGCAGGGCGTGGTCGCGGACGAGGGCGTCGTCGTGGTTGTAGATGAGCCAGTCGCCGGGCTGCTGGCTCTCGAAGAGCCGGAGCTTGGCGGCGACGTAGCGCTCGTAGCTGTGCTGGTAGCGATTGAGGTGGTCGGGCGTGACGTTGAGCAGCACGGCCGCCTTCGGGCGGAACGTGGCGACGTGGTCGAGCTGGAAGCTGGAGACTTCGAGGACGTAGGTAGTCTCGGCGCCGTCGCCCTCCCCGTTCATGGACGCGAGCACGGCGTCGGCGAAGGCGCGGCCGATGTTGCCCGCGATGGCGACCCGGCGGCCCGAGGGCGCAGCGTCGTTCTGGGCGATACTCTGCTGGGCGATACTCTGCTGGACGATGAAGCCCAGAAGACTGGTGGTGGTCGTCTTGCCGTTCGTCCCGGTGATCGCGGCGATAGGGCCGTTCGCGAACCACGAGGCGGCCTCGACTTCGGAATAGACCGGCAGGTCCTGCTTCAGCGCCTCCTGGATGAGCGGGGCCTCGGTCGGCACGCCCGGCGAGACCACGAAAAAGTCGGCGTTGATAGCGCGCGCAGTGTGGCCGTCGTCCTCGTAGGCGATGCCTCGCGCGGTGAGATCGGCCGCGACGGCTTCGGGCAGCATGCCCTGCTCCGTAAGGAACACGTCCGCGCCCTTCGCCGCGAACAGCTTCGCCGCGGCCAGCCCGCTCCGCGCCGCGCCGATGACCGTAACCCGACGGCCTCCAACGTCGGCTCCCGGACCCGCGACCCACGACTCTCGACCGAGGAGATCACTCATTGGAGCCTCAGCGTCAGGAAGGTCACGATCACCAGAATCGCGGTCACGATCCAGAAGCGGATCACGATCTTCGATTCGTGGATGCCCATTGCCTCATAGTGGTGGTGGAGCGGGGCCATCCGGAAGATGCGTTTGCCCTCGCCGGTGCGCTTCTTTGTCCACTTGAAGTAGCTCGTCTGGAGGATCACGCTGAGCGTCTCCAGGAAGAAGATGCCGCAGAGGATCGGCAGCAGCAGCTCCTTGCGGATCATAATCGCCATTGCGCCGATGGCCGCGCCGAGCGCCAGGCTCCCGGTGTCGCCCATGAAGACCTGCGCCGGGTGGCTGTTGTACCACAAGAACCCGAAGCAGGCGGCGGTCACGGCAGCCGCGAAGATGGTCAATTCGCCTGAGCCTGGCAGAAAGATCTCGTTGAGGAAGTCGGCGAGGAGCGCATTGCCCGAGATGTAGCAGAGGACGACGAGCCCGGCGGCGACGAAGGCGCTCGTCCCGGCGGCGAGGCCGTCGAGGCCGTCCGTGAGGTTGACCGCGTTGGAGACGCCCGTGAGGATAAAGGTCACGACGACGATGTAGATCGCCCAGCCCACGTCGATGCCCCACCCTAGCGAATTGAGCAGCGGCGAAAGGACGTCGTAGTCGATCACGCCGTTGGCGACGAGCGGGAGGCTCGTCATCGACCCGAACTCGGCGGTGTCGGGGTGGAAGTAGAGCGTCGTCCCGAGCACCGCGCCGAAGGTGACCTGGGCGATGAGCTTGGCCTTCTCCGAGAGCCCGTCCTTGTTCTTCTTGATCGTCTTGATGTAGTCGTCGGCAAAGCCGAGCGCGCCCATCCATCCGGTCCCGAAGAGCGCGAGCAGGACATAAACGTTGGTGAGGTCGCCCCAGAGCAGCACCGCCGAGAAGAGCGCGAGCAGGATGATGGTCCCGCCCATCGTCGGCGTTCCGGCTTTGTGGGCGTGGCTCACGACACCGGCGTCTTCACCCGTCCGTACGGTCTCGCCGAGTTGCCTACGGCGTAGCAGCCGGATGATCCGCTTCCCAGCAAACAGCGCGACGAGGAGCGCCGTCACCGCCGCGAGCGTCGCGCGGACGGTGATGAACTGGACCGCCTGGAAGCCTGGAGGCTGGTAGGCGGCTTCGAGCCATTCGAACAGAGCGTAGAGCATGACGAGGAAGGGTGAGTCAGGCCAGGTCGGCGAAGACGCGACGGACGTGTTCACGGTCGTCGAAGTGGCGCGTCGAGGTGCCGACGATCTGGTAGGGCTCGTGGCCCTTGCCCGCGATCACGACCACGTCGCAGGGGCGGGCGTCGGCGAGGGCGGTCTGGAGAGCTTCGGCCCGGTCTGCGATTACGGTCGCAGCCCCGGGCCGAGTTAGCCCTCCCAGAATGTCAGTGAGGATCGCCTGCGGGTCCTCGGTGCGGGGGTTGTCGCTCGTGAGGACGACGCGGTCGGCAAGCCGCTCGGCGATCGCGCCCATGGCGGGGCGCTTGGTGCGGTCGCGGTCGCCCCCGCAGCCAAAAACGACGGTGAGGCGGGCGTCGGTCTGCTCGCCCTGTTCTGACGTGGGGGTGTCGAGCATCGCGCGGGTGGTGGCGAGCACGTTCTCCAGCGCGTCGGGCGTGTGGGCATAGTCCACGACGGCGACGATGCCCTCGGCGGAGGTAATCGTCTCGAAGCGGCCCGGCACGGGCGGCACGGCGGCGAGCGCATCGAGGAGCGTGTCAGGGTCGGCCAGCTCTAGTGACAGACAGGTGGCATAGGCCGCAGCGAGATTGAGCGCGTTGAACCGTCCCGCTAGCTTGAACGTCCGTTCGTGCCGCTCGCCCTGCCAGTCTTCGAACCGCAGCCGCAGCCCGCCGAGGGCGTTGCGGACGAGTTCGACACGGACGTGGGCGTCCTCGTGGAAGCCGTAGGTCGTCACGCGCGCAGGGGTCCCAGCCACCATCGCCGCCCAGGCGATGTCGTCGCGGTTGACGATGGCGCGGCCTTCGGGCTTGAGGGCGTCGAAGAGCTTCTTCTTCGCCAGCCAGTAGTTCTCGAAGTTCCCGTGGTAATCGAGGTGGTCGTGGGTCAGGTTGGTGAAGAGCGCCGCGTCGAAGTCGGTGCCGCGGACGCGCTCCTGGTCGAGCGCGTGCGAGGACACCTCCATCGCGCAGGCGCCGCAGCCGTCGTCCACCATGCGGCGGAAGAGTGCCTGCAGCGCCACCGGGTCCGGCGTCGTGTGGGTCGCCGCGACCACCTCGCGCCCGATGCGGTTCTCGATGGTGCCGATGAGGCCGCTCGTGCGTCCGAGTTGCTCGAAGAGCGCGTAGAGGAGGTACGAGGTCGTCGTCTTGCCGTTCGTCCCGGTCACGCCTGCGAGGAGCAGGTCCTGCGAGGGGTGCCCGTGGTAGGCCCCGGAGACCCCGGCCAGCGCCGCCCGCGCGTCAGTAGCGCGGATGAACACGGCGCTGGCCGGTTGGCCCTCCCGGATACTCGCTGCCATGTCATTCATAGCAGTATCGGAGCCGGAGGCGTCGGGCAGGACGCCCCCGGCGAATCGCTCGGGGCCGTAGGCTGGATCGTCGTAGACGACCGCTAGGGCCCCGTTGTGCACAGCTGTGTCAATGAACAGATGCCCGTCGGCCTGCTCGCCGCGAATCGCGACGAAGAGGCTACCCGGCTCCACCGCCCGGCTGTCGAAGCAGATGCGGGAGAGCGGGGAGTCCATCGCGGCCCCAGCCAGTGAGGCAGGGCTCGACGAGGGACGGGCCATCGAAATAGAAGCGGCCGCCGGCACGGAGTGGAGGGCCTCCGTGCCTTGGATCGCGGCGACCGCGTCGGAGATGGTGAATCGAGAAAAAGAACGAGGGGCGCGGGCGCCGCTGGGGGGAGTGCTCACGTCCGTGTCGGCTCATGACTAGCGGCAGGTGAGCAGCGCCGCGCGCGGCAGCGCCGCACCAGGCTCGGGGTCCTGGCGGCGGACAGCGCCGCTGCCATCGAGGCGGACGGCGACGCCGAGCGCGGCGAGCCAACTGGTAGCCTGGCGCGCGCTCAAGCCCGTGAGGTCGGGCATGGTTGCTTCTTCGGTGCGAGCCACAGGCCCGACTGTCGAGGCGAGTCGCACAGGACGACCGGCGCGCTGGCGTGCGTCGGCGGTGGGCGTCTGCTCGGTGACCGGCTGCCAGTCGTCGAGACCGCGACCGCGGCGCACCCAAAGGCCATCGGCGAGGAGGCGACGCTCGGCGAGGCGTGCAGGCATCGCTTCCACAGGCGGCACGATGGTCGTGTCGCGATCGGGCAGCGTGCCTGGCGGCGCGACGTGTGCGGCGATGCTCGGGAACGTCCCAATCCAGCGCTCGGCGACGCGCGCAAACACAGGAGCCGCCGCAGCGCCGCCATAGTAGCCGTTTTCGGGGCGATCCATCAGGACGAGCAGCGCGACTTCCGGCTGGTCGGCGGGGAAGACGCCCACGAACGTAGCGCGGTACGCGCGGGCATAGCGGCCGTCTACGACCGTGCGGGCGGTGCCCGTCTTGCCCGCGATGCGGAGGCCGTCCACGGCGGCGCGCTGGGCCGTGCCGTCCTCGGCGACGACCTGCTCGAACGCAGGCATCAGCGCGGCGGCCGTCTCGGCGTCGAAGGCGCGGCGCACGGAGTCGCGGCCCATCTCGTCGGCATCCCACAACACGCGCCCCCGCAGATCGAGGCGCTGCTGAACGAGGTATGGACTGACAAGCAGGCCGCCGTTGGCAAGCGCAGCATAGGCGGTGAGCATCTGAAGCGGCGTCACAGCCACGCTGTAGCCAATGCTCATCGAGTGCTTGGTCGAGCGACTCCAGTCCTCAGGGCGGCGGAGCACGCCTGCCGTCTCACCAGGCAGGTCGATCCACGTGCGTTGGCCGAAGCCGAGGTTGCGTGCGACCTGGTAGAGTGCTCCGTCGTCCATTGCCTCGGCGACCCGAACGAAGGCGACGTTCGACGACTTGGCGATGGCCTCGGCGAAGGTGATCGTGCCGTAGCCATGCGAATCGTTGAAGTCGTGCCCAGCGAGGCGGACGTAGCCCTGCCCCGTCTCGACGGTGTCGGCGAGCGCGATGGCCTGGTCTTCGATCGCGGCGATGGCCGAGACGAGCTTGAACGTCGAGCCGGGCTCGATCTGGTCGGCGATGGCGTGGTTGCGCCGGGACGCCTCCGTGACCCCGCCGGGACGGTTCGGGTCATAGGTCGGCACGTTGGCCATGCCGAGGATGGCGCCGGTGTGCACGTCCATCGCAATGGCGGTGCCCCAGGCCGCGCCAGCCTCCTGCACACCGCGGGCTAGCTCGGCTTCGAGGATCGACTGCCGCACGAGGTCGATGGTGAGCACGAGGTCCTGGCCAGCCTCCGGCTCGGTCGCACGGCCACCGACGACCGTGTGCACGCCGCCTCTACGGTCCCGTTGGATCGACCGATGGCCCGGCGTACCCTTAAGGAGCTCGTTGTACTGGAGTTCAAGGCCTGCCTTGCCGTGCAGGTCGGGGTCGACGTGACCGAGGAGGTGCGCTGCGAGCGAGCCGTAGGTGTAGCGCCGCCCGTAGTCGCCCTTCGCAATCAGCCCCGGCACGCCGAGCGCCCGGAGTTGCTCGACCGCACCCTGGCTCATGGACCGCGCAAGGAGGACGTACTGGGGACTCGACCGCCCGTTTACCCGCTGCCGCCACGCCTGCTCGCCGCGGCCGGTCACCTCAGCCAGCGTCGCGAAGAACTCGTCGGCCCGCTCGGAGAACCCGGCCACGGTCGGGTCGAGGGCGACCTCGTAGCGCGCCGTGTTGACGGCGAGCGCGCGGCCTCCGGCATCGTAGATCGAGCCGCGCGTGGCGGGCAGGACCTCGACCGTGTTGGCCTGGGCTGCGAACACCTTGCGCAGTTCCGGGCCATCCGTCAGGTGGATGTGGACCATCTTGCCGAGCACGGCTACCGGCAGCAGAGCCAGCAGCACGAACACGACGTGCAGGCGGGTCACTATGGAGGCGCGGGCGCTGATCGGAGCGGGGCGTTTCGGGAGGCGGAAAAGGGCGTGGAGGCCTGGGGATAGGGACGGTGGAGGGTTCACGCCCTCGTATCCCCAGACCCTCACACGCTAGTCGGACGGCGTGACGGTGACGGTAGGCGCGTAGGTGGCGTCCTCAACGAGGCCGAGGGCGCGGGCACGGTCGAGGATGACCGCCGGGCTGGTGCGGGCGTCGAACTCGCCGTTGAGACGGGCGCTGCGGAGGTGCAGCTGTTCGTTCTCGGCGCGCAGCCGGGTGATGTCGGCCAGCGCGGCCTCTATCGAGAAAACGTGCGCCACCCACAACGTCAGCAGCGCGCAGACAAGCGCGATGCCGAGCAGGAAGGAGCGCGTGGGGACCTGCGTGAGCCAGTCGAGCCGCGAGGGTGCGACGGCCCCCGCCTTACGGGGCGGGGTCGTCCGTACGTTCTTCGCTACGCCCTTCTTTTGGGGCGCGGCGCTGAGATCGCCCCAGCCGGGCAGCTCCGACCGGGCCGGCGTAGAGGGTCGCCGCCCGGTCGAAGCGCCGGACTTCGCTCGTGCCGGACGCGCTGCCTTGTCAGCGGTCGCCTTACGGGGCGACGCCGTGCTCGGCTTACGGGCCGAGGGCGTGGCGCGCGTCGCCATCGCCTTACGGGGCGACTTGTTCTCAGCCGAGGCCTTACGGGGCGTCGACTTCGAGGCGCGAGCGGGGGTCTGGAGGGTTCGTGGCATCACTCTGATGCGTGTCGCAGGGTGACTTCTTCGGGAGAGAAAAGGGGGCCGGTGCGGGAGGGACGCACCGGCGTCGACGGGGAGGGACCGTCGCAGGCGTGGAGGGGACGCCGGGTGGCGCGGAGGGAGCGCCGGGGGATAGTGGTTAAAAGAGCAGGGGCGGGAGGGACTTCGGCGTCGGGCGGCCGACATGCTCGCCCACGCGGAGGCGGGCGCTGCGGGCGCGCGGGTTGGCGGCGACCTCGGCGTCGCTCGCCTCGATGGGCTTGCGCGTGACGACCTTCCACGGCGTGAGCGCGTTGCCGAGCAGGTCGCGCTTCAGCTTGCCGTCGAGGGTGCCGCTCTTGAGGAACTGCTTCACGCGGCGGTCTTCGAGCGAGTGGTAGCTCAGCACCGCCAGCCGTCCGCCAACGGCGAGGAGGTCGAGGCTCGCTTCGAGGGCGCGGTCAAGCACGCCGAGTTCGTCGTTGACCGCAATGCGGAGGGCCTGGAAGACGCGGGCGAGGCTCTTGACCTCGTCCTTCGTCGGCACGGCCGCGCGGACGGCGTCGGCAAGGTCGCCGGTAGTCTGGAGCGGACGGCGGCGCGCGACCTCCTGCGCGATGCGCCAGGCACGGGGCTCCTCGCCAAAGGCGCGCAGCAGGTCCGCGATTGCCTGCACGTCCGACTCGTTCACGAGGGCGGCAGCCGTCTGCGGCGCGCGGTCGTCCATCCGCATGTCGAGCGGCCCATCAGCGCGGAACATGAAGCCGCGCTCGGGCACGTCGAACTGGTGCGACGAGACGCCGAGATCGAGGAGGATGCCCGTCACCGAGCCAGGCGCGATCCCAGCGTCAGCGAGAAGGGCGGGCATCGCCTCGAAGTTGCCACGGAGCGCCACGAAGCGCGAAGGGGTAGCGGAGGGGTCGGCCTTGGCGGCAGCCGACGCCCCCGCCGGGGCGGGGTGGCCCGACTGGAGTTCGGTGATGCGTTGCTGCTGGATGCGGACGGTCGCCTCGCGGATCGCGTCGGCGTCCTGGTCGATCCCGACGACGCGGCCCCCAGGGCCGAGCCGGTCGAGGAGGGCGGCCGTGTGCCCGCCGCCACCCAGGGTGCCGTCTACGTAAACGCCTGCCGGGTCCGTCACGAGCAGGTCCACCACCGCCTCCACGAGGACGGGCGCGTGATAGCTGGTCGCGTAGGGCTGGGGCGCAGACGGCGCCGCCTGCGAGGCACGAGCCTTGGAGGAGCGGCGGGCCGAGCGGCGCGGTGGACGGGGCATGACGGCGGGCATGGAGCTAACGGAAGCGGCGGTGCTTGGTACGAAGAGTTTGGCGAGGTGAGGCGGTTAGAATTCGAGACGACTAGAAGAGGCTGCCCATATCGAAGTCGGCGGCGACTTCGTTGTAGAGGTCGGCGGGCGACTCGACGGCTTCCTCCTCGGTCATGTGGTCCGGGCTCCAGATCTCGACGTAGTTGAGCACGCCGATGAAGAGCGCCGGGGAGCTGGTGCTGAGGCCGGCGTAGTTCATGAGGTCGTTGCTGATGCGGATGCGGCCCTGGCTGTCGAGGGTCTGCTCGTCGGCGAAGCGGAGGATGCTGCGGAGGGTGCGGCGGTGCTTGGGGTTCGACGTGTTCATCTTTTCGACCAAGCCCGCTTCGACCTCCTCCCACGTGTCAGCGGGGTAGAGGCGGATGTGCGAGTCGGGTCCGGGGACGAGCACGACCGTGTTGTGCGCCTCGGGGTTGAAGACAGAGCGCATCTTCGACGGCACGGCCACGCGGCCCTTGTCGTCGATCTTGCATTCGTCTTGGCCCTTGAAACGAGGCATCCCTCTAAACGAGGAGGTGAACGGAAGCGGGGAAGCTGGTGGGGAAGAGTGGGGAAGCGAAAGGCGGGCTGCGATTGGCTTCACCCACTTCCCCCCACTTCTCCCCACAACTCCAAACTAGGACGATTCGCTTTATATGGCGTGCTTTCGCCGTTTTTGTTGGCAAATAGCACCCTATCCACACCCCCGTGGAAAACCTGCCCCCGCCTCGTACAAAAGCCGAAGTGAACAAGTGTTCACCCCAATTATCGACAAGTGAAAATCTGTTCACCGTCCATATCTTCTGTACACCCTCCGCCGCCAGCCGCCGCTCTCCCTCTTTTCCCTGCCTCCATGCGCCGCCCTACTACCGAGCGTCAGACGCAAGTCTACGAATTCATCCGCGACTTTATGCGCGCGCATGGCACGCCCCCCACGCTCCGCGAGATCGGCGACGGTCTCTCGATCCGCTCCTCAAACGCGGTGTTCAAACTACTCCATGCGTTGGAGACGAAGGGCCTCATCCTCCGCGAGCCCGGAGCGGCCCGCGGCATCCGAATCGTCAACCCCGATGAGGACCCGCTGTCCGAGACCCAGGTCCCGAGCCTTCCCATCATCAGCCGGGTGTCCAGCGACGAACCAGACCGCCTCCGTCTTCGTCCACGCGGCGCGATGTTCGTGGACGAGGCCCTGCTCGACGGCCACGAGCCCGAGGCGTGTCTGATCGGACGCACCGGCGATGATGGCTTAGCTTCGGAAGGCATCTGGCGCGGCGACCTCCTGGTTGTAGCTCAGACTCCGCTTCGCCAGCTAGCCGACGGCGAGATCGTGGCTGCGCTCGTCGGCGAGACGTTCCTGGCCCGCCAGTTCATGAGCCGCCTCGACCGCTTTATCCTGCGTGCGGCGGGGCGCTCCTACGACCCCATCCCCTCGTTCGAGGGTGACCCCGAGTGCTACGTCATCGGGCGCGTCGTGAGCGTGCTGCGGAAGATGTAGAGCGCGGATCACCCGCCGAGCCGCGCTTTGAGCGTGCGGACGCGGCGACGCGAGACCGGCACCTCAGTACCGTCCTTGAGCCGCAGCCGGTACGTCCCGCTGAACCACGGCAGCAGTTCTCGCATCGCTTCGACGTTGACGATCACGGCGCGGTGGACGCGCACGAAGCGCTCGGCGGGCAGCCGCGTCTCTAGCTCCTGGATCGTGAAGTCGACGGGGTAGTCGCGTCCAGCGTGGCGTGCGAAGACGAGCTTCTCGCGCGCCTCGAACGCCAGCACCTCGCCAACCTCCGCCACCCGCAGCGAGCGGCCAGCCCGCAGCGTGAGCCGGTGCACCGGAGCGCCGACTCGCTCCGCCCGGAAGCCGTCGAGCGCCGCGTCGGGCGTACCGGCGGCGACCATCGCGGCCACGCGCGAGAGCGACCGCGCTAAGCGCTCAGCGCGGACGGGCTTCGTGAGATAGTCGAGCGCATGCACCTCGAAGGCGCGCAGGGCGAACTCGTCGTAGGCCGTCACAAAGACGACGTGCGGGCGCGGCGGCGCGAGCAGGTCGAGCACGTCGAAGCCGTCGAGGACGGGCATCTGGATGTCGAGGAAGAGCACGTCGGGCTTGGTCTCGTAGATGAGCGGCACCGCCTCGCGGCCGGAGCCTGCCTCGCCGATCACCTCGACCTCTTGCTCAGCCTCGGCGAGCAACATCCGCATCCGCGTCCGCGCCAGCGGCTCATCGTCGACCAGGACGGCACGCAGCATCAGGGGAACGAGCGAAGTGGGAAGGAAGCAGTGCGAAGTGGGGGAGGGATCACCCTCCGAGTCAGATGATCCCCCTAGCGCTTAGGCAAGTATCAAGCAGCAAGTACATGTTGTACGATCGAGGGCCTGGCGCCTCCTTGCTACTTGGCACCTGGCACTTGTCACAGGACTTAGCGCGTGTAGCGCGCGGCAGTCTGAGGCGAAACGACGGTCACCGCGTGCGGTAGGTCGTCGGCTCTGAGGCCATCGCCCAAGGCCGGATCGCTGGGCAGCCCGTCGCCGGTGAGTCCGGTACGCTCGATCTCCATTGCGCGGAAAGGGAAGCGCAGCACGACGCCGTCGGCGAGGAGATGAAGCGTAGCCGCATTGCCATAGAGCAGCCGTAGCCGGTCGCGGACGTTGGCGAGCCCGGATCCTCGTTTCAGCACCACGTCGGGGTCGCGCGAGTCGAAGCCCGGTCCGGTGTCAAACACCTGCAACTCGACCATTGGGGCCGGTGTGCGCCCAGCGCCAGCGTCCTCTGCGATATGAGCACGGACGCGGACCACGCAAGGGCCGTCGGTGCGAGCGACGCCATGTTTGACGGCGTTCTCGACGAGCGGCTGCACGAGCAGGCTCGGCACCTGCGCCCGCGCGACCGCCGGGTCGACCTTCACGTGGACGAGCAGCCGGTCCTGGAAGCGCACCTGCTCGATATCGATGTAGAGCTGCGTTGCCTCCAGTTCGTCGCGGAGGGTGACCGTCGGGTGCTGCGAAGCGCGGAGCGTGTAGCGAAAGAGGTCGGCGAGCCGTTCCGTAACGCCCTCGGCTTCGGACGGGGCCACTCGGACGAGCGCCGCGATGCTGTTGAGCGTGTTGAAGAGGAAGTGCGGGTTGATCTGCGCCCGCAGCGCCGAGAGCTCGGCCTGTAGCCGCGCGTGCTCCGCGTCGCGGAAGCGCTGGTAGAACTCGACGAGGTACATCAACGTCGAGAGCACCAGCGTCATCAAGAACGCCACACCTGCGATCACGACCAGCGGCGGGCCCTCGCCGTCGTCCTCGATGCCGAAGACCGCACACACAACGGGGTCGAGCACCCCGATGAGCACGAACGTCGCCGTCGCCGTGGTGGCGATAGCGACCACGTGCAGCGCGCCGACGCGCCACGTCGAGATGGGGTAGCGTGTCAGGAGAAACCGCTTGGTTTCGAGCAGCACGCTCCACATCGCCGTCGTGTAGATCATGCCCGAGGCCACCGAATGGATGACACCCGTGACCTCCGGGCCGCGCAGCCGGTCGCCCTCCCACCACAGCCGCAGCCCCTCGAAGTCGATGAGCGCTTTCACGGCTAGGCCGGAGAGCGCGCCGAGTAGCAGCATCCACGGCAGCAGCCGCAGCCGAGCGGGGAGGTACGTGCGAGACGGGCCAGGCATGGCGCGAGGGGATCAGAGACACGCTACAAGAACGGGGCTCGCCCGCCCAAAGGCAACGATTCCCGACCGACGGTCGACGCGGCGGGACGAGCGGTCGTGGACACGCACCCACGAAAAACGCCCGGCCCTACCATGTGGCAGGACCGGGCGGAATACGCTCGCGAGCGGGCGTGTTGGCCCACGCGGCAAGGCGCACTAGCCCACGCGGAAGGCGACGCGGCGGTTGGCGGCGCGGCCCTCTTCTGTTGCGTTGGATGCGATCGGACGGGCGTCGCCGTAGCCGACCGCGGCGATGCGGGTGGCGTCCACACCCTGCCCGGCGAGGTAGCCCGCGACGGCCTGCGCACGCTGCTGGCTGAGCGTGTCGTTGGTCTCCTGCGCACCCGTGTTATCCGTGTGGCCCTCGACGGTGATGCCGAGTTCCGAGTACGCCGTGAGGTTGGCCGCAATGGCGTCGAGCGTGGCGCGCGAGCTGGCTGTCAGCTCCGACGTACCCGTGGCAAACTCGACGGTCTGCTCGTTGAGCACCTCGCCAATGGCGTTCATGGCTGCCACAACGTCCTCACTCGGCGCCTCGACGGTGATGCCTGACGTGTAGGAGAACGGGGCCGTGAGCAGCGCCTCGGCGTCCGCGTCGATGGCGGCCTTCTCCTCGTCGGAGAAGACCACGCCGCTGAGCGTCACATTCGTGCCGTCCACGTCCATCCCGGCGCCGCTGCGGAAGCGGCCGAGGAACGGGAACACCTCGAAGAGCTTCGCCTGGAAGCCCTCGACCGCGTCCAGCTCGCCGACCTGCATGTTGTTGACGATGTCGAGGTTGGGGAACGTGCGGCGAGCACGCTGCACGAGGGCGTCCATCGCCTCCTGCGAGGCGACAGCACCCGAGAGCACGAGCGCGCCGCCCTCCTGGACGAGGTTGAACGCCGGGACGCTCGGCATCTCCACAACGGTCACGTCCGTGTCGGCCATCGTCGCGTCGGCGTCCGAGATCAGCGGCGCGATCACGAGGGCCACCACGGCGATGAGCTTCAGGAGGATGTTGAGGCTCGGGCCGGAGGTGTCCTTGAGCGGGTCGCCCACGGTGTCCCCCACGACGGCGGCCTTGTGCGCGACGGAGCCCTTGACGTGGGGCTCGCCGTTGATGGTGTAGCCCGCGCTGGAGGCCTCAAACGTCTTCTTCGCGTTGTCCCAGGCGCCACCGGCGTTGGACTGGAAGATGGCGAAGAGCACGCCCGAGACGGTCACGCCGACGAGCAGGCCGCCGAGCATCGACGGGCTGATGAAGCCGACGACGACCGGGACCGTCACGGCGAGCAAGCCCGGGGCGATCATCTCGCGGATGGCGGCCTTCGTCGAGATGTCGACGCACTTGGCGTACTCGGCCTTGGCCGTGCCTTCGCGCAAACCAGGAATCTCGCGGAACTGGCGGCCGACCTCTTCGATCATCTCGCCCGCCGCGCGGCCGACGGCGCCCATGGCCATCGCCGAGAACACGTAGGGCAGCATGGCGCCAATGAGGACGCCCGAGAGGATCGTCGGGTTGGCCACGTCGAGGTTCTCCACGCCCGCCTGGGTCATGTAGGCGGCGAAGAGGCCCAAGGCCGTCAGCGCGGCCGAGCCAATAGCGAAGCCCTTGCCGATGGCGGCCGTCGTGTTGCCCACGGCGTCGAGCTTGTCGGTGCGCTCGCGGACCTCCGGCGGCAGATCCGCCATCTCGGCGATGCCGCCGGCGTTGTCGGAGATCGGGCCGTAGGCGTCGACGGCGAGCTGGATGCCCGTCACCGAGAGCATGCCCACGGCGGCGATGGCGATGCCGTAGAGGCCGGCGAAGAAGTAGGCCCCCATGATCGCGCCCGCGAGGATGAGCGCGGGGAAGCCGGTCGAGAACATGCCCACGCCCAGCCCAGCGATGATGTTGGTCGCGGAGCCCGTCACGCTCTGCGCGGCGATGCCGTTGACCGGGCCCTTGCCGAGCGCGGTGTAGTGCTCGGTAACGAGGCCGATGGCCGTGCCGGCGATGAGTCCGATCACGACCGCCATGAACACGCCGAAGGCACTGTAGGTAAACTCACCGACGATGGGCGTCGTTGCAACCCACTCGCCCGGCAGCATCATCGTCACGATGAGCCACGCGAACAGGATCATGATGCCGACCGCGCCGAACTCGCCGATGTTGAGCGCCTTCTGCGGATCGCCCCCTTCCTTCACCTTGACGAAGAAGGAGCCAGCGACCGAGACGAGGATGCCGACCGCCGCGAGTACGAGCGGGAGCATCACGGCTGCGAGGCCCATCTCCGGGCCGATCTCGAGGAAGGCGGGGAGGAACGCTGCGCCGAGCACCATCGCGCCGATGATCGAGCCGACATACGACTCGAAGAGGTCAGCGCCCATGCCGGCCACGTCGCCCACGTTGTCGCCCACGTTGTCGGCGATGGTGGCGGGGTTGCGGGGGTCGTCCTCGGGGATGCCTTCGTAGACCTTGCCGGCGAGGTCAGCGCCCACGTCGGCGGCCTTCGTGTAGATGCCACCGCCAACCCTCGCAAACAGGGCAATCGACGAAGCGCCCAGCGAGAAGCCTGCGAGCACGTTGATGACGGTCGCGATCTCCGGCGCGTCGACGGCGCCTTCGATGAACATGGCGCTGTAGACGATGAAGAGCACGCTCAGGCCGATCACGCCGAGGCCGACCACCGAGAGGCCCATGACGAGGCCACCTGAGAAGGCGACGTTGAGCGCCGGGCCAAGGCCGGTGCGTGCCGCGTTGGTCGTGCGGACGTTCGCCTTCGTGGCGACGTTCATGCCGATGAAGCCGGCGAGGCCGGAGCAGAACGCGCCGACGAGGAACGACACCGCGATCAGCCACGACGAGTTGGTCTGGCCCATGTTGGCGAAGGCGAGCAGTGCCGCCACGGCCGCCACGAAGATGACGAGCACGCGGTATTCGCGGCGTAGGAACGCGCGGGCGCCGTCGGCGATGTTGCCAGCGATCTCCGCCATGAGGGGCGTGCCGACGTCCTGCTTGTTGACCCACTGCGTGCGGATGAACGCGTAGATCAACGCGATCACGCCCGCAAGCGGAATCAGATACGTGATGAGGGTGGAGTCCATAGGGAGGTTGCCTGTGGGGAAGGTTGCTTGGTGTTGAGGTCGGAGTAGCCCCCGCGCACGCGGTGCAAACCACCGTTCGATGGAGGGACGGCCGTTCGGGCGTGGGGTGCGCGCCCGGACGCCGCGCCCTCAGGATGGCGTCGCGTGCGGAGGAGGAGGCTTGGCCGCCGCGCCCTCGCCCTGGCGGGTCGAGGCGAGACGCTTCCGCGCTCCACCTACGTCGCGGTCTCCCTGGGGGATGGCTCGGTAGAGCGACCAGCGACGGCCCTAAAGATCAACGCGAGCCCCGCGCAGATGCCATTAATTATCAGGAAAGGACGTGTTGACGGCGCATGGACGCACGCACGCCAAACCGCGCGTTCCATCCAGAGATTCATCCTGTTCGCCTTGCGGACGCCCGACCGAGTGCCTAGTCGAGATCGAGCGTGACCCTCTGCGTACCCGCGGAGGGCGAGCCAACCGTAATCGTCACCTCGCCATCGCCGACGATCAGCATCTCGGCCTCGGCGCCGCCGCCGCCGGGGATCGGGTCGAGGAGCTGCTGCTTGGGGCGGCCTGCCGCGAGGGTCTGGCCGCCCGACAGCTCCGTCTCGATCAAGATCGGCTGGTGGGCGCGGACGGCGCGCCCGGCTTCGGCGTGCGTCGGTAGGTCGCCGGTGTTACGCAGCGCAAGCGTAACGCGGTGGACGCCGCGCCCGACTGGCTCGGCGCGGGCCGTGACTTGCAACTGGGGCAAGCGCTCGGCGAGCGCAAACAGCAACGCCGTCGCGCTGGCGTTCACGGCCGCGACGCTATCGGCAGGCGGCGTGGTCAGCGCAAACGGTGTCGGTCCGCCGACCTCGACGGTGCGGTCCGGGAGGTCGGGGTGCTCGACCTCGGTCCAGTCGAGGACAGCGCCGGGGCTGTTGGCGCGGTGGTAGGCCAGCGCGCGGCGGTCGAGGTCGTGGCGGCTCGGCGTATCCGTGGTGTCGGTCGAGTCGGCGGGGGGGAAGACCCAGGCGGGCGCGGTGAAGCTGAAGCGGCCGAGGTGGTAGTAGGCCCAACTCGGGAGGTGGCCGGGCGGCTCATCGCCGGTCCCTGTGTAGCGGGCGCGGTCGCCGAGGGCGTCCGTCGTGGCTTCGTGGGCGAGCGAGTCCGGCGCAAAGCGGCGGCCGAGGCGCTTCGAGCCTTTGATCTCAGCGAAGTAGTGAATGTTGTCGGCCCGCGAGAAGGTGTAAACGGCGACGATGTTGGGGCGGGCATAGACGAAGTCGGCGAGCGCGCGCAGCGCCGGAGCTTCCATCGGGTGACGGCCGTGCTTGGCGGTGTAGGGCTCGTGGTTATAGGTCGTGTTGCGGGCGAGCCACGTGCCGCCGGGGCCGTCCTCGTTGATGTGGTGCGGGTCGCCCGCGGCATCGCCGTCGTCGTCGCGGCCCTCAGGGCGGAGTAGCCAGCGGCCGGCATCGCCCGCGGTGCCATCTACCTCGCGCAGCAGGAGCGGCTCGGCGCTCTCGGCCTCCGGGTCGGCATACGTCCCGGCGGGGTGCTCCACGCGCATCCAGCGGAGCACGCCATCGCCGTCGAGGTCGTCGGGGCCGTCTTCGTCTGTGAGGCCGTCGCGGTCGGCGTCGTCGGGGGCGTCGTTGCCGGGCAGGCCGTCGCCGCGCGCGTGGGCGTCGAGCGCGAGCGCGGGGACGACGTAGACGGTCGCCCGGTCGAGGAGCGCGCGGACCGAGTCGGCGTCCGTTGTCAGGAGGTACTGCGCGAAGGCACGAGCTGCGTCGGCGCTGGCGCGGTCGTCATGCTCCACGCCGCCGAGGACGAGCAGCGCTGGCTTGGCATCCCGCTCGCCTGATCCAATAGCGATGGCGTCGAGCGCACGCCCCCCCGCAGTGGTACCGAGCGTGAACGCCTCGGCGCGGTCGGCAGCCTGGGCGGCGAGGTCGTCGAGCGACTGCGCGTGCGTGGTGAGCGGGACGAGGAAGAGCAGCGCGAGGAGAGCGAGGCGCATAAGTACAGGCGAGGGCGAAGTGGAACCGCAAGATCGGAAGAGACGCCGTCGCCTGCGCACGCTGCCCACGGGACCGCCCCGAAGCAACAAATCGGCGCGAACCATGCCGTACTTGGCCTAAATCGTAGGGCTTTCACCGCAATCACTGCTAGCTTCCCGTGTACCTCCGTCAACCCACCCCCCAACACGATGAAAGCTTTCCTCACCGAACTCATCGGCACCTTCTTCCTCGTCCTCACCATTGGCCTGACTGTGGTCGGCGGCAGCACATTTGCGCCGCTCGCCATCGGTAGCGTGCTCATGGTGCTCGTCTACATGGGCGGCCACGTCTCCGGCGCGCACTACAATCCGGCGGTCACGGTCGGTCTTTGGCTCAGCGGCAACCACGAGACCAAAGACATCGCGCCGTACATCATCGCGCAGCTCTTGGGCGCGATCGTGGCGGCGTTCGTCGTCCAGTTCATCCTCGGCGGGACGCTGGAGGTCGCGCCGAACGCGGAGACGAGCCTGGCGGGCTTCTTCCTGCTGGAGCTGCTCTTCACGTTCATCCTCATGCTCGTCATTCTGAACGTGGCCGTGGCGAAGCAGGTCGACGGCAACAGCTTCTACGGCCTTGCTATCGGCTTCACGGTGCTCGCGGGCGCGTTCGCGGCAGGCCCGGTCTCGGGCGGCGCGTTTAACCCGGCGGTCGCCATCGGCCCGATCCTCGTGGACGCCATCGTGGGCGACGGCTCGACGGTCGGCGGGCTGTGGGTCTATCTCGTAGCGACGTTCCTCGGGGCCGCCGCTGCCGTGCCGGTCTTCAAGATCCAGGAGCGCGAGAGCGACGAGGCCACGCGCGCCAACTAGCGGCGGCTCGTTAAGCGCCGAGCGCATCGGACGATGTCGGGAGGAGTCCGTTTTACCTCTCGCTACCGCCCGGTGCGCTTTCTCGTTGCCGCTCTCGCCCTGTTCATCACTCTCACGCTCATCGCCTCCACGGCTGGCGCGCAGGACGTGCCTACGCAGGTGGAGCCGGCTCTCCTTGCGAAGGTTGGCCCAGCTTCGCAGCCCTGCCTCGCCGAGGTCGTCGGCTTAACGATCACCGTCCCGGAGGGCTTCGAGGAGAACGCACCTCGCCCACCCGGAAGGGGCGACGGACGCCCCTGACCTCGTGCTCTGCTCGTTCGTGGACGAGGCGGGGAAGCAGTTCCTCTCCGTGTCGGCCCACACGTACTTCGGCGCGGACCAGCAGGCCGCGGGGCAGCGGGGGGACGAGTTCGCCCTGTCCACCGGCCCGACGCTCACCCTCACCTCGGCACCGATCCCGTCGCTGAACGTGGACATCGCCTCCGCCTACAGCATATCCTTCGCGGACGGGCAGGCGCACGGCATGACAGTACTCGGCTGTGCCGATGGACGGTGCTACAAACTCGAAGCGAGCGGCTCCATCGCCACAGACCGCGACGCGTTCATCGATGTGCTGCGCGGCGTGCGGTTCGAGGGCTGAGGCGCAGCGCCGAGGCGATATCCGGGCAGACTCCGCGTGGCCAAAAAAGTGCTTGCGCGCCGGTTCGGGATTGTATACTTTGAATCACAAAGTTCTTGCTGACCCATAATTCTCCAATGACCCGTCCCGACCGAAAACCGCTCCGCCGTGGGACGACCACTAGCCCACCGCCGCACGAGGCCGCGAGCGCTCAGCTTCGCTTCATCCGCGACGCGATGGAGCGCTCGGCGCGTTTCACCGCCGTGCCCGGCTGGGGCGGCGTCGCGATGGGCGTGACCGCGCTCGGGGCTGCCTGGCTCGCTGCCCAGCAGCCGACGCCCTCCGAGTGGCTCCGCGTCTGGGCGGGCGAAGCCGTCGTGGGTGTGATTCTCGGGCTGGTATTTCTCATCCGCAAGGCGCAGGCGTCGGGCCTCGACGTCCGCGTCGGGCAGGGGCGCAAGTTTCTGCTCGGGCTCGCCCCCGCGCTCCTCGCGGGCGTCGCGCTTACGCTCGCCGTCTACGGCTTCGACGTCGGCCCGACGAAGGAGTACTTCGTGCGCCAGGGTGCCGTCGAGGCGACGGCGTCGCTGCGGCTCTTGCCGGGACTGTGGCTGCTGTGCTACGGCGTCGGCGTGATCTCGGCGGGGATGTTCTCCGTGCGCCTCGTCCCGACGATGGGGCTGGGCTTCCTCGGGCTGGGCCTGCTCGCGCTCCTCAGCCCGGCGGCGTGGGGCACGGCGTACCTCGCGGCGGGCTTCGGCGGCCTGCACGTCATTTTCGGCGTCCTGATCGCCCGCAAGCACGGAGGCTAACCATGCGCGCTGCCTTCCTCCAAAAGCCTCGCTCGGCCTACCTCGCGGCGCTCACCCTGGCCACGCTGTCGACGCTGTTCCTGTTCGTAGTTAGCCTCGGCGTCGGGATCATCGGAGCCGATGGCGACCCGGCAAACCTGCTCTACCTCAGCGTGACCGCGCTCGGTGTAGTCGGGTCGATCGTCGCGCGCCTCCGGTCGGAGGCGATGGTCGTCGTGCTCGCCGCGATGGCGCTCGTGCAGGCAGGCATCGGCCTCTATGCCATCGTCGCCGGACTTGGGCGGCCGTACAGCGGCGCGCTCGAGTTGCTCGGGCTTACGGGCCTCTTCGTCGCGCTCTTTCTTACGGCCGCCTGGCTGTTTCGTCAGGCTACGCGCCCGATGCCTCATGACTGATCGTCAGCAGGTCTTTCAGCTTCATGAACTCCACTCTTGTCATGCTGAACTTGGTTCAGCATCTCAGCCATGCTTCGTGACATCATAGTCGCCAGAGATCCTGAATCAAGTTCAGGATGACGTGACTCTTGTTGTGAAGCAGATCAGACTTGCTCTCGCATTCAACCACCGCCACGCATGCCTAGATCAAAAGACAAGCTCCGCCGCGCGCCGCGCGCTGGCACATCGACGCCAGCGGCCGCGCCGTTCGCGCCCGACCTTGACACGACCATCCACCAGCGCATCCGCCTCGGCATCGTCTCGGCACTGGCGGCGGGCGGGACGATGAGCTTCACCGACCTCAAGACCGCGCTCGACCTCACCGACGGCAACCTGTCGGTTCACGCCCGCAAGCTCGAAGACGCGGGCTACATCGCCTGCCGCAAGTTCTTCGACGACCGCACGCCGCGCACCGAGTACGACCTCACCGACGCAGGCCGCACCGCCCTCACGCGCTACCTCGACCAGATGGAAGCCATCATCCGCGCCACGCGCGTGAAGTGACATGGGCAGACGCACCCCAACCTATTTCGACACGTCCGATTGGCCTGCTGAAGTTGGCCACGCGGCGTTCACGACGTTGGTGAAGTCTCATCTCCCCGAGGTGCATACCCGGATGATTGAACTCGACGCGCTCGGATTGCTCCACGTCGAAATGGGGATCCTGGAGGGAATGACGATCCAGGCCTACAACGATCGCCTGAACGTTGCGCGGCGCTACCTCGCTTTCGCTGACGAGGTCCTCGCTCGTGCCGACGCTGCCGCTCTCAATGCGCTCGACGTGTCTTTCGTAGAGGGCCTGGTATTCGGTGGCTGTGACGAGGGGATCCGTGACTGGATGCCCGCGCAGCTTCAGAAGGCATACGACGAGCAAGCTGCTCGTCGAGAAACGCAAGTGAAGTGAGGCAGAGTAACACACCACGCGTCTCCGACAGATCATCATGGCACGTCTCTACAAAGTCGACTACCGAGACGATCACATGGACTACATGTCGACATACAACGAGGGTGGCGTTCCGCCAAAAAGCCCCCCAAGCCACGTTTATGAGCTTCGCGTTGCTGGGACCACGCTAGTGTTCATCAACGAGCAACAAGTCCGCGAGGCAGAAGCATACTTTTCGAAGAAGCTTCGACCCTTGACGGGAGGCCCAAACCCACCCTACGAACACTACTGGCACGTGTGGTATGGCCGACTTCCGAAGGGCGTACTGAAGCGCACGAACCGCGAGAAAATCCAGAAAGCATTGTCCAACGGCATCGCTGAGTTCTTCGATGACTAAGCCCTACCTCGCAGTTGTCATCCCCGACTTGATCGGGAGCCGCAGGCCGACGGATTCAATCCATTCGGTGCAATAGAGCACCGCGCAATATCGCCTGGGTCCCCACCTACGCAGGGATGACTCGGTGGTGGACTGAACCGCCGAATTAAACCCTCCCACGCCGCCACCGCGGCTTTTCTTTCATCTCTAAACTTTAAAATGCAAAGCTATTTGAGTAACCCAAACTCGTTTCATCTCGCGTGCATCATGGACGGCAACGGGCGCTGGGCAGCACGGCGGGGGCGGCCTCGCACCGACGGCCACCGTGCGGGCGTCGAGGCCGTGCGCCGCGTCGTGGAGGCGGCGCCAGGACTGGGCGTGTCGACGCTCACGCTCTACGCCTTCTCCGCCGACAACTGGAAGCGGCCTCAGACCGAGGTGTCGGCGCTGATGGCGCTCTTCCGCTGGGCGCTGCGCCGCGAGATCGTGCGGCTCAAGCGCGCGGGCGTGCGCCTGAGCGTGATCGGTCGGCGCGACCGGCTCCCGGAGGCGCTCCGCAACGGCATCGCGCGGGGCGAGTGGGAGACGCGGCACGGCACGCGGCTGCACCTCCGCATCGCCGTGGACTACAGCGCCCGCGACGCGCTCGTGGAGGCCGCCCGCCGCTGCCAGTCTGCTGGCGAAGCGCTATCACCCGACAACGGAGCCCGCGACGCCTTCGCGCGCCACCTCGCCGCGGCTACCTCGCCGTCCATAGGGCACCCCCACGCGCTGCCCGGCACGCCCCAGTTCGAAGCAGGAGTCCTGGACGTCGACCTCGTCGTGCGCACGGCGGGCGAGCAGCGGCTCTCCGACTTCCTGCTCTGGGAGTGCGCCTACGCCGAGTTCGCCTTCCTCGACCGCTGCTGGCCCGAGATGGACGCCGACGCTCTCACGGCCGTTCTCGCCGACTTCCGCAGCCGCACCCGCAAGTTCGGCGCGCTCGCAGCCTGAAGGGCGAAGGGCGAAGGGCGAAAAGGTGCCGCGACCAACCGCCCGCGTCAAGCCACTTCCCCGTCAGCTCTCGCCAACCACCGCACGCACCGCAACACCGCTGCACCGCAACACCGCTGCACCGCAACACCGCTGCACCGCAACACCGCCTCACTACAACACCGCAACACCGCCGCACTCACGACACACCGCCTCACTGAACCACAGCAACACCGCAACACCGCAACACTCCTATGCTCAACCGTCTCATCGCCATCGCCTTCATCTTTTTCTGCACCTCCGTCGCCTGGCTGTTCCTCGGCGGGACGGTCGAGAAGCGGACCCACGATCAGGACACGAGCCTGCACAGCAGCGTCGGCGAGATGTGGGGCGCGCCGCTCGTGCAGCTCGCCCCGACCTTGCAGCGCGAGCGCATAGAGACGCGCGAGCAAACGCGACTCGAAGACGGCACCGTGATCAGCGAAACCATTGAGGAGACGGTCTACGACGCCGCGCCGATCGCCGGGACAGCCATCGCTGTGGACCTCGACCTGGAGCAGCGCAAGAAAGGGCTGCTGTGGTATCCCACCTATCGCGTACGGTTCGACGGGCGCTACCGGCTCGTGAATGACAGCGACGAGGACGGCACGTTTCGCTTCCGCTTCCCGCTGCCGCAGGGCGCGGCTGTGTTCGACAACGTGGCGCTGACCGTGGACGGCGCGCGGGTGGAGGACGCCGCGATGCGGGAGAGTGGCCTCGTCCATGACCTCGACGTGGCGGCGGGCAAGACGGTGGAGGTGTCCGTGGGCTATGGCTCGCAGGGCATGGAGACGTGGCGCTACAGCTTCGGCCGCGGCGTGGCGCAGGTCCGCGATTTCTCGCTGGCGATGACGACCGACTTCGACGCCATCGACTTCCCCGCGCAGTCGCTCTCGCCGACGAGCAAAGAGGCGACGGACGGCGGCTGGGCGCTCGCGTGGGACTACGGCTCGCTCGTCGCCGAGGCAGGCGTGGGGATGGTGCTGCCGCAGAAGCTCAACCCCGGCCCGTGGGTGAGCCGCGTGACCTTCTTCGCGCCGGTGAGCCTGTTCCTGTTCTTCTTCGTGCTGCTGGTGCTCGGCGTGATCCGCGGCGTGCGCCTCCACCCGATGCACTACTTCTTCCTGGCGTCGGCCTTCTTCGCCTTCCACCTGCTCCTGGCCTACCTCGTGGACCACGTGCCGGTCGTGTTCGCGCTCCTCGTCTGCTCGGCGGTGTCGGTCGGGCTGGTGGTGAGCTACATGCGCCTCGTGACGGGGCTCCGGTTTGCACTGGTCGAGGTCGGTGCCGCACAGGGCGTCTACCTCGTCGTATTCGCGTTCACGTTCTTCCTCGACGGCTTCACGGGGCTCGCGGTGACGGGCCTGAGCATCGCGACGCTCTTCGTGGCGATGCAGGCGACGGGCCGCCTCGACTGGGAGTCGGTGTTCGCCAAGCCATCGCTGCCGAATGCAATGCGGGCCGACGTGCAGAAGCGGCTCGGCCCGAGCCCCGACGCGACGTAGAAACCGACGGGAGCACATGAGCGAGTCTGGGGCCAGGCATCGGAGACGACCTGGCCCCGTCTATGTGCGGGCGGCATAGTGAAACGGTGCGGCGGATAGGGATAGAAGCGCTTCGGCGCGGCGGGGCTTTGTCCTTGACCTGAGACAACGCTTCTCGTTTTTTAGCGCTTTCGTCCCTTCACGTTTTTGTCGTCACCCATGCCCCGTTGCTTCTTGCCGGGCCGGTATGTGCTGGTCCTGCTCCTGAGTGCGCTCGTGTGCGCGCCGTCCCTATTCGCCCAGACTACCACGCGGAGCGCTGCCGCCGAGGCTGCCCTGTCGCACTTCCGCGCTCAGCACACCACGTATCGTCTCGCGGAGAGCGATGTCAGCGCCGTGGTCACCGACGAGTATCGCACGGCCCACCTGGGCGTGACGCACGTCTACTTCCGGCAGACCCACGCCGGGCTGGAGATCCTCGAAGCAACGGCCAACGCCAACGTGCGCGACGACGGGAGCGTGTCGAGCCTGCGTAGCCAGTTCCTCCCCAACCTGGCAAGCCGGCGTACGTCTGAGCCGCGCCCCGCCCTCGACGCCACCGAGGCGATCGCCGCTGCCGCGGCTGCCCTCGAACTGCCCGGTGCAGCAGCGGGCTTCGCGGTCCAAGAGGCGGCCGAAGGCCTCGCGCAGCGGCAGGTGCTCGACGGGGGGCAGCTCTCGCTGGAGCCGATCCCGGCGCGCCTCGCGTGGGTGCAGGACGACCTCGGCACGCTGCGTCTCGTCTGGAGCATTGCCATCGCCACGCTTGACGAGCAGCACTGGTGGGACCTCGCCGTAGACGCCCACACCGGGCAGGTCCTGCGCCAGACCGACTGGGTAGTGAGTGAGACGTGGACCCGGCATGACCACACCGGACACGACCACGCCAGACACGATCATGCTGGACTCGATCACGCTGGGCATGGCCATGCTGGGCATCTCCATGCCGGGCACACGTCAGCGCGCAGCTTCGCGCCGGTGATGCCTGCGGTGCCGTCCCTGGCGCCCGCCCCGAGCACCGGCGGCACCTACCGCGTCGTCGCCTTCCCGGCGGAGAGCCCCAACCACGGGCCCATCGCCCTCGTGACCGACCCGGCCGACCCGGTGGCCTCGCCCAACGGCTGGCACGACGACGGCTCCCGGACCTACACCATCACGCGCGGCAACAACGTGTTCGCCTACGAGGACCGCCGCGACCGCGACTTCTCCGGCTACAGCCCCGACGGCGGCGCCGACCTCGTCTTCGACTTCCCCTTCGCCGACGACAACGACCCCGTCGCGCACGAGGACTTCGCCATCACCAACCTGTTCTACTGGAACAACATCTTCCACGACGTGATGGCCGCCTACGGCTTCGACGAGGCCAGCGGCAACTTCCAGGCGACCAACTTCACCGGCGTCTCGGGAGGGGGCGACTATGTGCGCGCCGAGGCGCAGGACGGCAGCGGCACCAACAACGCCAACTTCGGCACGCCGCCCGACGGCAGCCGCCCCCGCATGCAGATGTTCCTCTGGACGGCCGCGTTCTTCGGCGTGACCGCCCCAGCCACCATCGCCGGCACCTACCCGAGCGGCCCGGCCAACTTCGGCCCCGCGTTCCCCGGCGACCCGCTTGAGAGCGAAGTCGTGCTGGCGTTCGACGAGGAGCTCACCGAGTTGGGGTGCACCGAACTGATCGACGACTACGATGGGCAGATCGTGATGATGGAGCGCGGCTCGTGCAACTTCGTCGACAAGGTGCGCAACGCCCAGGCGGCGGGCGCCGTCGCGGCCATCATCTTCAACTGCGAGCCGGGCGCGGACGGATGCAGCACGAACAACCCAGGCGAGGGCATCATCTCGATGGGCCTGCCCAGCGGTGACGACGAGAGCGACATCACCATCCCCTCGGTGTTTATTCAGCGCAGCACCGGCCTGCTGCTGCTCGACAACGAGCCCGCGCGCGTGGCACTCACGGGGCTCGCCCGCGACAGCGACCTCGACAACGGCGTCATCCTCCACGAGTACGTCCACGGCGTCTCGAACCGCCTCACGGGCGGCCCCGGCAACGCCTCGTGCCTCGGCAACGCCGAGCAGGCTGGCGAGGGCTGGAGCGACTACTACGGCCTCATGTTCACCATGACCGCCTATGACTTCGCCACTGAGGGCCGCGGCATCGCCACCTACCTGGAGTTCACCGACACCGACGGTCCCGGCATCCGCCCCGCGCGCTACTCGACCGACCTGAGCATCAACGGCCTCACCTACGCCGACGTAGCCGATACCGGCCGCATCTCGCAGCCGCACGGCATCGGTACCGTCTGGGCGACGATGCTCTGGGAAATGACCTGGAGCCTCATCGACCGCTACGGCTTCGATCCCGACCTCACGAACGGCACCGGCGGCAACAACGTCGCGCTGCAGCTGGTCACGGATGGCATGAAGCTCCAGCCGTGCAGCCCCGGCTTCGTCGACGGCCGCGACGCCATTCTGGAGGCCGACCTGCTCGCCAACGGCGGCGTCAACCACGACCTCATCTGGGCGGCCTTTGCTAAGCGCGGCCTCGGCTTCAACGCCGACCAGGGCAGCGCCAACAGCCGCACCGACGGCGTGGAGGACTTCACGCTGCCGCCGCCCGTCGCGGACGAGGCTGACGAGGCGTTCGCAGGCACGCACCGCCTGAGCGCGGTCTACCCGAACCCGTTCAACCCGCAGGCGACGTTCACGCTCCAGATCGCCGCGGCGCAGGACGTGGCCATCAAGGTCTACGACGTGCTCGGGCGGCAGGTCGCCACGCTCCACGAGGGCGCGCTGGCCACCGGCGCCGTGCACCGCTTCGAGGTGGACGGCCGGTCCCTCGCGAGCGGCGCCTACGTGCTGCGCGTGCAGGGCGAGGACTTCGCCGAGACGCGCCGCCTCACGCTCGTGAAGTAGCGGCACCGCCACGCCAGAACGACCGCGCGCCGGGGCCTTCGAGTCCCGGCGCGCTGCTGTTTGTGGGCCAGGCGTCACGGACCACCGAGGCCACGCGACGCGACGGAGAGCGCAACCGGGACCGAGGCGCTCCGTAGCGCGCGGCATCACTCTCACCCAGACGCCTCCATCACGACGCCCCATGCTGACTCGCCTCTTCGCGCTCCTGCTCGTTGCCTTCGTTCTCGTTCCCATCGCCGCGGCTCAGGAAGGCCGCAGCCTCGACCTCACCATCAACGACACGGGGATCGCCATCGGCGATGCGGAACGCGTCAACGGGCTCCGGCTCAACTTCCGCGACCGCTACCTCCGCGAGGTCAACGGCATCAACCTCACGCTGTGGACGCCCTACTATGACTCGACGCGGGTGCGCTACGGGACGGTCAACGGCCTCGCGCTGGGGCTGCCCTCGACGGGCGCGGGCGAGATCAACGGCCTCGGCCTTGGTGTGCTCGGCGTCGTGGCCGATGACGCGTTCAACGGCATCGGGGTCGGCGGCCTGGCCGTCGTCTCGGGCGACGAGTTCACAGGCGTCGGCGTCTCAGGCCTCGCCACCGTCGCGGGCGACAACTTCCGCGGCATCAGCGTCGCGGGCCTCGCAACGGTCGGCGGCGAGGCGTTCAGCGGGATCGGACTGGGCGGCCTGGCCTTCGTCGCCGGGGAGGAGTTCTATGGCATCGGTGGCGGCGGGCTGGCCGCGATCGCGGGCGAGGAGGCCACGGGCGTGCTCGCCAGCTTCATCGGCACCGTCTCGGGCGACAGCTTCAGCGGGATCGGCCTGGGCGGCCTCGGCACCATCGTCGGCGCAGAGGGGCAGGGCATCTTCGCGGGCGGCCTCGGGACGGTCGTCGGCGAGGACCTGACCGGGCTGGCGTGGGGCGGCCTCGGGATGATCGTTGGCGAGGATGCCTCGGGCATCATGGCGAGCAACCTCGCTACCGTCGTCGGCGAAGACGCGCGGGGCCTCGTGACAGGCGGCCTCGTAACCATCGTCGGGGACGA
Organism: Bacteroidota bacterium; assembly: GCA_039821555.1. Classification (NCBI taxonomy): domain Bacteria; kingdom Pseudomonadati; phylum Bacteroidota; species Bacteroidota bacterium. The sequence goes on from JBCBNX010000002.1 coordinate 200,541, forward strand.
GCTCCGCGGGGCGCAGATCGCCGGCCTTGCCAACGTCGTCGGCGGCGACGCGCGGTGGCTCCTCGTGGCCGGCCTCGCCAACGTCGGCTATGACATCAACGGCCTCGCTGTGACGGGCGGCGTCAACCGCGTTGTCGAGAACGGCGAACACCGCGGCGTCGGCCTCGCGCCGGTCAACTGGTCCACGGGCACTCAGAGCGGCCTGATGATCGGGATCGTGAACTACACCCACACACTGCGCGGCGTGCAGCTCGGCCTTGTCAACATCGTCCGCGACAACGGCCTCGCCCGCGTCCTCCCGCTCTTCAACGTGGGGCGATGAGAGACGTGAGGAGTAGAGGGCACCCGACCTTCACTCGTTGCTCCGGATACCGAGTCTGCTCGCAGGGCCAAGGTGTGCAGGTATAAACGTGTGAAGGGGAGAGGTCTCGTCCACACGTTCACACCTGCACACCCAATACCAGCCTCGCACGTCAGGTCGGCGTTCGATGGGGCTTCCGGATTGAATAGCACTCACCGCAGCATGAGCGTGATGCCGGTCCGGATCATCGCCACGGCGATGGCGGCGAGGAAGAGGCTGGCGACCTTCGCGATGGCCTTCGATGTGCTCGGGCCGAGGAGCGTCATCAGGCGCGGGCCGAAGTGGAACGCCGTCAGCACGAGCGCCATGTTGACGACCACGGAGAGCAGCGTGGGCGCGTAGCCGTAGCTCTGCTGCGAGACGAGGATGGTGGTGATCGCCGCCGGCCCCATGATGAGCGGGATGCCGAGCGGGACAACCGCGAGGGCATCGGCGTCGGGGGCTATATCGTCCTCCTCGTCGTCGTGCTTGCCGTTGCCGGAGCGCCGCGACTGCATCTGCTCGCTGAAGAGCAGATCGGTGATCGCGAGGATGAGCAGGATCAGGCCGCCGCCCACACGGAGGTCGTTGACGGTGATGCCGAGTACCTGAAAGATGACCTGGCCCGCGAACAGCATCAGTACCGCGATCACGAACGCGACCGTGAGCGCGCGCACGAGCAGCCGCCACCGTGCGCGCGGGTCCATCGTCTCCGTCAGCCCGATGTAGAGCGGGAGGATGCCGGGGATGTTGAAGGCCACGAAGAGCGGCAGGAACGCTTCGAGGAAGACGCTCAGGAAGGAGAAGTCCACGTCGCGAAGGGAGAAGTTCGAAGGGGGAAGTAGGATGTTTGGGGTCGGGCTCCGGGACCCGGTGTGGAGCGGTACACCTGAGGGCTAAGAGCCTACCGACGTCGCATCGTGCAGGTCGAAGGGAGAGAGGTCTATGCACCACCTGCAAAAGACCAGAAACCAATGACAAAGGGCTTGCCCGGAGGGCGTCCCAAACAAGACGGGTGCAGCACGTCGGCCTTACGGGGCCGGCCGGCTGCACCCGTAGACTGGGCGCTGTGTCAGCGTCGGCCCCCATGACGCAGCGCAGCATCGGCTGTTTCGCATCCGTGAGGCCGCGGGAACGATCTCACACGCCCTTCAACGGCTCCACGCGGCTCCTTCGCAATCCACAGGACCGGCGTACAGAACTCGCTGATGCTATGGCACAGCACGTCGATGCTGTGGCACAGCACGTCTGGCGGGCTCCGCGTCACAGCATGTGTTGCGTGCTTCGTGTCGCGTGTCCGGCCGAAGCTGATAGGCAGCACGAGACGTGGCAGCAGCTACACCACCGCCTCCTCCGCCAGCGTCGGTGCCACGACGCGCGTGTCGGACTCCACGAGGCCGTCGCGCAGGCGCACGATGCGGCGGGCGTGCTGCGCGATGTCCTCCTCGTGCGTCACCACCAGCAGCGTGTTGCCCTGCCGGTAGAGCGTCTCGAAGAGCCGCATGATGTCCTCGCTCGTCGCCGTGTCCAGGTTGCCGGTCGGCTCGTCGGCGAGGAGGATGGCCGGGCGGTTGATGAGCGCACGCGCTACGGCCACACGCTGCCGCTGCCCGCCCGAGAGCTCGTTCGGCTTGTGCTCGACGCGGTCGCCGAGGCCGACGTCGGTGAGCACCTCGACGGCCCGCTCGCGGCGGGTGCGCTTCGAGACACCCGCGTAGATCAGCGGCAGCTCGACGTTTTGGATGCAGGTCTGCCGGGCGAGCAGGTTGAACGTCTGGAAGACGAACCCGATCTCGCGGTTGCGCACGTCGGCAAGGTCGTTGTCCGAGAGGCGACTCACGTCGCGCCCGTCGAGCACGTAGCTCCCGGAGGTCGGCACGTCGAGGCAGCCGATGATGTTCATCAGCGTCGACTTGCCGGAGCCGGACGGGCCCATGATGGCGACGTACTCGTTGGGGTGCACCTCCAGCGAGAGGCCGCGCAGCGCGTGCACCTCTTGCGTGCCCATCTGGTAGGTTTTCCAGACGTCTTCGATGCGGATGACGGGGTCCATTGCGGGAGTGTTGCGGTGATGCCGTGAGGCAGTGTTGCGGTGGGGGTCAAGAGCGTACTGCTGCACGGCAACACCGCCGCACCGCTGCATTCATTCGACGGCCTAGCTCCGACGGCTGCGGCGCTCGTTGTCGCCCGTGCCAATCTCGACAGTCTGGCCGGGCTTGAGTTCGGTGCGGAGCGCGCGGAAGGGGCCGGTGATGACCTGCTCGCCTGCCTGGAGGCCCGAGCGGATCTCGATGTAGGTGTCGTCGGCGATGCCGGTCTCGACCTCTACGATCTCGGCCTTGCCGTCGCGCACGACGAAGACCACGCGGCGGAGGTCCTCCTCGACGACCTCGAAGGTGTTGATCGAGTCATTCTCGGCGTCCTCCTCGTCCGCGTCCTCCTCCTCGTCAGCGCGTTCGAGGTTGTTGTAGTCGCGCACCGTCACCGCCTGGATCGGTACGACGATAGCGCTGGGCGTCGTCTCCGTGAACACGTCCACGGTGCCGCTCATGCCAGGGCGGAGCTGCGTGCTCGGCGCGGGCGGGGCCTCCCCGGGCGGGGTCGCAACGAGCGCCCGCCCATCGTCACTGACGATGCGAACCTCGACGGGGAAGTTGGTGATCTGCTCCTGCGTGCCCGCGCCCTCCACGCGCGCCGAGTTGGCGATCTGCGTGACGATGCCCTGGAAGGGCTGCTCCGGGTAGGCGTCGATTTCCACGCGCGCCGTGTCAGCGAGGGCTATGTTCACGATGTCGTTCTCGTTGATGTCGACCTCGAGGAGCATCTGGTCGAGCTCGGCGATGCGCATCAGCTCGGTGCCGTCGAACTGCGCCGTGCCGACGACGCGCTCGCCTTCCTCGACGTTGAGCTGGCTCACGGTGCCGCTCATCGGCGCGTAGATGCTTGTCCGGCGCAGCTCCGTGGCGGCCTGGCTGAGGATCGCGCGGCTGCTCTCGGTGCGGAAGCTCGCCGCGTCGAGGTTGGCCTTGGCGACGTCGGCGGAGGCGCGCGCGGCGACGAGGTCGGCGTCGGAGACGGCCTGCCGTTCGAAGAGGGCCTCCTGGCGATCGAGCTCGGTGCGGGCGCGGATCAGCTCGGCGGCAGCGCGGGCGCTGTCGGCCTGCGCCTGGAGGAGCCCGGCGCGCGCCTGGTCGCGCTGCGTGATGTAGACCTCCGGCTGCACCTGCACAAGGAGCTGGCCCCGCTCGACGCGGTCGCCCTCCTCCACGGTGAGCCGGATGATCTCGCCGGAGACGTCCGAGGCGATCTTGACCTCGATCTCGGGCTGTACCTTGCCGGACGCGGTGACGGTCTGCGTGACCGTGCGCACCTGTGCCTCGGCCGTCTCGACCTCCATACCGCTCGACCCGCCGCCGAGATTGCCTGTCGCCGCTCCGATGGCCACCACGAGGATGAGCACCACGAGCAGAACGCCCAGGCCTATGAGGATCTTCTTGGTGGGGCTCGATGAGGATGCCATGAGGTGGGTGTAGGAAGTACGAGTGGGGCTCGTAAGGGTGGAGAGTGTCGCGGTGCGGGGTTACGCCACGGCTTGCAGGATGTCTATCCGTTCGAAATTTGACCGTTTCAGACTCACATGGCGACGTTTACTTCGTTCGAGGACATTCAAGCGTGGCAGCTAGCCCGTGCGCTGACGCGGCGCGTCTGTGCGTTGACACAAAGCGGGGCGTTCGCGCGCGACTATGACCTTGTTCGGCAGATGCGGAGAGCAAGCGTGTCGGTCATGTCCAACATCGCAGAGGGATTTGAGCGTCGGAGCCGTAAGGAATTTCATCAGTTTCTGAGCATCGCCCGCGGCTCTGCTGGTGAGTTGCGTGCCCAGTGCTATGCGGCGCTCGACGCGGACTACATCGATAGCAAGACGTTTGATGAGTTGAATGGAGAAGCTCGGCGGATCGCGCGCATGCTTAACGGACTGATGCGCCACCTTCGTAGCACCTAAACACCGCTGCACTGCAACACCGCTGCGCTCACTCAAACAGCGGCTGCGCGAAGTCGAGGGCGCCGAGGGCGTAGTCGAGGAGGCGGCGGCGGAAGAAGAAGGTGTAGATGGCCTGGGCGCGGTCGGACTGCGCCTGCACGGCAGCGGCGCGGGCCTGGGCGAGGTCGGCGAAAGTGGATGCGCCGAACTCGTAGCGCTCCTGCTCGACGCTGAGCGCGGCCTCGGCGGACTCGACCTGCACGGCGGACACGTCGAGGGCGCGGGCCGCGTTCTGGTAGTCGAGGTAGGCCTGGCGGACCTCCAGCGCGACACTTTGCTCCAGGCTCTCGAGCGTCAGCCGGGCGTTGCTTGCACGGATCTGGGCCTGCTGCACCTGCGTCCGCGTCTGGAAGCGGTCGAAGATGGGGATGGTGACCGAGAGGCCGATGTTGCCGCCGCGGTTGGTGTCGAAGAACTGGTCGGAGAACGGCGTGTCCTCGAAGGCGAACTGCGTGCCCACGATGAACGGGTCGCCGTCGATCTGGACGATGTCGCCGCCGGAGGTAGTCACCGTGGTGCCCGGGTCCAGCACGATGGTGTTGCCCTCGGCATCCGTGGCGACCTGCTGGGCCGAACTGGCGTAGCTGGAGCCGTAGCCCGCGAAAAGCACCACCGACGGGAGATAGCCCGCACGCGCCTGCTTGATGTCCTGGCCGAGCGCCTCGATTTCGAGCTCCTGGGCGCGGAGGTCGTCGCGGGCGTCGAGGGCACCGCGCAGCAGTTCGTCGAGGTCGAACGTCTCGAACGTGGCTTCGAGGGCTTCAAGCGGCGGCGCGGAGAAGGTGTAGGTGCCGAAGGGGTCGAGCTGAAGCGTCTGCACGAGCTGCGTCGCAGAGACCGTCGCGGCGTTCTGCGCGCGGAGGAGGCCTAGCTCGCGCTCGGCGGCCAGCGCCTCCTGGCGCAGCACGTCCACGGCGGGCCGCGCTCCGGCGTCCACGAGGCTCTGGATGCGCTCGACCTGCACCCGCTCGGCCTCGACGGCCTCCTCCTGGATCGCCACCAGTTGTTCGTCGAGGAGCACCTGGAGGTAGCGCGAGGCGACCTCGAAGACGATGTCCTGGCGCGTGCGCTCCTCGGAGAGCGCGCCGGAACGGGCACGGAGCCGGGCCGCCGCGAGGCCGGCCTGATCGGCGAAGCCGTTGAACACGTTCACGCTCCCCGAGATGTCGGCCGAGAAGACGTTGGTGGTCTCGTTCTCCAACTGGCCCGTCGTCTGGTTGAAGGCGAGGCCGTACTGCTGCGAGGGCCGCATCGACGCGGAAACGTTGGGCAGGAACATCTGCGCGCGCTGCCGCGACACGTCGAGGTCGGCGCTTCGGGTGGTGAGTTCGGCCTGCTGGAGGCGCACGTTCTGGTCGAGCGCGATGCGGACGGCCTCGTCGAAGGAGATCGTCCGGGTCTCTTGGGCGAGGGCAAGGGGGGCGGCGGCTAGCAGGACCGCGATGACGAGGAGGCGGAGGTGCATGGGGTCGGGATAGGGCGACAGAATCGACGCGGTTGACGGAGAGGCTCGGTGGAATGTTACAAGCGGGGGTGGTTCGGTCGCTTTGCCCGCCTGTGCGACACTCACGGCGTTCACTGTCGCTTGTGGTGGGTTGCATGAGATGTTCTGCACAACCCGGCCGTCCCAATAGTCATCCCCGCGCATGCGGGGACCCACCAGTCTGATTCGATGAGGTATTGATCTCAATGAATCGCAGCCGCACGACGCCAGCCTCTCCCGCACCCCGAACCTCCATCCGGCTGACGGGTTGGCACTGCCTGCCCACCGGGCCTCTCTGCTCTACCCCCAGACTCCTGACCGGCATCCCATGGCCGACACCCGTTTCGATCCCATCGAAGACGCCATCGAGGCGATCCAGAACGGCCGCCTCATCGTGGTCGTGGACGACGAGGACCGCGAGAACGAAGGCGACTTCATCGGGGCGGCCGAACTCGTCACGCCGGACCTCGCCAACTTTATGGCGCGCGAGGGGCGCGGGCTGATGTGCGTCGCGATCACCCGCGAGCGGGCTGCCGCGCTCGACCTCCCGATGATGGAGCAGAGCAATACCTCGCTCCACGACACGCCGTTCACCGTCTCCGTCGACTACAACCTCGGCACCTCGACCGGCATCTCCGCCGCCGACCGCGCCAAGACGATCCGCGCGCTCGCCGACCCCGCCTCGAAGCCGACCGATTTCGCGCGGCCCGGTCACATCTTCCCGCTCCGCGCCCAGACGGGCGGCGTGCTGCGGCGGGCGGGCCACACCGAGGCCGCCGTCGACCTCGCTCGCATGGCAGGGCTACACCCAGCGGGCGTCCTCATCGAGATCATGAACGAGGACGGCACCATGGCGCGCGTGCCCGACCTCCGGAAGATCGCCGACCAGCACGGGATGCCGCTCGTCACGATCAAGGACCTCATCGCCTACCGGATGCGCCACGAGAAGCTCGTACAGCGCGTCATCGCGGTCGACATGCCGACGCGCTTCGGCGACTTCACGCTCGTGGCCTACGAGGAGGTGCTCACCGGCGACAACCACCTCGCGCTCGTGAAGCACCCCGAGGGCAGCGCCGCGCTCGCGCCCCCAAGTGAAGGCGGGGGCCGCGTCCCGTTCCGCGAGGACGACCCCGTGCTCGTACGCGTCCACAGCCAGTGCGTCACCGGCGACATCTTCGGCTCGGAGCGCTGCGACTGCGGCGACCAGCTCGCCCGCGCGCTCAGCCAGGTCGAGCGCGTCGGGCAGGGCGTCGTGCTCTACATGAAGCAGGAGGGCCGCGGCATCGGCCTCATCAACAAGCTCAAGGCCTACAAGCTGCAGGAGCAGGGCATGGACACCGTCGAGGCCAACCTCGCGCTCGGCTTCAAGATGGACCACCGCGACTACGGCATCGGCTGCCAGATCCTCCGTGACCTGGGTATTCGCCAGATCCGGCTGATGACCAACAACCCGAAGAAGCGCATCGGCCTCTCGGGCTATGGCCTGGAGATCACCGAGCGCGTCGCCATCGAGATCGAGCCGAACGAGAACAACGCGCGCTACCTGGAGACGAAGCGCGACCGCATGGGCCACATGATCCTGCAGGGCACGGACGCCCACACGCAGGCCGCCCTCGGCGGCGTGCTGGGGACAGACTGAGAGTCATTCCTCAAGTTTTTGGTCAGCTCTGGCTTGGAGCGTATCAAGCCACGTTAGGACGTCTTGTTCGAATTCGCTCGCGAATCGCGTGACCTCCGTCAAGGATGGAGTACCAGGGTATTTCCACGAGTAGACACCTGGACGCACGAACAGCGATATCCCTGGGGCCAGAGTCGCAAAACGGTCTTCCATGCGCACCGAAAATCCTACCGGAACAGCTTGCTCTAGGCCTCCAGCAAGGTAACCCTTGCAAAACCAGAGAATCCGCATCTGCCTCCACGAACCATTGGACGCCTCACTTAGAGCATCTTCAGCAGTCGTTTCGTCGAAGTGCCTACCAAATTCCGACTCATCCGAGTAGATCGATATACTGACCTTCGTCTCCTCGAACAGTCTGGCTACTTGCCTCATCCTTGGCTGAGTCGCCTTCCATAAAGGAACAACAACGCATTCGTGAGCCTCCCTCGAACGGTTCACACTCCACACAGAAGCTTCAGCGGTTCGCCGCATGCCTTTCGCTTCCTGTTCCAACAACGCAATGCGACGGTCGAACTCGTCGGGGTCAGGTTCGCCGCGAAGGGCCCGGAGGAAGAGCGTCATCGTCGCGGCGAGTTCGTCGGCGACGAAAGCGGTGAACGGCTCTAGCTCGCCGCCGTCGGCCTGCGCGAGGACGCCGTAGTAGGCGTCGCGCGCTTCCTGGCGGACGACGGCCGGGACGTAGCCCGCGCGCATCAGCACGAGGTTCATCAGCAGCCGCGCCATGCGGCCGTTGCCGTCGGGGAACGGGTGGATCGCCACAAAGCGGTGGTGGAACGCAGCGGCATACACGACCGGATGCAGCGTGCCGTCCTCCACATGCGCTTGCTCGTCCCGCAGCCAGTCGATGAGGTCCGTCATCCGCGCGGGCGTCTCCTCCGGCGTGGCGTAGTAGTGGATCTCGCCCGTCGCCGTGCGCACGTTGTTGGGGTGGTCCTTGAACGCGCCGCCGTCCTTCGTCCGCTTCGACCGCCGCCCGTCGGGCTCTTCGACCTCGATCTCGTACGTGTCGCCGAGGAGTAGCCGGTGCAGTTCGCGGACGTTCGTGAGCGCGAGTGGCTCTTTGCTCTGCACGAAGCGTTCGAGATAGTCGAGCGCCTCGCGGTGGCCCTTGATGTCGAGGTGGTCCTTGAGCGGCTTGCCCTGCGCGGTGACGCCGTGGAGCAGCAGCGCCCGCGTCTCGCCGTAGGTCAGTTGGTTGCCCTCGATGGCGTTCGAGTGATAGGTCCACTCCAGCCGCAGCCGCTGCATCGCGCGCCCGAGTTGGTCGGCAGGCAGCGGACGCAGCGCATCGATCTCAGCGCGCTGGGCGTCGATGCGGGCGAGGATCGGGGCGAGGTCCATGGACGGCAGCTACAAAGCGACAGGCTTTGCAAGCTACCCACACCCGCGAGGTTTGCTCCGGGCCAGCCTACAGCCGCAGGCTCGCCACGCCGAACGAGGTCCCGACCGACAGCGCCGCGTCGACGACGGGGTTGCCGGGCTCGACGTTCTTCACCTTGTTGGCGACCTCGTTGAGCCCGATGCTCGACATCGCGCCGCCGTCGAGCGTGGCCATGCGGCCGAACTGCCCGGCGATGGCGAGGCGCGCGGCGTGCTCGCCGAAGCGGGTCGCGAGCACGCGGTCGAACGGCGTGGGCGTGCCGCCGCGCTGGACGTGGCCGAGGATCGTTGTGCGGATCTCGCTCTCGATGTGGTGCTCCAGCACCTGCGCGAGCGCTCGGCACGCGCCGCCGAGCCGGATCGGGTCGGGCGAGTCCTCGACGATGTCGGAGACGGTATAGCTGCCGCCCTTCGGCTTCGCGCCCTCGGCCATGCAGATGATGGTGAAACGCTGCCCGCCGCGCTCGCGCTCGCGGCACACCCGCGCGACCTCGGCGATGTCGTACTCGAACTCGGGGATCAGAATGACGTCGGCGCCGGCCGCGACACCCGCATGGAGCGCGATCCAGCCTGCGTAGCGCCCCATCGTCTCCAGAATCATCACCCGGTGGTGGCTCTGCGCGGTCGTGTGGAGCCGGTCCATCGCCTCCGTAGCGATCATCACGGCCGTGTCAAAGCCAAACGTCTGGTCCGTGCCGACGAGGTCGTTATCGATCGTCTTCGGCACGCCAACAATGGGGAGACCCTTCTCGTGAAGGCGGTGGCAGATCGACATCGTGCCGTCCCCGCCGATCGCGACGAGGCCGTCGAGCTTGAGGTCACGGGCGTAGGCGACGACCTCGTCGGACACGTCGCGGTCGTCCTCTTTGTAAAAACGGAAGGGGTTGGCCTTGTTGGATGTCCCGAGTACCGTACCGCCGAGGGTGAGGATGCCGCTCGCATCGCGGTACTGGAGCGGGCGGGCGCGCTGCTCGATGAGGCCGAGGAAGCCGTCCTCGAAGCCGATCACGGTCGCGTCGGCGCGGAACAGGAGGGTCTTCGTGACGGCGCGGATGACGGCGTTGAGGCCGGGGCAGTCGCCGCCGCCGGTGAGGAGGCCAAGGCGCATGGGGTGCGGTGGACGTGGACGAGGAGAAACGTGCGAATGTCGAAAACTACGCGCCCCGATGCCGGACCGTCGCGCTGCAGGCGAGTAGCTTCTGGCTTCTCCTTCACGGCTTTCTCTGGCTCTCATGCGCGCGCTTCGCTTCCTCGTCGTCCTCGCTCTGGCCCTCGGGCTCAGCGGCTGCTTCCAGTTTCACACCGTGCTGCGGGTCTTCCCCGACGGCAGCGCGCGGCTCCTCTCGTCCATCACGATGAGCACGGAGGCCTACGAGCGCATGCAGGCCCTCGCCGAACTGGACCCGGATCAGAAGGGCGCGTTTTCGCTCATCGACGAGGAGGCGTTGCGCTCAGCGGCGAAGGGCTACGGCCCCGGCGTCACGTTCGAGGGCGTGAAGTCGATCGACGGGGACGGCGAGCAAGGCTACGTGGCCACGTACCGTGTGGAAGATGTGACGACCCTCGCCCTGCCGCTGGCCCCCGAACCGCCCTCGTCGCTCGGCGCGACCGGCCCCGACTCGTCGCCGTCGGACATCGTCACGTTCGACTTCCAGCCAGCCACGGGAGACGCTCCGGCCCAGCTCGCTATTCAGATGCCCAACCTGCTGGGCGACGACGGGGCGATGAGCACGGGCCTTGGTGGCCTCGGCACGCCGGGCACCACCAAGGACGAGAGCGGCATCGAGATGCTACGGGCTATGCTCCAGGGGATGCAGGCGACGCTGCGCGTTGAGCCGCAGGGCACCGTGACGGCGACCGACGCCACGTTCGAGGATGCAGGCGCGATCACGCTGATGCGCTTCGACTTCGACGAGTTGCTGGCCGACCCGGACGCCTTCAACCGCCTCGACGCGCAAGGGCCGCCCACCTCGACCGACGAGTTGGCCGACCGGGTCGCCGCGACGCCCGGCATCGACATGGAGGCACAGACGACCGTGACGGTGTCGTTCCGCGGCGAGTGACGCTTAGAGCACGTCCTTGAGCCGCAGCGTGGCATCCTCGGCGATCATGGCGAGGAACAGCTCCGCCGTGGCGAGCGCGTCCGAGAGCGCGTTGTGCGCGTGGTAGGCGGGGAGGCCGTGCGCCTCGCGAAGCGTGGCGAGGCGAAACGCGTCGGGCGCGGCCGTGCCGTGGTGCTGGTGGGCACGGGCGTGATGCCTGCGCCGGGCGATCGCAAGCGTATCGACGGTCGGTACGAGGAGCGGGACGCCGTAGACGACGCGGCAGGCATGGTCGAGGCAGCCGTGGTCGAAGACGGCGTGGTGCGCAAGAAGAACGCGGCCAGCCAATCGCTCCAGCACATGCGCGAGGGCGTCTTCGAGCGAGATACCCTCCTCCACGTCGCAGTCGAGCAGGCCGTGCACGGTCGCGCTCTGCGCCACGGAGCGGTCGGCCCGCACGAGCACGTGCGCGCTCTGCCCGACCTTCACGGCACCACCCACGACGGGCACGCTGCCCACGCTCAGGATCGCATCGCGCTTCGGGTCGAGGCCCGTCGTTTCCAAGTCGAGCGACAGCAGCTCCACCTCGCCGAGGGGCGTACGCGGGTCTGGCGGCGGGGCGTCGAGGAACGCCCGCATCGGACCGCCGGAGACGCGGCGGCGGTAGCGCTGGCGTTGGAAGGCGTCGAACATAGCCGGACAGCGAAGGACGATTCGGAACCGCTTCCGAAGAAGGTACGCTCCTGCCCCCTGCCGTCCCATCACACCGCGAGGCCTAGGTCATGCCCGACCCCGGCCTCGCGCTACATCGCCGGAGATGCTGTCCGATCAATCGACGATCACGAAGCTGTTGCCCCAGGATCCCCAGTTGCTCGTGGTCACGCCGTTGCGCTCCGAACCGGTGTAGCCATCTGCCCCCGGCCGCAGTTCGATCACGACGCTACCGCCCGTGGCTTGCGTGATCGCGCCAGCGTGGACCGCAGCCGTGCAGATCGAGGAGTCGTCGGTGTAGAGGTCCGTCCCCCAGACCGTGCGCAGGCTGCCGCCCGCCGCGCAGTCGAAGCGGAGGCGAGCACCGACGCCGCGGTCCCGGTACGGCACGGCATTCTGGAGCCACTCGATCTCGCCTTCCTCCGTAGCGGGCCCGCCGCTGCTGGGTGGATCGGTGGTGCCGCCGCTCGCGTCGGTAGCGTCCGGGTCGACGCTGATCGTAGTCGTGATGGGTTGGCTTACGAGGCCGTTGCCGGTGTAGACGCAGTAGACGACCGTGAACGTCCCGGCAGCGAGGTTGTCCGGGAGGTCGAGCTGAAGCGCTCCGTCGGCACCTGGGATCTGGAAGTACCCACTCGCGCCCTGCACGAGGAAGTAGACGCCTGCGAAGTCGCCGACGGCGCCGAAACGGAGCGTGACGGCCCCGCCTGGCCCGGCTGTGACCGCGTCGGCACCGTTGCCGACCACGGGCGTCTCGGCATCGGTCGTCGGGCTCGGTGCGGCCCCGTCGAGGCGCGTGGCACCGGCGATCTGAAGCGCCTGGCTCAGCGCGTCCGCGTTGCCCGGCGCAATGGGCTGAGACCCCGGATCGGGCGTGTCGGTGTCCGGGCCGTTGCTGTCGCACCCGACGGCGAGGACGAGGAGCGAGGCAGAGAGGAGGAGATAGCGAAGCGTGTGCATCAAACTGAGGAGGGTCGTGGAGGGAAGACCCAGGCGACCTAGGGCAGACCGGGTGAGCCGACAGGTTCGGGGTTTGCGTCGGCGGCTTCAATCCCCGGAGCCGGGGGTTTAGCTCCAGCGCGCTTCTGCCGAGCCCGCCCTGTGGTGTGTCGGTCCTGTGGTGTGTCGGTCCTGTGGTGTGTCGGTCCTGTGGTGTGTCGGTCCTGTGGATAGCCGCGTGGATAGTTGGTGGGCCGATTCCACCGAGCCTCCCTGGTCCTTCCCCCCTCCATCGCGTAACATGAAGGCCACACTGCGCGCTGCCGTCGCCTCGGATGGCGGCGCGTCATGCTGCAGACACCCCGCTCCCCCCGTGGCCACCGTCCTCGACCTCGTCCGCGACGCCCGCGCCGCGCTCGGCCTCCAGCGCGACCTCGCTGGGCCGTTGCTCTTCGCCCTCCCGGACGCCCCGAACCTCGGCCCGACGCCGTCGGACACCGCGCCCGTACCGTCTGCCGCCTCCCGCACCGACCTCGCTGACGACGCCACCGCTGACGACGCCATGCCCGACCTCTTCGGCGCACTTCCCGACCCGAGCCAGGACGAGACGCTCTCGCCCTACGAGCGCATCGCCGCGCTCATCCCTGAGGACTCGCCGCTGCGCGACATGACCTCGCTCGCGGAAGTCAACACCTACCTCGCCAACACCGTCCTCGTCCCCATCGACGAGAGCCGCATCAACCCGGTCCTCGGCACCGGCGACCCTGACGCCGACCTGATGATCGTCGGCGAGGCGCCGGGCGCAAACGAGGACAAGGAGGGCGAGCCGTTCGTGGGCCGCGCCGGGCAGCTCCTCAACAAGATCCTGGAGGCCATCAACTTCCAGCGCGAGGAGGTCTACATCACCAACATCCTCAAGAGCCGTCCGCCCAACAACCGCGACCCGCTGCCCGCCGAGGTCGAAGCGCACATCCCGATCCTCTACAAGCAGATCGAACTCGTGCGCCCGAAGCTCATTCTGGCCGTTGGCAAGAGCGCGGGCAACGGACTCCTCGGCCGCACGTCGAGCCTGGCCTCGCTGCGGGGCAAGTTCCAGGACTACTACGGGCTGCAGCTGCTCGTGACGTACCATCCAGCCGCGCTCCTGCGCAACCCACAGTGGAAGCGCCCGACGTGGGAGGACGTGAAGCTCCTCCGCACGCGCTACGACCAACTCGTCGGCGCGTGAGTTGCGCCGCCTGACCTCCATGACCTCCACGGCCTGCTTTCCGCCGCCAGCACGCCCTACCCGCGCCGCTCCCTCCTCAACGCCTTCCAATGGCTGACCAGCCGCTCTCCGACGACGCCCAGCGTCCCCTCTACATCGACGAGGGGGCCGCGCCCTCCTATCCGCTCGAGAAGCTCACGAGCAGCCGTCGGCACAGCCGTCCCACCAACGTGGTCGCGCTGCACGAGCAGGCGGGCCGCGTCCCACCGCAGGCGACCGACGTCGAGCAGTCGGTGCTCGGGGCCATGCTCATCGAGCGCGAGGCGATCCCGAAGGCCATCGAGATCCTCGCGCCGGACGCGTTCTACGACCAGCGCCACCGCCGCATCTACGAGGCCGTGCTCGCCCTCTTCGAACGCGGCAACCCCGTCGACCTCATCACGCTCACCGAAGAGCTGAAGCGCGCCGGCCAGTTCGAGGGCATCGGCGGCTACTACCTCTCGGAGCTGACCACGAAGGTCGCGAGCGCGGCCAACGTGGAGTACCACGCGCGCATCATCGCGGAGAAGGCGCTGCTCCGCAAGATGATCGAGACGATGACCGGCGTTGTCGGGCAGGCCTACGACCCCGGCACCGACGCCTTCGACCTCCTCGACCGCGCCGAGCGCGACATCTTCCAGATCTCGGAGAGTCAGCTCCGCAAGGGCGCCGCCTCGCTCTCGAACGTGATCAAGGGCACGCTCGAACACCTCCAGGCCATCCACGGCCGCGAGGGCGGCATCACGGGCGTCCCCTCGGGCTTCCAAAAGCTCGACGACATGACGGGCGGCTGGCAGCCCTCCGACCTCGTAATTATTGCAGCTAGGCCCTCCATGGGCAAGACCGCGTTGACCTTGGCGATGGCCCGGAACGCGGCGCTGCACCCGGAGCACCCGGCGGGCGTGGCCATCTTCTCGCTGGAGATGAGCGCGGGGCAGCTCGCGCAGCGCCTCCTCACCTCCGAGGCCCGCATCGACGCGCAGGCGGCGCGCACGGGTCGCCTCTCCGACGACGACTGGCCGCGCCTCGCCCGCGCCGCCGGGGTTCTCGCCAACGCGCCCATCTTCATCGACGACACGCCCGGGCTCGGCATCCTCGAACTGCGCGCCAAGTGCCGACGCCTCAAGGCCGAGCACGACATCGGCATGGTGGTGGTCGACTACCTCCAGCTGATGCACGGCAGCGCGCAGGGGCGCGGAGGCAGCCGCGAGCAGGAGATCGCGCAGATCAGCCGCTCGCTTAAGGCCCTCGCCAAGGAGATCGACGTGCCGGTGATCGCGCTCTCGCAGCTCTCGCGCGCCGTCGAGACGCGCGGGGGCGACAAGCGGCCCATCGTCTCGGACCTCCGCGAGTCGGGCTCCATCGAGCAGGACGCCGACGTAGTCGGCTTCATCTACCGCGCCGAGCGCTACGGCATCACGACCGACGAGCACGGCAACTCGACGGAAGGCCTCGCCGAGATCATCCTCGGCAAGCAGCGCAACGGCCCGATCGGCACGGTGAAGGTGGCGTTCGTGAACCGCTACGCCCGCTTCGAGAACCTGCAGTACGCCCAGCCGAGCCCCTACGGTGGCGGCACCGACTACGCCGCGTTCGACAGCGGCGGCGGCTACGGGGACGCGGGCAGCTTCGGCGGCGACGCCGACTCTGGCTATGGGGGCGGCTTCGACCAGGGCGGCGGCTTCGCGGGCAGCCCGCCCCCGCTGCCTTCGGGCGGCGACGCGCCGTTTTAGTCACGCAGCCCTGCCCTTCTGATGGCCCGCAAACGCCTCATCGTCGGCCTCGGCAACCCCGGTCCCGAGTACGAAGCAACGCGCCACAACGTCGGCTTCATGGTAGTGGACCACCTCGCCGAGACGGTGGGTGTGGCCCCGCTGCGGCGCAACCTGGCCGCGTCGCTGGCGGACGAGGCGAGCCACCGAGGCCGCGCGCTCGTGGTGGCGAAGCCGCAGACGTACATGAACCGCTCCGGCGAGGCCGTCCGCGCGCTCACCCGCCGCTACGGCCTCACGCCCGACGACCTGGTGGTGGTGTATGACGACCTCGCCCTGCCCCTCGGCGCCGTCCGGCTGCGGGCCAAGGGCGGCGCAGGCGGCCACAACGGCATCCAGGACATCATCGACACGCTGGGGACGAGCGCCTTCCCGCGCATCCGCGTCGGGATCGGGAGCAACTTCGGGCGAGGCCAGCAGGTCCGCTACGTCCTCGCGCCGTTCGACGACGACGAAGCGGAAGCCCGCGACGAAGCCGTGAACTTCGCTGCCAAAGCGGCCCTCTCGTTCGTCCGCGACGGCCTGATGACGGCCATGAACCGCTATAACCGCAAAGAGCCCCCGGGCGCGACCAAGGAAAAGCCTGCGAGCACCGCCTCAGAGTAGGGCTCCGCTGGCGAGCAGCTAGTCGCTCAACATCACGGCGGAGCGCAAAGAAAACGATGCGAGTCGACGTGACCGCCCACTCGCATCGCAGTATAGCATAAGCGGCTGAGGACTTACTCCTCGCTGCCTTCGGCGTCGGCGTCGGCTGCTTCGTCGCCCTCCGTTGCTTCGCCGTCCTCGTCGTCTAGGAGGCCGCCACGCTTCGGCGCGGCCACCGTCGCGATCGTCCGGCGCGGGTCCGTGAGGATCTCGGCATCCGGCACGCTCAGCAGGTCGACGTGGACCGTGTCGCCGATCTTGAGCTCGGAGACATCGACCTCGACAACCGATGGGATGTTCTTCGGCAGGCAGGCGATCTCCAGGAAGTTGAGAGCCTGCACGAGACGACCACCCGCCTTCACGCCTGGTGCAGAGCCGGCACCGGTGAGGCGAACCGGGATGCGCAGTGCGACCGACTCACCCGCGTCGAGCGCGAGGAAGTCGGCGTGCAGCGGGTCGTCCGAGACGGGGTGGTAGTCCACCTTCTTGAGGATGCACTCGTAGGTCTGACCGCCGAGGTCGACCTCGACGCGGTGCATCGCGGCGGTGAAGATGAGCGGGCGCAGCGCGAGCTTGGGCACGCGGAAGTGCACGGGCTCCTGGTGGGGGCCGTAGAGCACGCAGGGGACCTCGCCGTCGCGGCGGACGGCCTTGGTGGCGCTCTTGCCGAGGTCGCGCGCCTGCGCGTCGAGCTTGATGACGTCCATGGGGATTTAGGCTATCAGCTACGGGCGCGCCCGCAGCGTGGGTTATTCAACAAAAAGGGTAGAGATCGACTCGTCGGCGTAGATGCGGTGGATCGCATCGGCGAAGAGCGGGGCCACGGAGATGACCTTGATCTTGTCGCTCGTGCGGGTAAGCGGGATCGTGTCGGTGACGACGAGGCGCTTGATGGCCGACGCTTCGAGGCGGTCGTAGGCCGGGCCGGAGAGGAGCGCGTGCGTGGCGAAGGCCTCGACGGAGAGCGCACCCTCGTTCATGAGCGCGTCGGCCGCGTTGCAGAGCGTGCCCGCCGTGTCCACGAGGTCGTCGATCATCAGCACGTGCCGGTCCTCGACCTCGCCGATGATGCTCATCACCTCGGCGACGTTCGAGCGCGGGCGGCGCTTGTCGATGATCGCGAAGTCGGCGCCGAGGCGGCTGGCGTAGGAGCGTGCGACCTTGACCGAGCCAAGGTCGGGCGCGACGACGACGAGGTTATCGGGCAGCGAGTCGCGGACCTGCTCGAAGTAGACCGCCGAGCCGTAGAGGTGGTCGACGGGGATGTCCACGAAGCCCTGGATCTGGGCCGCGTGGAGGTCCATCGTGAGGATGCGGTCCACGCCGACCGTCTCCAGCATGTTGCAGCACACCTTTGCGCCGATGGAGACGCGGGGCTGGTCCTTGCGGTCCTGGCGGGCGTAGCCGAAGTACGGGATGACCGCCGTGATGCGGCTCGCCGAGGCCCGCCGCGCGGCGTCGATCATGAAGAGCAGCTCCATCCAGTGGTCGCCAGGTGCGGGGGTGCACTGGATGATGAAGAGGTCCGTGCCGCGGATGGACTCCTCGTAGCGGACGTAGATCTCGCCGTCGGAGAAGTTGCGGAGGCTCACGTGGCCTAGGTCGCGCCCATAGTCTTGGGCGATAGCGCGCGCCAACGCAGGGTTGGAGCGGCCGGCAAAGAGCGAGACGGGCGGGACGGCGTGGGGGAGCATTGCTCGGTGGGAGGTGTGCACGTATGGGTGTGTGAGCGTGGCGACGTGTTGACCGGGAGACAGTCTCACCTTCACACGTTCGGACGTTCTCACTTCCATACTCAACGAGGTTGCCCGACCAGGACTCGAACCTGGAACCCCCACATCCAAAGTGTGGTGCTCTGCCAATTGAGCTATCGGGCAGGCGACGCACGCTCCGGAAACGCCCGTGCCGAGCGCGCATGGATGTAGTGCGTACAGAGTCTCAAAGATAGAACGGGCTCGGCGGCGCGTCAACGCGGGCGCGGGCTCCGGGCCCCCCAAGCAGGTGTCTTGCCCGGCTTTTCACCCACAGGAGACCGTTCGGCTCGGCTCGGCGTAGCTTGACGGTCGGTTTCCCCCGCCTTCCTGCGCTCTTCGTGCTCGCCCCGCTCCTGTCCCAAGCTCCTTACCTCGACCCCGACGAGCAGCACGCCATCGGGGTGCTCGGTGGGCTTGGACCCTACGCGGGCCTCGACCTCGTGCGGACGCTCTTCGACGAAACCGAAGCGCACCGCGATCAGGAGCATCTGCCGGTGACGCTGATCTCCTATCCGGGGCGCATCCCAGACCGCGCGACGTGGATCGCGGACCAGGACGCCCCGAGCCCGGTCCCAGCAATGGTGGAGATCTTACGCCGCCTCGACAACGCGGGCTGCGCCGTGGCAGGCATCCCCTGCAACACTGCCCATGCGCCGGTCCTGTTCGACCATCTCACCGACGCGCTCAGCATCGAGGGACGCAGCCTGAAGCTGCTCCACATCATCGACGCCATCGTGGCGCACGTGACGGAAATAGCCCCGGAGGCCCAGCGGATCGGCGTACTCGCCACCTCGTCGTCGATCCAGAATCGCCTGCACGAGGTCGGCCTCAAAGCTGCAGGCCTCGAAGCCGTCCGACCCGCCCCCACCGTGCAAGAGACGCTCGTCCAGCCGACGATCTACGACGACACGTGGGGGCTGAAGGCGCAGAGCCAGCCGACGGCGCGGGCGCGGCAGAACTTGCTCGACGCCATCGACCACCTGAAGGCCGAGGGCGCCGAGGCAGTCATTCTGGGCTGCACGGAGCTCCCGCTCGCCATTCCCGAGCCTGAGGTGGCAGGCCTGCCGATGGTCAACTCGACGCGGGCGCTGGCGCGGGCGCTCATCCGCGCGACGCACCCCGCGGAGCTACGGCCCGTGAGGGTGGCAGTCTGAAGAGCCGACCGAAGGCGATGACGATCGGACTTGACACCTTGCCCCAGTCGCCGCACCTTCTCGACCCTCGACCCTCGACCCTCGACCCTCGACCCTCGACCCTCGACCCCCGACCCTCGGGCCCGCCGCTGGCATTTTCGCCGCGGCTTCGTACATTCCCCGCGCGTCCTCATCATCCGCCCCTGCGCTGCCTTTGGATCTTCGATACTGACCGCCATTCCGTTCGGCCCTGGGTTTCCACCCCTCTTTGCGCCCATGCTCAAGGAACAGAGTCAGTTTCTCCAACGCAGCCTCTTCGTCGCGGACCTCGCGCTGATCGCCCTCGGGTGGGTGATCGCCTACGCGCTCCGCTTCGGCCTCCTGCATCCGGCCTCGCCCTACGCGCTCGACGGGCTCATCGCGGCGCTGCCTCTTGCCAACGCCGAGGAGATCCCAGGCCTCGCTCTCTACCTCGGCTACCTCCCGGGCGTGCTGGTGATCTGGGGGCTGATGTTCCTCCTCTCCGGGCTCTACCGGACGCGCCGGGCGACGCGCCTTCCGCTGGTCGTCTACGGCGTCGCGCGCGCTGTCGCCCTCGGCATCGTGGCGTCGATCGCGGCGCTGTTCTTCTACCGGGAGTTCTCGTTTTCGCGCATCCACATGGTGCTCTTCGGCGTGACGACGGCGAGCCTGCTCGTCGGGTTGCGGCTGACGATCTACACGGTGCTACGGCGGGCGCGGCAGCAGGGCAAGAACCTCCGCCGCGTGCTCATCGTCGGCGCGGGCAAGGCCGGGCAGCGCCTCGCGCGCGCGTTCCGGCAGTATCCGTGGATGGGCTTCGAGGTGCTCGGCTTCGTGGACGACCGCGCCGAAGTCTTTGAAGAGCCGATGCCGGGCCGCCTGATCCACGACCACACGCCCCAGCGCATCGACATGCTCGGGCGCGTGGACGACCTCGCCGACGTGATGGACCGGCTCAACGCCGACGGCAGGCACGTGGACCTCGTCTATGTAGCGCTGCCGCTGCGCGCGACGCACAAGATCGAGCCTATCGCCGCGGCCTGTTCGAAGCGGACGGCGCACATGTGCCTCGTGCCGGACCTCTTTCACCTCGGGCTGCTCGTCAACAGCCGCGTCTCGGACGTGGACGGCCTACCGGTGATCCACCTGATGGACGAGGCTCCGTTCGACGGCCGGCAGCTTGTCAAGCGCTCGCTCGACATCGCGTTCTCGGCGGCAGTGCTGCTACTGCTCGCGCCGCTGTTCTTGCTGCTCGCGCTCGGCGTGAAGCTCTCGTCGCCCGGCCCGGTGTTCTACCGCCAGACGCGCATGGGGCTCAACGGCCAGACGTTCGAGATGCTCAAATTCCGCTCGATGCCTACGAACGCGGAGTCGAAGTCGGGCGCGGTGTGGGCGACGGCAGGGGAGAACCGCGCGACGCCCTTCGGCAGCTTCCTCCGCAAGACGAGCCTGGACGAACTGCCGCAGTTCCTCAACGTGCTCCGCGGCAACATGTCGGTCGTCGGCCCGCGCCCGGAGCGCCCGGTGTTCATCGACGAGTTCAAGGAGCACGTCCCGGGCTACATGCTGCGCCACAAGATGAAAGCCGGCATCACGGGCTGGGCGCAGGTCAACGGCTGGCGCGGCAACACGTCCATCGAGAAGCGCATCGAGTTCGACTTGTACTACATCCAGCACTGGTCGCTCCGCTTCGACCTCCGCATCATGTGGCTCACCGTCTTCAAGGGCTTCGTGAACGAAAACGCGTATTGAGGCGGGAGGTGGGAAGTACGAAGTTTGACGTGGGTGCCAGGTGGGACCTCTGAGCCATAGGGTGTCTGAGAGATAGCTCGCTGAAAAGAGTCGGCGAAGCGGGATCGCCCAGGCCGCTCGCCCTTTGGAGCACTCAGGTTGTCCGCATCACCGTGTGTAGGCGAAGGTCCGAAGCCAGAGCGCACTACCTACTTCAAACTTCTCACCTCCTACTTCGAACTTGATTTACCTCCAGCATCTCGATCTCGCGTTTGGCGGGCAGCCGATCTTCACCGGGCTGACGTGGACGATCCGCCCCGGCGAGCGCGTGGGCCTGATCGGGCCCAACGGCGCGGGCAAGTCGACGCTGCTGCGCGTGATCGCGGGCGAGCAGGCCATCGACGGCGGGCAGGTCGGCTTCGACGGCGGCGCGACCGTGGGCTACCTCCGACAGGACGTGCAGGAGATGGACCTCGACCGCTCCGTGCTGGAGGAAGCGCTGACCGCGTTCCAGCACGTCCTCGACCTCGAAACGGACGAGCGGGACCTCGCGGCGCAGATGACGCAGGCGCTCGCGGACGGCATGGCGGCCGACGCGCCGGAGTACACGCGGCTCGTGGAGCGGCACGCGCGCGTCCACGCCGAACTGGCCGCCGCCGAGCACCATCTCATCAAGCCCAAGACCGAGGCCATCCTCGCAGGGCTCGGCTTCTCCGAGGACGAGATGCTACGCCCGCTGCACACGTTCTCCGGCGGCTGGCGGATGCGCGTCGCGCTGGCGCAACTGCTCCTCCAACAGCCCTCGGCCCTGCTGCTCGACGAGCCGACGAACCACCTCGACATCGAGTCGATTGGGTGGCTGGAAGAGTACCTGCGCAGCTACCCCGGCGCGGTCGTCGTGGTAAGCCACGACCGCTACTTCCTCGACCGGATGGTGACGCAGATCGCCGAGCTGCGCGACAGCCGCATCGACGAGTACGCGGGCACCTACAGCTTTTACCTGGAGGAGCGCGAGGAACGCATCGCGCTGCAGGCGGCGGCCTACGAGAACCAGCAGCGCATGATCGCCGAGACGGAGCGCTTCATCGAGCGCTTCCGCTACAAGGCGACCAAGGCCAAGCAGGTGCAGAGCCGCGTCAAGGCGCTCGACAAGCTAGAGCGCATCCCGCCGCCGCCGTCGGACGACGCCGCGATCCGCTTCCGCTTCCCCGAGCCCGAGGCCTCAGGCCGCGCGGTGCTCGAACTCTCGCCCTTCTCGAAGGCCTACCCGACGCACGAGGGCACGGCGAATGTTGTGTTCGAGGACGCCGGACCGCTGCGCATCGAGCGGGGGCAGAAGCTCGCGCTTATCGGCAAGAACGGCGCGGGCAAGTCGACGCTCGCGCGCATCCTCATCGACACGGAAGACTTCGAGGGCACCCGTGACGAGGGCTACCGCGTGACGACGGGCTACTTTGCCCAGCACCAGGCCGACGACCTCGACCCGAGCCAGAACATCCTCGACGCGCTCCGCGATAAGGCGCGCGGGCACTCCGACACCGAGCTGCGGGCGCTTGCGGGCGCTTTTCTCTTCCACGGCGAGGACGTCTTCAAGCCCGTCGCGGTGCTCTCCGGCGGCGAGCGCAGCCGCGTCGCCCTCGCCCGGACGCTCCTCTCGCCCGTCAACTTCCTCGTTCTCGACGAGCCGACGAACCACCTCGACATCGCCTCGAAGAACGTGCTCGCCGAGGCGCTGCGGCAGTACGGCGGCACGTTCGTGCTCATCAGCCACGACCGCGCCTTCCTCGACGAGGTCGTCAACGCCGTCTGGTACGTCGAGCACGGCGACGTGCGGACCTATGAGGGTACCTACACCGAGGTCCAGTGGCAGCGCACGCACGGCACCGCCGCTCAAGTCCAGCAGGCGAATGGCGCGTCGAAGAAGTCGGGGACGAACGGGGCCGCTGCGGCATCGAATGGCAAGGCCGCGTCTTCAGGCGCGACGAGTTCGTCCTCGTCCGGCTCATCGAGCGGCAAGAAGTCGAAGGAGGAAAAGCGGCGGGAGGCCGAGCTGCGCAACCAGCTCTACCGCGCGCTCCAGAAAGGCGAGACGCTCGACGCCGCCACGCTGCCCAATGAGCTGCTGCGCCCTGCCATCGAGCGCGTTGAGAACACCATCGCCAAGAGAGAGGAGGTGAAGGACGACCTGGAAGTCAAGATGGCCGACCCGGACCTCTACAATCGCCCCGACGAGTTCTCAGCCACCATGGACGCCTTCGCCGAGGCCGAGCAGGAGTTGAAGCGCCTCTACGAGCAGTGGGAGAGCCTCGCCGCCCGCGCGGAGGAGGTCGGGGCCTGACGGCTCATTCGACGCGGCGTGTGACGGCGGGAGGCGTGGCGGCGGCTGTGCGGGACCCCGCGACCAGCTACCCCGTCCGATGCGCCTCCTCGTCGCCCTGCTTCTCGTCATTCCCGCGCAGGCTGCGCTCGGCCAAGATGGGCGTTCCGACCTCGCCGTCCATACGGTCTACGTCGAGGTGCTCGGCAACGCCATGCCCGGCACGCTCAACATCGATGTGCTGGTGGCGGATCGCTTCGCGCTACGCTTCGGCGGGATCCTGCTGCCGCTGGTAGACGAAGAAGGCGACCTGATCGGCGACGAGCACTACACGCCTCAGGACCTCTCCTTCGCGGCAGGCACCGTCATGGTGTCGCGGCTCTTCGGGCAGGGGGCGGTGCGCCTGGAGGTGGGCGCGGGTGTGATGGGGCGGGCGAACACCCGTTCGCGAGCGCCGGGTGACACCGACCTCTTTGATTCGACCGTAGGACTTACGGGCGTCCTCGGCTTCCGCGTTCAGCCCGAGCCCGGCGGATTCGGCATCCGCCTCGGCTTCACGCCCCTCATGGACCTACGAGGCCTGCACCCGTCTGCTGGGTTGAGTGTCGTCTACGGCCTGGAGTAAGAGCGCTCAGCCTCAATCCACGCGGCGGATCACGACGGCGGTGAGGTCGTCGCCCTGCCGCCCGCCGAAGTCGGCGAGCGCCGCGTCGAGGCGGGCGAGGAGGGGGGAGGCACCTTCGGCGTGATGCACGCGAAGGAGGTCCACGAGCCGGTCGATGCCGAACGGCTGCTCGTCGGCGTCCTCCCACTCGTGGTAGCCGTCGGTGACAAGCAGCACCGTGTCGCCGGGCATGAGCGCGAGCGCGGCGTCGTTCTGGGGCGGCAACTCGTGGAGAATGCCGAGCGGCGGCCCGGTCGCGGGCAGCACCTCGACGGTGTCGGTGTGGGCACGGTAGACAAGGATCGGCGCATGCCCGCCGCTGCGGTAGGCAAGCCGGTGCGCCTCCACGTCGAGCACGCCGACGAAGGCCGTCACGAAGCGCTCAAGCTTGAAATCCTGGTAGAGCGTCCGGTTCGTGAGGTCCATCACCGTGGCCAGCGAGTCGACGGCTTGGGTGAGCACGCGGACCATAGCGCGAGCCGCGGCGGCCATGAGGGCTGGGCCGACGCCGTGGCCGCTCGCATCGGCGAGGAGGACGGCGGTACGACCGCTTGGCAGCGAGATGAAGTCGTAGGCGTCACCGCCGGTCTCGTTAGCGGGGCGGCTGCGCCCAGCGAGGTCGTAGCACGGTACGACGGGGACCGTCTCCGGCAGAAACGACTTTTGGATCGTGCGGGCGAGCGCGAGGTCGCGTTCGAGGCGGCGCTTCTGGCGCTGCTCGCGCATCAGGAGCTGCCGTTGGAGTGCCACGCCCGTCAGCCCGGCCAGGGCCAAGGCCACTTCTTCGTCCACGTCGGTGAAGAGGCCGTCGTGCTTGTTGACGAACTGGAGCACGCCGACGTTCGTCCCCCGGATGCCCTTCATCGGGAGCGCCATCAGCGAGCGCGTCCGAAGGCCAAGGCGCTGGTCGAATGTCGGCAGGAAGCGCGGGTCGGCGTAGGCGTCCTCGACGCGGATGACGCGGTCGTCCCGCAGCGCGGCCCCGGCGATGCCCTCCGCGACGGGAAAGCGAATCGGCTTCGTGTCGGTGGCGAGGCGGGCGAAGAGGTCGCCGCGCTTGGCATCATAGACGAAGATGCGCACGCGCTCGCAGCCGAGGATGCGCCGGCCCGCCTGCTCGATGTGAGCGAGAAGCGGTTCGAGTTGGACGGTCGCGTCGAGTTCACGGGCAACCTCCAGCAGGGTCGAGACGTGCGCGTCAGAAAGCGACACGGAGGTGCAGGGTGAGGTGCGGGGCGGGAGGTGCAGGGTGAGAAACCGGAGCGCACGTCAACGCCCAGCGGCCCGGGCGGGTTCGTCGGCTCACCTCCCCGCGCCAAAACACCGCAGGCGGCCTCCTCGAAGAAGACCGCCTGCGGCGCACCAACCACACGCCGGGCACCACCCCAGCGGTGTACCACAAACCTTACTTAAGCAGCGTCACTTTCTGCGTGTGCGCGAAGTCGCGGCCCGTGACGCGGACGATGTAGAGGCCCGTCGGGAGATCGCCGCCGTCGATGCGAAGCGTCTGCGGGGTGCCCGCAGCAGGCGTGCCAGCGTAGAGCGTGCGGATCCGGCGGCCGGTCACGTCGAAGAGCTCCGCCTGGACCGGCGCGGCCTCGCGGACGGTGAAGCGCACCGCCGTCTCGGCGTTGAAGGGGTTTGGGTAGGCCGCGTCGATCTGGAACGTCTCGGCGAGCGCGACCGCGACCTCGACCTCTGGGCTGTAGGCGACCGTGCCGTCGAAGTCGGTCTGGCGGAGGCGGAACGCGTGGGCGCCCGGCGTGAGCATGTCGAAGCGGAAGGCATAGGCCTGCGCCTCGGTAGTCGTGCCCTGCCCGACGACGAAGTCCATCTCGGCGAAATCGGCGGCGGCGGGCATACGGTGCTCCACAGCAAAGCCCGCGTTGTTCGTCTCTGAGGCTGTCGTCCAGCGGAGCAGCGCCGCCTCGCCATCCAGCGTGGCGTCGAAGGCCGTCAGCTCGACCGGGACGACGGCTCCGGCCAGTTCGATCTGGTAGGTACCGATAGCGCTGCCGCCGCGGTGCAGCCAGCCCACGACCGGGTCTGTCACGGTCGAGGTGAAGACGCCGTTGAAGCTGTAGGTATAGCTACGCGGGTCCTGGAAGATGGCTTCGGAGGTCGCCACCAGGGGGACGGTCTCGAAGCCTGAGATCGCGATGTAGTAGACGCCGGGCTGCGTCGGCATGAACGGGTGCCCCGCCGGGAGGGTCGAGCGGAGGGAGCCGGTGCCGCCGGGCGTGTCGTCGTTGAAGGCCACGCCGCGGCCGTTTTCGTCAAAGAGGAAGAGGCGCGTGTCCGCGAGCGTTCCGATGCCTGCGGGCTCGGTGGTCACCGAAAAGCCTGCCGGGTCTGTGATGAACACGCGATACATGTCCACGTCGTCCGGCTGGCCGATGGTGCCCGTGATGGCGGTGTAGGGCGTGGCCGTAGCGTCGAGGGCCTGGGCCGTGGCCGGGAGCGAGCCCGCGTCGGTGCCCTCGTTCCAGACATGCTGGGCGAAGGTCGGCGCGGCAAGGAGAGCCAGGAAAAGGAGCGTAGCGAGGCGCATGGGTGGAGGGATCAGCGGGGGTAGAGAGCGAGATCCTGACGAGAGAGGAGAGAGCGCAGCGGGGGCGTGGCGAGAGAAAGAGACGCGTAGCGAGGGCTGCATCGGTCGGTGCCGAGAGCGGGCGGTGACCGGACGATCCGATGCCGGGGAGAGCGGTCCCGGTCGCGGATCTGCCTGCTTTCCATGAGAACCCCGTTCCCACCCCGTGCCAACCCGCCCACACGGCGACGATGGAATCTTCGTGTGACGCGAGTCCCCGCTGAAGCTGCGCCGTCGCAACGCGTCACGGACGCCAGGCATGCCCTGTCACGCTGGCGTTCCGATGGGTGCCGGTGTACCACGACCGCTGCCGGGAGAGGCCTGCAGTGTGCAACTCGTTCGCCGCGCCACCTCGCGTGAGACCCGCCTTCGGCTCGCTGTAGTCCGTCGGACCACGCCGCCCGCAGATACACGGTCCCCGAACCCACCCTCCACGGACACACCTCCGTACCTTCCTCGCCCCGCCAGCCAGACCGCTCCCTCGTGCCCCTCTCGACCACGGGCGCGCACGCGCTCGTCGTGCCGCTCTCGCCCGTCCCGCAGCCCTATACCTATGCCGTCCCGGACGCGCTCGACGCGCTCGCCGTGCCGGGCGCGCGGGTGCTGGTGCCGTTCGGGCGACGCACGCTCACGGGCGTCGTCGTGGGCCGCACGGATGAGGTGGCCGAGGGCGTCGCGCTCAAACCTATCGCCGACGTGCTGGACACCGAGGCCCCGGCCCTGCCGACGGCGCTGTTGCGGCTCACGGAGTGGATGGCGAACTACTATGCCTGCTCGTGGGGCGAGGTGCTGCGCGCGGCGCTGCCAGCAGGCACCGACGTGGAGGGCGTGCGCGTGCTCTACCGCACCGACACTCCGGCGGCCTGGCGCGGCAACCCGCTCGGGCGCGACCTGCTCGTGCTGCTCGGCCAACACACCGGCAACGGGCGCAACGGCCATGGCCTGCCGCTGAAAGAGGCCGAGGAAGAACTGGGCACGAAGCTCCCCGCCGCGCTCCTCGCCGACCTCCGCACAGCCGGGCTGCTCCGCATCGCCGAGGAGACGACGGACCCACGCGTGCGCGCGAAGACGGCCCGCTGGCTGCGCATCCGCACGGGCATCGACCCGAGCGCGGCCCCGGACGAGCTGCGTGGGCTTCGGCAGCAGATGCTCGTCGCCACGCTCGCCGCGTCGACGGACCGGTCGCTCAGCCAGGCCGATGCGCTGGCCGCGTCGGGGGCGTCGAGTCAGACGGTGCAGCGGCTCGTTGAGTTGGGCTGGGTCGAGGCCTACGACGTGGAGGTCGAGCGCCGCCCCGAGGCCTTCGACGCCGCGGCGCCAACGCCGCAGCGGATCGCACTGCACCCCGCCCAACGGGCCGCGCTTGACCAGGTCAACGCCGCACTCGTCGCCCAACACAACGGCACGAAGAAGACCGAGACGTTTCTGCTCCACGGCGTCACGGGCAGCGGCAAGACCGAGGTCTACCTCCGCGCGCTCAAGGCCACGCTCGACGCGGGGCGCACGGGCATCGTGCTCGTCCCTGAGATCGCGCTCACGCCGCAGACCGTCCGCCGCTTCCGCGCCCACTTCGGCGACGACGTGGCGGTCCTCCACTCGCGCATGAGCCCCGGCGAGCGCTACGACGCCTGGCGCCACCTGCGCGCCGGGCGCTACCGCGTCGCCATCGGCCCGCGCTCGGCCGTCCTCGCGCCACTCGAAAACGTCGGGCTGATCGTCGTCGACGAGGAGCACGAGGCGAGCTACAAGCAGTTCGACCCGGCTCCGCGCTACCACGCCCGCGACGTGGCCGTGATGCGCGCGCACCTCGCCGGAGCGGTGTGTGTTCTCGGAAGCGCCACGCCGAGCGCGGAGAGCTTCGTCAACGCCAAGCGCGGGAAGTACACGCTCCTCCCGATGCCCGAGCGCGTGCCCGTGTCCGGTCGCACGGCCGCGCGGCTGCCCGAGGTGAAGGTCGTCGACCTCGCGCGCGAGCAGGAGGTGCGCCGCTTGCGCGGCGCGCTCTCGGTGCAACTCCAGGAGGCCATCCAGGCACGCCTCGACCGCAAGGAGCAGACGATCCTGCTGCAAAACCGCCGCGGCTACGCGCCGATCCTGACGTGCAACGCGTGCGGCCACACGCCCGAGTGCCCGTCGTGCGCGGTCACGCTCACGCTGCACCGCCCACCCGGCCTGCGCCCGCAGCTGCGCTGCCACTACTGCGGCTTCACCCGCGCCGCGCCGTCCGCCTGCGACAACTGCGGCCAGCACGACCTCGCCGACCTCGGCGCAGGCACGCAGCGCGTCGAGGAAGAACTCGCGGCCACGTTCCCCGAAGCGCGCGTCTTGCGCATGGACCTCGACACGACCTCGAAGAAGGACGCACACCGCAAGCTGCTCACGGCGTTCGGGCGCGGCGAGGCCGACATCCTCCTCGGCACGCAGATGGTGGCGAAGGGCCTCGACTTCCCGCGCGTGACGCTCGTGGGCGTCGTCAATGCCGACACGGGCATGTTGCTGCCCGACTTCCGCGCCGCCGAGCGGACATTCCAACTCCTCGCACAGGTCGGCGGCCGGGCGGGCCGCGCCGAGCGCCCCGGCGAGGTGTTCCTCCAGACGCGCAATCCCGACCACCCCGCGATCCGCTTTGCACTCGCGCACGACTACGACGGCTTCATCCGCGCCGACCTCCCCGATCGGCGCTTCCTCGGCTACCCCCCTTTCGGACGCCTCGTCGGTATCGAGTTCAAGGGACCGAACGAGGCAACCGTCGAGAAGCTCGCCGCACGCTGGACGACGCAGCTCACGAAGCGGCTTCCGCGCTTGCTCAAGGGCCTCTCCGAGCACGACGCGCAGCACCTCCAGGTGCTCGGGCCGACGGCCGCATTCATCGGGCGCGTCAAAAAACAGTACCGCTTCCACACCATCCTGAAGGCGCCGCTCGCCGTCTCGCCCTACGCACTCACGACAGCCGTCGCGGAGGCCGACGCTGCCGCTGGGTCGCCGCCCAAAGGCTGCCGCGTGAACATCGACGTGGACCCAGTCGGGCTGTATTGAGGATCGCGGGCGACTAGCGCGGTACCGCAGCGAGTGGGTCTGGATCGACCGGAGCGGTGCATGCCTCGCCGTGTGCCAGGACGGGCACCATGCGACTCGTATGCCCCCGGGCTTCCTGCTCCATCAAGGGCTGCGTGTCCTCGACCTCGACGTCAAGCTCCACGTAGTAGGGCGTTCCCGACGGCCGCGGTAGCTGATAGCGAAAGCCGACCGCGTCGGTGCGATGCCAGCGTGAGGGCGCGCGATCGCGGTAGTGATAGCGGCTGCGCCAGCGCACCTCGTACGTCGTCGCGCGCAGCGGCGGGCGGACGATCCACGTCGCCCCCTCTCGGAGGCAGCCCGTGGAGAGCGTAGGCGGCGCGTAGAGGCGCAGGTCGAACTCTGGCTTGGGCGACGCGATGCGCGGCCAAGGGCACGTCTTCCAGTCGGGCCAGGGCTGACGCGTGTCACAGGCGACGTACGGGAAGGCCGCCGGCCGGCCCAGCGTGTTCAGCCGGGCGACTTCGGCACCTCGAATCGTAGCGATGTGGTCGGTCACGGTATCCAGATCCACGATGTCTTCGGCATAGAAGAACCAATCCACGTCCATCGCCTGCGGCGTGTCGAGGTCAAACACCGGGGCTTCCTCGTGGTCTTTGAGGTACATGCTGAACATCGCCATCATCGGCTGACTGGGCACGGTCTCGGTGAATCGCTCCGACACCATCTCGATGCGCCCGTCTTCGCGACGCCCGTCTTCGCGACGCCCGTCTTCGCGACGCCCGTCTTCGCGACGCCCGTCTTCGCGACGCCCGTCTTCGAGGCGTTCGCCTCCGGTATGGTCGCTGCTGATGTCGAGCCGGAGGGCGAAGCGGACGCCGGACCCGTCGTGCTGGATCAGCAGTGTCACGAACGGAGCAGGCCGATCGCCGTTGGGGAGCAAGGCGGTAGCGCAGGCGGTCGGGCGTAGGCGCTCGGTCTGCGCCCCACGGGTCCAGGCGCACGTGTAGGCATCCCCGCCCACGCCCTTCATGCCGAACGGGTAGGCCGTCCCGTTCTCCAGAAAGCCGGTGTCGACGTAGAGCCGCGTCCCGGGCTCGGTGCGACGGGCGCGTCCGAACCAGTTGTTGAACTCGTGGTCCATCTCCGACCACGCCCAGCCGTCGCCCTTGCGCACGCGATATGGAGAGAGCGTCCAGAACGACTGCATGATGTCGACCTCGGGCCACCCCTGGTGGCGTCCGGTCGTGTAGAACGGCACGGCACCGAGGTCGGAGAAACGGACGTGGGCGGCCCACGTCCCCGTCACCGCGGTGAACCCGGAGGCCACCTGCGGATGCCGCTGCGCCGCCGCGTAGGTCCCGGCGCGCGCCTCGACGCGCAGCCGACCGTCGGCGACCTCGACGGCCGTGGAGTCGTAGAAGTCGTTCATCTCCCTCCAGTAGGCGCGGTACCACGCGCGCTCGACGACAGTGTCGGAGGGCGCGAGCCCGACGCGCCAGGCGTTGGGGCCGTAGAGCGACCCGGGTTCCTGCTTGCGCGCATCCAGGCTCCAAGCGGTGCTCACGTACGTGAAGTCGTCGAAGAGGACGCCGTCTGGGAGCGGCTGGGCGCCGAGGGACGACGTGACGGCAGCGATGAGGGTGACGGCAACGATGAGGGCCAACGCGCCTACGGGACGAAAAAGAGAGGTGGGCATGCGGGGAGTTGAATTTGCAACGGAGAGCCGAACCGCGCGGGCGGTGCCGTATATTAGGGGTCCTTTGCCGGACGCCCACTGCGGGCCTTCCGGCTCAAAGAAGGGCTAGTCCCGTACGGCCAGCTCCCCTTGAACTCCGTCAGGGCCGGAAGGCAGCAGCGGTAGAGGGTCGTAGCGGCGCGATGCGGATCGCTAGCCCTTCTTTTTTGGTTTCTGGCGATCTTGGTTCGCCCACCTCTCCAAGGGCCTTCCTTTCGGCACATCCCACTGGTTCTCGCTCTTCCCGTTTCGCTTTCCCATCTCTATGCCTGCTCCTGAAATCGTCCTCATCGCAGCGCTCGCCGAGCGCGACCGGCTCATCGGCGACGGCCTCGACCTCCCGTGGCACATTCCGGCTGACCTCAAGCGGTTCAAGCGGCTCACCGTGGGGCACCCGCTCGTGATGGGACGGCGCACGTTCGAGTCACTCGTGCACCAGTTTGGTGGACCGCTGCCGAAGCGCGCCAACGTGGTGCTCACCCGCGACGCGGCCAAGGCGGAGGCGCTGCAGGCCGCCCACCCCGAGATCGTGGTCTTCGATAGCCTCGACGCGGCGCTCGCGCACTTTGCAGATGCCGAGCAGGTGTTCATCGGCGGCGGGGCGGCGGTCTACGCAGCGGCGCTCCCCATCGCCGACCGACTCGAACTGACGCTCGTTGAGGGCACCTACACCGGCGACACCTTCTTTCCGCCGTATGCCCACCTGATCGGATCAGTCTTTGCAGCGGCAGCGACCGACCACCACGACGGGTTTCGATTCGTAACGTATCTGCGCCGACCAACCGAGCCTCATGGGGGTGAAATCCTAGAGGTTTGACGCAGTACGGGACGGCGAAGCCTTGCCTGTCTCCGATTGCTTCGCGTTACGATTCCCTTCCTCTGGCTACGGTTCGCCCCTATAGCGCCCCCCAGGTCTTGCCTCAGCGGCACACGTCGCTGAGCAAGCGCCAGCGCTGGAAAATTTTGCTGCACGCGTTCCGGATGCTGTGCGGCCTAGGCGCGTTGATGGTACCGGCTTATCTCTTCCTGGCCACGGGTCTCGGGCTGGAGCACAACGACTCCATGGCGGTCCGCCTCGGCATTTCGTGTGTGCTCCTCGTGTGCCTAGGCCTCTCCTTTGTGCCACGGCTCTCCGTGCATCTCTTGACCGGCCTCATGCTCGGGGTCGTCTACCTCCTTGTCACGTGGATCGCAGGGGTCGTCTTTGCCAACCCAGGCGACACCGCGCTGCTGGTGGGCTTCTTCTACGTGTACGTCATCACGTCCAGCGTCCTCCAGATCTCCGGACTGCGCGCGCCGGCCTCCATAGCGTTTCATGCTTATTCCTTTGCGGCTGCGGCGATCGCCGTGATGCATCCTGAGGCCGATCACGCCGCCTCGGTGTATTTCCTGACGTGCCTGCTAGGAACCGGCTCCATCGCCATGCTGACGTGGCACACGGTCATCCGCATCCGCCGCGGTTTTGTCTCCCGCGAGAAAGAACTCGAGCGCGCCCAGCGCCTCGCTCATCTCGGCAGTTGGTCCTACGAGCCTGGTTCGCAACGCCTCCACTTCTCGACCGGCCTCTACGCCCTCCTTGGCCTTAATGCCGGCATCACGCCGCGGCCCGAGCTCGCGGCGACCCTGGTCCATCCCGACGATCTGGAGGCATGCCTGTCGTACGCGGCGCATCTCACCCGCGGCCAGGCCCCGGACGATCTCACGCTGCGGGTACGCACACCGCTAGGCGAGCGCTGGCTACGCATGCACAGTCATGCCGAAGCACGTGCGCACGCACGCACGCCCCACCTGAGCGGCATCGTGATGGACGTGACCGCGCAGCATGAGCGCGAGCAGGCGTTGGTGCAGGCCCACCAACAGGCCGAGTCCGGACGGGTGCGCGCCGAGGAGGCAAGTCGCCTCAAGAGCACCATCCTCACCAACGTCACCCACGAGATCCGGACGCCGCTCAACGCGATCCTAGGCTTCGCGGAGGTGCTTGCCGAGGAGGTCCCGGCCGACCTCAAACCCTTCGTGCATCCCGTGCGGGACAACGGCCATCGGCTCCTCGACACGCTCAACGCGCTCCTCGACCTCGCCCGGCTGCGCGCCGGGGAGGTGGCGCTGCGCAAGGAGACGTTCGACCTCGCTGCAAGCGTCCGGGCGGCCCTCTATCCACTCCAGAAACGGCATGCGTCGGAGGCGGTCACGCTCACGTTCGAAGCCGACCCCTCCGTCCTGGTCGGCGAGTCGGACCGCAGGGCCCTTGTGACGATCGTGAGCCATCTCGTCCGGAATGCGTTGGCCTTCACAGAGAAGGGCGCCGTCCAGGTTCGGCTGACGCAAGAAGGCGCGAGCGCCGTGCTCACGGTGACGGACACCGGGCAGGGCATCAGCGAGGCCTTCCTCCCGCACCTGTTCGAGGCGTTCCGGCAGGAGGACGACGGGCTCGCGCGCAGCCACGAAGGCAGCGGCCTCGGCCTCGCCGTCACCAAGCACTACGTCGACCTTCTCAGCGGCACCATCCAGGTCCACAGCAAAGTCGGCGTCGGGACGGCGGTCGAGACCCGGCTACCGCTCTTGCTCCCCACGCGCAGCGACGGCACGGCACGCCTCGCCCTGGCGCCGGACCTGGCAGCGGTCCGACTCCGCGTCGGTGAAGAATCCCAAGCCTAACGCTACCATGGCGTCCATCTTGGTTGTCCAGCGGGGGCCCGGCGAGTAAGTTGCACGACGCGCTCGGTCCGCACATTCGGGACCCGCGCGCCCGCGCTCCCGCACCTCCCGACCGTCCTGGACATGGCCGACGCACCGGCTGGCCGCTACCTCGTCACGGCCCGCAAGTACCGCCCGCAGACCTTCGCCGACCTCGTCGCGCAGGAGCACGTCGCGCAGACGCTCCAGAACGCGATCCTGCACGACCGCCTCGCACAAGCCTACCTCTTCAGCGGCCCCCGCGGCGTGGGCAAGACCACCGCCGCGCGCCTCGTGGCGAAGGCCATCAACTGCACCACGCCGCTGAGTGAGCGCACGGGCGCCGAGCCGTGCCGGGCGTGCGACTCGTGCCGGGCATTCGAGGAGGGCCGCTCGCTCAACATCATCGAGGTGGACGCGGCGTCGAACAACCGCGTGGACGACATCCGTGACCTCCGGGAGAAGGTCCGCATCCCCCCGCAGGGCGCGCGCAAGAAGATCTACATCCTCGACGAGGTGCACATGCTCTCGCAGGGCGCGTTCAACGCGCTCCTGAAGACGCTCGAAGAGCCGCCGCCGCACGTCCTGTTCATCTTCGCCACGACGGAGCCGCACAAGGTCCTCCCGACGATCCTGAGCCGCACGCAGCGCTTCGACTTCCGGCGCATCGCCGTGCCGGAGATCGTGAGCCGACTGCAGCACATTGCGCACGAGGAAGGCATCACGGCCGACGCCGAGGCGCTGATGCTGCTCGCGCGCAAGGGCGACGGGGCCCTCCGCGACGCGCTCTCGATCTTCGACCAGGCCGTCTCGCTCTGCGGCACCGACCTCCGCTACGATGCCCTCGCCGATGCCCTCGGCGTGGTCGACACCGACCTCTTCTTCGAGACGACCGCGCTCGCACTCGCACACGACCGCGCCGGGATGCTCCGTCTCGTGGACCGGCTGATGGCGCGCGGCTACGACCTCACGGAGTACCTCGCCGGGCTCGCCGAGCACCTCCGCGACCTCCTCGCCGTGAAGACGACCGGCGACGGCACGCTCATCGAGGCGACCGATGCTGTGCAGGCGCGCTATGTCCAGGCCGCTGGGCCGTTCGCCGAGGCCGACCTGCTGCGGATGCTGATGATCGCTGACGAGACTGAGCAGGCGCTCAAGATGGCGCCGCAGCCCCGCCTCAAGCTCGAGCTAGCGCTCCTCAAGCTAGCCTCGCTGGCGAAGGCGACGGATCTCACGGCGGTGCTGGCGAAGCTCGAACGCCTCGAAGCCGCCCTCGCAAGCGGCACGCTCGACGGCGGCGCAGTGATCGTGCCGGGCGGTTCGGTAGCCGTGCCGGACGATTCGATAGCCACACCGTCTGGTGCGGCGGGAAACGCGCCGGGGGACGGTAGCGCGTCCCCTGCTCCAACGGTTGCTCCGGCCCCGGCGGCACCTACGTCGACGCACGTCGCCGACTCCGCACCCGACAGCACACCTTCGCAGCCGGACACCCCGTTGCGTCCTGAGCCTGTGCTACCACCAGAGCTTGCTGCCCCCGCCTCTGGGCCATCGGCCGTTCGCGAGCCTGCGACTGCGCCAGCAGCAGCACTGACGCCAGCGACCCCTTCGCTTCTGGTCGAGAAGCCGGTCGTTGACGCGCCGCCCGCCAGCAGGGAGGAGATGGCACCGCAACCGACACCGAGCAACGTGGCCTCTCTCGCTCCAGAGGTTGCGACTCCAACCCCAGCACCGGAAGCGACACCGGCAACCTCCGTGTCCGCTGCAACAGAGCCCGTAGCTGAAGTACCTGAGCAGGCTGAGTCGCCCGCACCGCCCCCGTTCGACGACGGCCGTGGCGACCTGCCCCCCATCGACGCGTACGACGACTTCGGCACGGACGAGGACGGCTACAGTGCTTCGGAGCTTCCTACGCCGCTGCCCGCCGTCGCGCCCTCGCCTCCAGCACCGCCGTCGTCTCCAGTACCGTCGTCGTCTCCGGTGACACCTGCCCCCGCCGCGAGCGATGAGGCTGACGAGCCTCACCGCCCGCCGGTTGGCGGCGACGCCACTCCGCTCTTCCCCGGCCTCTTCGATCCGCCCGCGCTGAATCGGCCGCCGTCGAGCCTCGGCGGCGACGGGTCGAGGGCGATGGGCGATGGTGCCGACGTTGCCATCGCCGTGCCTGCTGACCTGCCAGGCGCCGACGACTTTGGCGTCTCGCTGGGCCGCGTCCAGTCGGCGTGGGGCGGGCTGCATGCGCGCGTCAAGGCCGACCGGGTCCACATCGCGGCGCTGCTGTCCAACGCACAGCCGCAGCGCGTGCACCGTGGCGCAGTCGAGGTCGTCGTCGCGGACGACTTCACACGCACCCTGCTCACGAGCGAGACCGACCGCCTCGCCGTGCACCTCGCCGCCGAACTCGGCACCGACGCCGACGGCACGCCTGCGCTTCGGTTCGTGGTCGCCGCGCCCGAGGCGCTGCCCGAAACCGCCGCCGCCGCCGACCCGTTCGAGGCGTTCAAGCGCCTGCGCCAGTCGCACCCCGTCGTGCGCCTCCTCTTCGAGCGCTTCGGGGCCGAAATCGTGTACTGATATGTGGCAGGTGACAAGTGGGCAAGTACCATGTCCCGCTTACAGAATCCTTGCTACTTGAACCTTGCCACTTGACACTTAGACCAATGAACGGCAACCTCAACATGGCCGACCTGTTCGGCAAGATGCAGGAGATGCAGCAGAAGATGGCCGACAGCCAGGCGGCCCTTAAGGAGAAGACCGTCACCGCGGAAGCGGGCGGCGGCATGGTCACCGTGACCGCCGACGGTACCGGGGCCATCCGCGCCATCAAGCTCGAACCGGCCGTCATCAACCCCGGCGACGCCGAACTGCTCGAAGACCTCCTCATCGCTGGAGTCAACAAGGCCCTCGACGAGTCCGCGGCGCTGCGCGAGCGCGAGATGCGCGGCGCGGCGGGCGCGTTCCTCCCGCCCGGCATGGGCCTCGACCAGATGGGGTTTTAGCCCCTCGTCCTTTGTCCTTGGTCACTGGTAGGTGTCCAATGCAGCATCTCGTCGGTGCGTGCCACTGACGCACGTTTGTCAGCGCGCGGTGTGATTTTCCGCCTCCCACGAAGGACCAAGGACTAAGGACAAAAACCCACCATGCACCTCACCTCCGAGTCGGTCGAAGCGCTCGTGGAGCAGTTCGCCAAGCTGCCCACCGTTGGGCGCAAGACGGCGCAGCGGCTCGCGGCCTACGTGCTCAAGATGCCGCGCGAGGACGTGGTCGAACTGGCTAAGGCACTCGTGGCGGTGAAGGACCGCGTCAAGACGTGCGGCATCTGCTGCAACATCACCGACGTGGACCCGTGCCCCATCTGCGCCTCGCCGAAGCGCGACCGAAGCGTGGTCTGCGTCGTGGAGGAGCCGAACGACGTGCTCGCGCTCGAACGCACGGGTGAGTTTCGCGGCCTCTACCACGTGCTCGGCGGCGTGATCTCACCGCTCGAAGGCATCGGTCCGGACGAGTTGAAGGTGCGCGAACTCATCGCGCGCGTGGGCCGCAGCCGGACGCCCGAGGGCATGCCGCCAAGCCTCCCTGCCGACATCGCCGAGCCCGTCGCGAACTACATGAACGAGCACGCGACCGTGCCTGTACAGGAGGTCATCCTCGCCATGAACCCGAACGTCGAGGGCGACGCAACGGCGATCTACCTCTCGGGCCTCATCCAGCCGCTCGGACCCCGCGTGACGCGCATCGCCCGCGGCCTCCCCATCGGCGGCGACCTGGAATATGCTGATGAGGCGACGCTCAGCCGCGCGCTCGAAGGCCGCGCGAGTGTGTAATACCACGCTTGGCATCAGCGTTGTTGTTGCGTCCTCCGACGCTTGACTCGAAGCCGAGGTCAGGCGAAGCCCATCTCTGACGAGGGCGGTGCTTTGGAGCATCGCTGAGATGCTGAACCGCGTTCG
Source organism: Bacteroidota bacterium (assembly GCA_039821555.1). Classification (NCBI taxonomy): domain Bacteria; kingdom Pseudomonadati; phylum Bacteroidota; species Bacteroidota bacterium. The sequence goes on from JBCBNX010000002.1 coordinate 238,402, forward strand.
GCATGACAAGAGCGCTAGCAACTCGCCAGGTCTCCAACAAGGCCGACGTTCATATCCCAGCGGTCTTGTTCTGCGTTCACACCGCCCCTGTCGGATCTTCTGCGCGCCCGTTTCCCACGCACCCGCCGCCTCGCCGCGTGCTCCGCACCCTCCACTGGACGCTGCTCCGTAGCCTGCCGATCCCCCTCGTCGGCAGCTTCGCGACGCTGATGTTTCTGCTGCTGATGCAGTTTCTGATCCGGCACCTGCCGGACCTGGTAGGGCGCGGCCTGCCGCTGGGGGTGCTCGTCGAACTGGTCGCGTACAGCCTCGCCTACATGGTCACGCTCGCCGTGCCGATGTCGGTGCTCATCGCCACGCTGGCGGCGTTCGGGAAGCTCGCCGAGTCGCGCGCCTACCTCGTCGTCAAAAGCTCGGGCATCTCGCTGCTGCAGGTGGCGTGGCCGGTGCTCATCTTTGGCTTCGTGATGGCGACGGGGATGGCCTACTTCAACAACGTGATGCTGCCCGAGGCCAACTTCCGCATGGGCGGCCTCTGGCGCGACATTCGCGACAAGAAGCCGGGCTTCCAACTCGAAGCGGGGACCTTCTTCACTGAGCTGAAGGGCTACAGCATCTTCGTCGAGGACGCCCCCGCCGACTCGAACGAACTGCTCGGCGTGCGGGTGTTCGACCACAGCGGCGGCTCGACGGAGCGCCGCACCATCGCGGCCGCCTCGGCGACGCTCGCCAGCCTCGGCGACCGCCTAGAACTGACGCTCTTCGACGGCGAGATCCACCAGATGCGGACCCAGCGCGAAGCCGCCGGACGCGGGCTCGCGCAGACCATCGAGCGCTACGAGCGCCTCCAGTTCGACCGCCACCGCATGACGCTCGACCTGACGGACCTCTCCTTCGAGCGCCGCGACCGCTCCGACTCGGACCGCTCCGACCGCACGATGCAGACCACACAGATGATCGCCGTGGTGGACTCACTCGACCGCGGGGTCGCACAGCGGCTTCGCGACCTGCGCACGCGCGTCGCCGCCGACCTCAGCGAGGTGGATGCCTCGTCGTCCGCCCGGCCGGACACGACGGCCGCAGACTCGCTGACGGTCGCCCACCCGGTCCTCGCTGGCCTCGGCACCGGCGATGCGACCCGCGTCTACGACACGGCCATGCAGCGCGTCCGGGTGCTGCGCTCGGAGTCGGACCAGACCATGAACGCCGTCTCGTGGGAGTCGCAGCGCGCCGACCGCTACCGGGTGGAGATCTACAAGAAGTTTTCCATCGCGATGGCGTGCGTGGTGTTCGTGCTCGTCGGCATCCCGCTCGGGCTCGCAATCCCGCGCGTGGGCATCGGCGTGGTGGGCGCGCTCGCGGTGTTCTTGTTTCTGTTTTACTGGGTGACGCTCAACCAGGGCGAGAAGCTCGCCGACCGCGGCCTGCTGGAGCCGTGGCTCGGCATGTGGATCGCCAACGCGCTCGGCGGCGTGGGCGGGCTGGCGTTGTTTTGGCGCGAGACGCGCGACCCGGCCCACCGCAACCCGATCCAGGCCATCGCAAGCCTCATCCCACAGCGAAAGAAGTAGGGGGAGAGGCCGTCGGCTGTTGCGGTCCGGCAACCCACACGACGTCTTCGGCGTCGCACCTCACCTTCGTCACAAGCCGACCGTGCCACGCCCATGCTCCTCGCCGTCGACCTCGGCCTTCGCACCGGCTTTGCGTGCTACGACCGCGCGGGGCGGTTGGCGTGGTACCGCTCGCGCAACTACGGCAGCCGCGCCCGGCTCAAGCGCGCGGCGTTCACGATGCTTCGTGAGGAGAAGCAACTCACGCATCTCGTGGTAGAGGGCGGGGGTGTCCTCGCCGATCTCTGGGAACGCGAGGCCGAGCGCCGGGACCTCGACTTCAAACGCATCCATGCGGGCGTGTGGCGACGGCTACTGCTGCACCCCCGCGAGCAGCGGACCGGCAAAGGCGCGAAGGAGCAAGCCGACACGCTCGCGCGGGCCGTCATCGACTGGTCAGGGGCGAACCGGCCGACCTCGCTGCGCCACGACGCCGCTGAGGCCATACTCGTTGGTCTCTGGGGCGTCGTCGAGTCAGGCTGGCTTGCCCTCGATGCCTTGCCCAGCACCGTCCGGCGCGTCGGCGTGTGAGACGCTGCTCCGTGGGACCGGAGGCGCGGTGAACCGGAGCACGAGCGCGATGAGCGTAGCCAGCCCGACGGCTGTGAGCGTCAGCACGATGGTCCAGCCCCGGCTCGGCAGCGGGAAGCGCGCCGCGAGGTGGCTCGGCACGTTGAGCACCATCGTACAGGCGAGGGCGAGCGCCCACGGCCACGCCCGGCGCGACCGGAGCGCGTGCTGGACCAGCGCCCCCAGCAGCGGGGCTACGAACACAAAAGCAGGCGCAAAGAGCCGTTCCTGGTCATAGCCCACGAACACACTCGCGAGCACGAGCAGCGCGAACACCGCGCGGTGCGGATGGGCGCGCACGAAGGCCCTCGTTTGCTTCGGAAACACGAGCGGCCACAGGCTCAGCGGGGCCCACGCGATCACGAGAAGTCGCACCCACGTGTCGGGCCGCGCCACTTTCGGCCCCTCCTCCAGCAGCGACGCGACGATGCTCAGCCCGCCCGGCCCCGGCTCGGCAAGCCAGCGATAGCCAAACGCCACCACGAGCGCGGGCACCACGGCCAGCGCCAGCCTTCGCCCATCCGCGCGGAGGCGGTTCTGCTCCCAGAGATGGACGAACGCCGCCGGGATCAGCAGCAGGCATACCTCGCGGGTGAGCGCACCGAGCGCAAGCACGAGGGCCAGGCCGAGCCAGCGGCGGCGGTAGAGCAACAGCAGACCCGCCACGATCCACACGAAGGCAAGGAGATCGGCGAGGTGAAAGTAGTTGTAGACCAGCACACCGAACACGTAGGGGCTCGCGAAGAAGCCGAAGCCCGCAAGTAGCGCAAAGCCGGGCCGGATCCCATCGCCGCGTAGCAGCGCGTAGAGCAGCACCGCGAGCGCGAGCGCGGTGAGGACCGTGCCCACATAAAAGCCCGCCGGATCAGGGCCGGGCCAGAGGCCCGCCATCCAAGGCCCGAGCGGGCGATAGACGAACGGCGTCCGCATCGTGAGGTCCAGCCCCGGCGCGGCCTGCGCCATCGGGCGGTACCACTGCAGGTCGGTGCCGCTTTCGTTGGCGTAGTCGATGGCGCCGTAGAGCCAGACGAGCACGCCCACGAGGCCGAGGAGAGCGGCCACGGCGAGGCGTTCGAGAGAGCGAGGATCGGGGCGCATCGAGAGCAGGGCAGGACGAAAGCGCGGAAGCTACGGGCCCCCAGCGACTCCGCCTGTGTCTGCATGGAGGCGCCGGGCGGAATCGCTGCGAAGCCTGGGCGTGGCCGGAACGTGCCTGGGCTGCCACGGGTGCGAGGCGCGCTATGTCCGATGCCCTCAACCCGATCTCAGACGACGCGCCCGAACCCTTTCTCGGCGGCGCGCTCCGCGCGATGGCGCTCATCGCCTCGCTGCGCACAGCGGCCGTGGTGCGCGAGGCCATCGCCGATCGCCTCGCCGGGCGCGACCCGTCGGAGCAGGAAGCGGAACGCACGGCCCGCGCCGACCTGGCTGCGCTCGCCCGCGACCTCGCCGACGACGTGAAGCGGCTGCGCGTCCGCCTCGCCACGCTCGCGGCTGACGACGATCTCGACGACCGCGCGGCGCTCGTGCAGGCGTTCGAGGACCGGCTGATGATGAACCGGCTCGGGCGCGAGTTGCACGTCGTCCACCAGAAGCTGCTGAGCCTCTATCCCAGCGTGCCCGAGGCGACGGTCGAGCTAGCCCGTCAGGTGCAGGCCGATGCCGCACGGCTCGCCAGCGACGACGCAACCACGTTCGCCCGTGACCTCGGCCCCTTCACGGCGGCGCTCGCGGACCTGCTCGACGGCCTCGCCGACGCGCTCGCACTGGTTGGGTAACGCGCCACGCGGTGGAGCCACCGGACGGGCGAAAATCGAACCCGAAGGCGGTTTCCGCGTACGATTTCACGGTCATTGACAGCGGCGCGTCACCCCTTCGCGGCGTTGCTGTTGGTACCTTTCCCGATGGGTCGTACGACACGCTGCGCGGCCCCACACCACCGCCGACTCCCACGCTCACACGCTTCAGCATGGCGCAGAACACGCCCGACCTCCAGACGCCGTCCACGGCCGCCCCCGAAAACGGTGGCGCAAACGGCGCGGCACCGGCCTCCAACGGCAACTACGGCGCGGACAACATCCAGATTCTCGAAGGGCTCGAAGCCGTCCGCAAGCGCCCAGCGATGTACATCGGCGACGTGGGCACGCGCGGCCTGCACCACCTCGTCTACGAGGTCGTCGACAACTCCATCGACGAGGCGCTCGCGGGCTACTGCGACCATATTGACGTCGTGATCCACGCGGACAACTCGATCTCGGTCACGGACAACGGGCGTGGCATCCCGGTGGGCATCCACCCGAAGATGGGGCTGCCCGCCGTCGAGGTCGTGATGACCGTGCTCCACGCGGGCGGCAAGTTCGACAAGGACACCTACAAGGTCTCGGGCGGCCTCCACGGCGTCGGCGTGAGCTGCGTGAACGCGCTCTCCGACCTGCTCACCGTTGAGGTGGCGCGCGAGGGCTTCGTATGGACGCAGTCGTACCAGGCCGGCATCCCGACCGGGCCGCTGGAGAAGATGCGCCCGATGAAGGACGGCGAAGGGACGGGCACGAAGGTGCACTTCCACCCGGACTCCAGCATCTTCCAGACAACGGAGTACCGCTTCGACACGCTCGCCGACCGCATGCGCGAGCTGTCGTTCCTGAACAAGGGCCTCACCATCGTCATCACCGACGAGCGCGAGGAGGACCCTGAGCTCGCGAGCGAGACCTACCACTCCGAGGGCGGCCTCCGCGAGTTCGTCACCTACCTCGACGAGACGCGCACGCCGATCCAGGAAACCATCATCGAGATCGACGGCGAGTCGGGCGACGTGCCCGTGGAGGTGGCAATGCGCTACAACGCGAGCTACACCGAGAACGTCCTCTCGTTCGTCAACAACATCAACACGCACGAGGGCGGGACGCACATCTCGGGCTTCCGCCGCGCCCTCACGCGCACGCTCAAGGGCTACGCGGACAAGCAGAACCTCCTCAAGAACCAGAAGGTGGAGCTCTCCGGCGACGACTTCCGCGAGGGCATCACGGCCGTGATCTCTGTCAAGGTCGCCGAGCCCCAGTTCGAGGGCCAGACCAAGACCAAGCTCGGCAACTCGGAGGTGCAGGGCGCCGTCGAGAGCCTCGTGGGGCAGAAGCTCCAGGAGTGGCTCGACGACCACCCGAAGGAGGCGAAGACGATCATCCAGAAGGTGGCGCTCTCCGCCCAGGCCCGCATCGCCGCGCGGCGGGCGCGCGAGCTCGTCCAGCGCAAGAGCGCCTTCTCGGGCGGCGGCCTCCCCGGCAAGCTCGCCGACTGCGCCTCGAAGGACGCCTCGATTTCGGAGCTCTACCTCGTGGAGGGCGACTCCGCCGGTGGCTCCGCCAAGCAGGCCCGCGACCGCCACTTCCAGGCCATCCTCCCGCTGCGCGGCAAGATCCTCAACGTCGAAAAAGCCCGCATCGACAAGATCCTCGACAACGAGGAAATCAAAAACATGGTCACCGCCCTCGGCACGGGCCTCGCGACCGGCGTGGATGGCCAGGAGTTCGACCTGGAGAAGCTCCGCTACCACAAGGTCATCGTGATGACGGACGCCGACGTGGACGGCGCGCACATCCGCACGCTGCTGCTGACGTTCCTCTACCGCTACCTCCGCCCGCTCGTGGAGGCTGGCTACGTCTACATCGCGCTGCCGCCGCTCTACCGCGCCAAGAAGGGCAAGGAGGAGAAGTACTGCTGGACCGACGACCAACTCCGCACCGCCATCGAGGAGCTCGGCGGGACGCGCGGCGTCTCGGTGCAGCGCTACAAGGGCCTCGGCGAGATGAACCCCGACCAGCTCTGGAATACGACCATGGACCCGGAATTCCGGATGCTCCAGCGCGTCGCCATCGAGGACGCGGCCACCGCCGACCGCACGTTCTCGACGCTGATGGGCGACGCCGTCGAGCCCCGCCGCAAGTTCATCGAGCGCAACGCGAAGTACGCGACGATCGATACCTAGCGGTATCGGTGTGTACGTGTGAGGGTATGGAGGTATGGACGATGTGACGACCAAAGCACCGCCGAGGCCGCTGCCGACCTACGACGCCCCGATGACGTGGGCGGACGTACTCACGCACCCGGCGCTTCAGGACCTCCCGTTCAAGATCGAGCTCAACGAGCGCGGCCAGATCCTCATGAGTCCCGCATCTAACTGGCACGGCGCCCTTCAAATCGAGATTGCGGCAACGCTCAGAGCAATGCTCGGCAACCGCGTCCTGGGCGAGTGCTCCATCGACACCACCGAGGGGGTGCGTGTAGCCGATGTGGCCTGGGCCTCGCCGGAATTTATCGCCGAGCACGGGTACGCTACCCCGTACACGACCGCGCCTGAACTCTGCGTTGAAGTCAAGTCTCCGTCGAACACTGAGGCAGAGATGCAAGAGAAGGTGGCGCTCTACCTCGCTAAGGGCGCACAGGAGGTGTGGCTCTGCGACCTCAACGGCCGCGTCCGCTTCTTCGGACCTAAAGGCCAACGCGAGCGCTCGGAGATCGCACCGGACTTTCCTTCGCAGTTGGAGAGCTGAGCAACGTCGCTAGCGCGATGGAGTCTGGGAGCCATCTGCTCACCAGTCACGTGGTTCGCGATGCGCCTGCTCGGCCTCTGTCTCTTTCTCTACGTCTGCGCGCTCCCGACGATGAGGAACGTCGCGTTCTATGTGCTCTATGTCAGGGGACAGGACGGGCTGACGAAGGTAGTCGGCGACCCGGACACGCTCGTAGGGGTGTGGGAAGGCCGAGACTACCAGATTCCGTGTGGCCAGTTCTCCCGCGCCGACTATCGCTACGTCTTCGACACCGACTCAACGGGCATTCTCGAAGTGCGATGGAGCGACCAGTATCGCATTGCATGGTCGCTCCCGGACGTTTGGTCCGTGCTCCTCCCCTTCAAGACATCCAGCGCCACGCTTCAGCTCGCAGAGGTCCGCGTAGAAAACGGCTACTTGGTGGCGACGGATCGGCATGAAGAGAGGCACTATGCCTACCAGGTCTGGGGCGACCGGCTGCGCGTGGGCTACGTCTCCGAACCCGGTGACGCACCAAGTGACTGGATCGGCGAGCCGTCATCGCTCTTCGACATGCAGCTTCGGGACCTCCCTGATTTCTGGGGCCGTCACGACTGGTAACAGGTCGCTTCTCCAGTAGCGAGCGGAAGGCGTAGGTTTGGTGGACAGGTCACGCCTTCAACCACCCCGCTTCACCTCCCCATGGCTCACACCTACGACTCCCTCAACGTCGGCGACACCTTCGAGACGGTCATGAACGTCTCCGCCGCCGACGTGCGCGCCTACGCCGACCTCACGGGCGACGACAACCCCATCCACGTTGACGCCGAGTACGCCGCCACGACCGACTTCGGGCAGCCCATCGCCCACGGCGCACTGCTGCTCGGCTACATCTCGAAGGTGCTCGGGCGCGACTACCCCGGCCACGGCTCCGTCGCCGTCTCGCTCTCCGCCAAGTTCCTACGTCCCGTGCCCGTCGACTCCGAGGTGACCATCGAAGTCAAGATCGCCGAGAAGATCGAGCGCTTCGGGCACGTCAAGGCGAAGGTCTACGTCTACCGCGGCGGCAAGATGGCCTGCGGCGGCGAGGCCGTCGTGATCCCGCCGAAGGAGTAAGTCAGTCCACCACTTCCACGACGCGTCCGAGCGTGACTGTCTCGTCGGCGAGCACGTCGAGGAGGTCGGCGCGGTGGCTGGAGAGCACGGCGAGGCCGCCCGCGGCGATGTGCGCCCGCACGAGGTCGAGCGCGGCAGCCGTGGCGGCGGTGTCGAGGCCGCGGAACGGCTCGTCCATGAGCAACACCGACGGCTTCGCCACGAGCGCGGCGGCGAGCTGCGTCTTGCGGAGCATCCCGCTCGAATACGTCCCGATGACCTGCGTGCGCCGCTCGTCGAGCAGCACCGTGTCGAGCAGCGCCTCCACGCGAGCCGCGGCCCCGTCGTCCCACTGACCGCGCTGGCGGAGGACCCATTCGAGCAACTCGACCGCCGTGAGGTGCTGCGGCAGGCGCGGCGCGTCGTGGACGATGCCGACGTGCCGGAGGTAGCGGTACGGGCTACGGTGCACGTCTAGCTCGCCGTAGCGGATGGTGCCCGCCGTGGGGAAGGCGAGCGCCATCAGCAGCCGCAGCAGCGTCGACTTGCCGGAGCCGTTCGGCCCGACGAGCGCTGTCGTGGTGCCGGGCGCAAAGGTGTGCGCGAAGCCGTCGAGCACGGCCGGACCCTGGCCATAGCGTTTGGTCACACGGTCGAGGACGAGGGCAGCAGACATCGGACAGAAACGGGTGAGAGACGATGCTTCCAGACCCTTGTCATTCTGAGCGAGCGTCAGCGAGTCAAAGCGAAGCTTCACGTAGTAAAGGATCTGCGGGCCAGCTTTCGGGTCCCGACGAAACAGAATAGTGCGACCCAGATCCCTCGACCTCATCCGCCTCGCGCATTCCGCTCAGGATGACAAGAATGAAGTGTAGCGTGCTTCTGGCCGACAAGATGCAGGAACGCATGCAAAACCCGACGCCCAACCGCGCAGGGCTGCGTCAGGATCCCCGCGCCGCCTCCCGCGTGCATCGTTTTGCCGACCACTTCTGCTACCTGCCTCTTTTCCCAAGACGTAATGCCGCTGACGCTGACCGCCCTGTTCGCCCTCGACGTACCTGATGTCGGACGCCTCTGCGTGCGCGTGGATGCGGGCGACGCCGAGCGGTGGGCCGAGCGGCTGCGGACCGCGCCGGGCTATCGGACTGTCCCCGTCCGGCATGGCGCCGCCGACGTGGTGCTCTGGGACACCGACTCCGCCGGGACGCCTGACACCGAAGCGCCGCTCGTCGCCATCGTGGACGACGACGCGGCGGCGCGGTGGGCGTGGCAGGTCGGCGCGCGCACGCTGCTCCCGGCGACGGTTGCGCCCGATGCGTTGGCCGCGGCGCTCGTAGCGGCCTACCGCGGCCTCGTGGTCGTCGCCCCGCGCTTCGCCGATGTCGTGCAGCGCGACGCTACGCCGGAGGATGTCGGCCCGGCGCTCACACCGCGTGAGCAGGAGGTGCTGGCGCTCGTGGCCGAGGGCCTGCCCAACAAGCTCATCGCCGACCGCCTCGGCGTCTCGGACAACACGGCGAAGTTCCACGTGGCGTCGCTGCTGCGGAAGCTCGGCGCGCACTCGCGCACGGAGGCCGTCATCAAGGCCGCCCGTCTGGGCAAGCTCTCGATCTGAGGGCGTGATGGTGCTGCCGAGCGGTCGCTCAGCAGCTGGAACCAGGAGGGAGCGAGAGTGCTGACGCTTGGGGTTGGTCGCTGACCGTCGCCCGCACGAGTGAGCTACGGGCGACCAGGAAGACTATGCCTGTCAGGATGGCGAACGGGAGGCGTCCTCAGACTCAAGCTGGCTGTTGCGACCGGGCTTCTGAGAGATATCCCAGATCAGGGTTCCCACGGCGATCCCGACGTTGGCAATCCGCCAGCCGATCGACTGTGGCTGGACAATGAGGGCCAACGCCGACAGGATCAGACTTCCCAGGCAGAAGAACAGCGTCCACCAGCTGTAGGAAATGACGTTCCACAGGATGGACACCAGGAGGCCGACGTTGTTGAGCGCATTGACGATGTTCGCCACGACCAGCAGCGCCCCGCTTGTCGTTGCCTGTGCGCTCTGCGACACCTGGAAACAACGGGCAAGGACTCGACCGATGATTCTGCCCCGGGTGGCCCGTCGGATCGTGGTCGGCGTGATCGATACGCCCGCAAAGGCGAAGATCATAAACAGCACGTCGAGGACGATGGTGATCGTCCAGACCTCGTCCGCCGTCAGCGGGAGGTTAGACCGGTAGACCTCCAGCGGGCCATTCAACGTGTGGTAGTAAAAGCGGGTCGTGTCGCCTCCGTGCCGAACCTCCAGGCTGCCCTCTCGGACACCGCGGGCACGCATCTCGTACCCCAGCTGCAGGTCTCTTCGGAAGCCTTCGTACAGATCGCCGCGAACGGAATCCGGCACCGTGGGAAAGGCTTGCTCCACGCCGAACAACTCCATGAACTCGTCCATCTCCAACTGGACTGCACTCTTGTCCAGCTCGGACGTGATGCCGAGCCGGTCGGCAAGCGCCCAGTACTCGCCGTGCTGCAACAGCGTCGGCTCGCCGGGCGCCGCGCCGCGGGATTGCACCTCGCGCCGGGAGATCGGCTTGTGGGCGGACTCGGACGTCTTCGCCTCCTCCTCTTCGTTGGCAAGCCCTCCGTTCGTTGCTTGCAGGAGCGTTCCCGACACCATGTCGCGCAGATCGACGAAGAACGGGAATAGCGCCTGCAGCCCTTGCACCTGGGAGTCCATCAGGTCCATCTGGCCGACCATTTCGTCGGTAGCGATCTGGCGGTTCCAGATAGAAAGCCCCTGCAGCGATCCGGCCCAGGTGGTGGCGCCGTCGGTCCCCGCCACGGCGATGCGCTGGTTCGTGAAACCCGCGCCGAAGGTGACCCGGTCCGATATGGCAATCCTCTCCCCGTTGCGGTACAGCCTGAGTACGCTGGTGTCGTAGCCCACCGCAATGTTGGTCCAGTCGGTGACGGAGCACGGTTGGGATATCAGCACGTTCGTGCCCGATCCCGAGTCGGCGGCGACCACTTCGAGCGTTTGCTGCGCGCCCGAGCCGATCTGGATGGTCAGAGTCGCACCTGGAGAATCTGGCGAGTTAGTGTCCGGCTGCGTCGCCTGGTAGATCACAAACGGACCCGCCGAGGCTGGCAGCTCCGGCACCTTCACCCAGGTCATCAGGCTCCATCGCCCCGGGCCGCCGATCGCGTAGGCCCCCGGCGTCGCCAGCGCCGCTGACCCACCTCCGTTCATGGCCAGGCACGCCCGAACCACCTTATGCTCCGGGACCGTGACGCTAATCCCTGGATTGGTCGAGGTGACCTGCTCATGGGTGAAATCAAGAACCACCACCAACCCATCGGTCTCGGGATCCCCGGGGAGAGGGGTACCCCAAGTTGGGAACGCGAGGATGTCAGCCGCCAACGCCGTGCTCCAGATTTCCCAGGAGGCGAACTCGACGGAGGTCGGCTGCCCCTCGATGCCCAGGGTGCAGTCGCCCTCGAGCGCGCCAGCGCCGGTGGAGACAGTGCCGTGTTTCGGGGCTCCGTCGAGGAAGACGGACAGCGCTCCCGTCCCGTCCTGAGCAGATCCGCCCGCGAAGGCCACGGCGATGTAGTGCCACTTGCCATACTCGATCTGGAAGTCGCTCGTGACCGAGTTGCCCTCCGGCGCCGCGAGGAATTCGGCGGTCACGAACCGGTCGGCCGTAACGGCGATCTGGAACTGGCCCGGTGCATCAAACAACACCTGCGGCGTCCCCTCGACGGTCAGGCGGACCCACCCTCCCAACGTGAACGCCGAGGGGACGCCGTTCACCGGGTTGCCCGAGAAGTTGACGTTCCCGACGGAAGGCAGAACAACGACGCTCGCATTCGGCTGCGCTGTGGCGACATAGTACTCGTCGGGCTGCAGCACCCCGGACTCGGCCGCCAGCCCCATGTCGAGCACGATGCAGGAGGTGTGGTCGACGACGTCGCCAGGCGTGAGGAGCGCGTAGCCATGCATCTCGCTGACCACCCGGTCGTCGCGGTTCAAGACGAGGCAGTGCGTACCATCGATGACCGAGCCGACGCTGCAGGTCGTGTAGCCGGTGTCCCAACTGGCCACCCGCTGACCCGCCTCCAAGACGAGGCAGTGCGTGTGGTCGATGTAGCTGTTGGGCTTGCACGTCTTGTAGCCATCGTCCCAGCTCACCACCCGTTGCCCTTCGCTCAGCACGATGCAGTGCACGCCGTCCGGCTTGTCGCCGACCTTGCAGGTCTGAAAGCCGTCCTCCCAGCTCGCGACGTGCTGCCCTTCGTCGAGGATCAAGCAGTTCACGCCATCGACCCGGGACCCAATCTTACAGGTCAGATAGCCATCGTTCCAGCTCACGACTCGCTGGAATTCGCCCAGGATCACGCAGTTGCTCCCGTCTACGACGGAGCCAGGCGCTAGGGTCGTGAACCCCTCCTGCCAGCTGACGACGCGGTCACCCTCATTCAGGACAACGCAGTGCGTCCCGTCCACGACGGACCCGGGGGCGAGGGACTGATAGCCGTCCTCGTAGCTGACGACACGCTGGCCCGGACCGAGAATGATGACGTGCGATCCGTCGATGATGGAGCCGGGAGCCAGGGACTGGTAACCGCTCTCGTAGCTGACGACGCGCTCCCCGGGCTGGAGCAGCACACAGTGCGTTCCGTCGGGGCGATTCCCAACCTTACACGTCTGGTAGCCGTCCTCGTAGCTGACGATGCGCGCATCCAGGTCGAGGACCAGGCAGTTGCTCCCATCCACGTGCGAACCGGGGGCGCAGCTCAGATAGCCGTCGTTCCAACTCACCACCTGCTGGCCTGGATCGAGCACGACGCAGGTGGTGCCATCGATGACTGACCCGACCTGCAGACTCTGAAACCCGTCCTGGTTGCTGACGACGCGCTGGTTCTCCTCAAGGATGACGCAGTGGGATCCGTCCACGACGGACCCCGGAGCCAGGAATTGGTAGCCGCTCTCGTAGCTGACGACGCGCTGTGCCATGGTGCCCTCGTGCCTGGGTGGGGTCGCTACCCCGATGGGGAGTGGAGTCGGTGGGACAACCCCACCGTCACGGACAGCTAGAAGTATATAGTTAAGGGAGATAAACCAGCAATACCCTTGTGATAATGCGGCTCACGCGGGAGAGCCGACTCGTATCCGAGCGAGGCGTACCGGCGATGGACGGTAGCCAGCCCTCGCTGCTGCGGAAGCTCGGCGCGCACTCGCGCACGGAGGCTGTCATCAAGGTCGCCCGCCTCGACAGGCTGTCGACCTAAAGGAGAATGCAGCGATGCGCAAGAACCGGAGGCCAGGCTGTTACTACGCAGAGTCGGTGCAGGAGAATGCTGCTGATTCACAACTGGGAATACGTAGCTTCCGAATCATGGCGTCTTGCTACCGGACTTGTGCTGATGAGTCTCAATTAGGAACACCGCCAGAGTAGACGCCGCACCTACGGCAAGCTTCGCGTGGCGAGGGCTGAGCCCCTTCGTCCCAGCTCCCTTGCCGTGACCGGTCCCGTAGTGATTCCGAAGTTCAGCTACTCCCTGGGTGATTGTAGCGAGGTTGCTTAGGAGCCGTTTGATGGTTTCGGCAGCCTTTGCCTTGTCAGGAATGTCGTCTGGTGTCAGGGCAAGCTGTTTGACGGCAAGCTTCGTGAGCTTTGGGAGATTAGCCTTGTTCGGGATATCTACTGAACATTGGGCTAGAATCGTCTTGCAGCAAGACTCAACTAGCTCCTTTGCCGTCCCGATAGCTAAGTCCGGATCGTTGTTCACGGCTGCTTCCATCCGGGTAATCTGTTGAGCCACATAGCCTGGGTCGGTAGCAGCAAGCACCGCCTGTGCTGCAGCTACCCCTGGAGTCTGTACGATGCCGACGAAGCGACCGACATACACGGATCGACCTGATATCCGAGTCTTCTCGACGAGTCGGTACCCATCGCTGATAAGGAAGCTGTTGTAGAGCTGGAGCAGCTTCTCTGTAGCCACCGAATCCGATCTAACCACCGGATGAATGGTCTCACAAAGGAAACGGAGAAAAAGATCATCATCGCCGTTTAGGAGATTGAATCGATCGTCGTAAAAAACCCAATCATCCTCCCAATCATTGTTGGCAATTCGGTGCTTCCATACATCACCTGCCGCATTCTCATACCGCCGGTCATTTGAGGGCATAGTGTTCAGATCAAACAGCCGATTTAGGAAATCTGGTTCCTCCAGGCGCCCACTCCAGTCGACTTTCTCCGCAACGACAGCATCGGCAATGTCTCGTCGCGTAACCTGAGTAATATTTTGCATATGTGAATCAGTGCCTGAGTATCATATGTACAGACGTAGGGTCTTCTAAAAGTGCCGAAACCCCGAAGCTTGCAGCGGCATCGTGCCGCCGTCAGGGAGTTGGACGACAATGCCGTCTTCGGGCGCGGTCACGCGGCCCAGGACGGCGAACGTGGTCGCGTCGAGCTTGGCGGCTTTGGCTTCGGGTAGCGTGAAGAGGAGTTCGTAGTCCTCGCCGCCGTAGAGCGCGCAGGCGTCCGGGGCCTCGTCGAAGCGTTCGGCGACGCGCACCGTCTGCGCGTGCATGGGAAGCAGGCCAACCTCTACGGCCATCCCCACGCCGGACGCCTTGGCGAGGTGGTGCACCTCCGAGGCCAGCCCGTCCGAGAGGTCGATGAGTGCCGTCGGGCGCACGCCTGCGTCGGCCCAGGCGCGTACAGCATCGAGGCGGGCTTGCGGGTAAAGCTGCCGCTGCACGACGTAGTCATACTCGCTCAGGTCAGGCTGCGGGCCGTCGAGGTCCACGAACGCGCCCTTCTCGTCCAGCAACACCTTCAGGCCCGCGTAGGCACTGCCGAGGTCGCCCGTGACGCAGAGGAGATCGCCCGGCTGCGCGCCGCTGCGGTAGACGACGGCGTCCTCGTCGGCCTCGCCGATCACCGTGATGCCGAGCGTGAGCGCCTGCGACGCCGTGATGTCGCCGCCGATGATGGCGAGGCCGTAGCGGCCCGCGGCGTCGCGGAGGCCGAGGTAGAGCGCCTCGATCTGCTCGACGGAGACGTTGTTGGGCGCGCCGAGCGCGACGGTGGCGTAGCGCGGCTGCGCGTTCATCGCGGCGATGTCGGAGACGTTGACCGCGAGCGCCTTGAAGCCGAGGTAGCGCATCGGCATGAACGTGCGGTCGAAGTGCACGCCCTCGATCAGCGCGTCCGTCGTGACGACGTGCACCTGGCCGTTGCCGACGCGGTAGACCGCCGCGTCGTCGCCGATACCGCGTACGAGCGCGGGCGCCTCGGGCGTGCCGAGCGTGTCGGCGAGGCGGTCGATGAGGCCAAACTCGCCGACCTCGGCGATAGGGGTGAAGTCCATAGCGGCGTGTGAACGTGTTCGGGCGTGAAGGTGTGGACGTATAAAGCCCCCGCACGCTCAGGCGTTCGTCCTTCCCCGCATCCTCACGCCCGTCAAGCCGGGTTGCCTTATGCGCGGCTCCCCCCGCTTGACACACCTGAACGGTGGTCAAGCTGTCCCCCTCACGAGTGAGGGGGACAGTTCGAAGAACGACCGCAGGGAGACGATGAGAACGGGGGGAGCGGTCCTGCCAACATGCCCGACTCGACAGCATCAGACTGTATCACAGCCGCTGCACAACTCTCACGTCAGCGCCAGCGACCCCAGCAGCGCGGGGCGATCCGCGCCGGTCACGCGGGGGAGACTCGTCGGGGTGCCGTTGACGTACTCGTGCGCGAGGACGGCGAAGCAGAGCGCCTCCTTCAGGTCCGGCTCCACACCGCAGTCGGCCGTCGTGTGGATCGGGATCGGGGCGAAGGCGTCGCGGAGTTGCTGCATCAGCGTCGGGTTGCGAACGCCGCCGCCTGCCGCGATCACCACATCGACAGGCTGCTCCGGGGCAACAAACCGCGCGTACGCCTCGTGGACCGTCCGCGCCGTGAGGGTGGTCGCCGTGGCGAGGAGGTCGTCGGGGCGGAGCGCCGTGCTGAGGAAGTGCCAGTCGAGGAAGGCAGCGCCGAAGTGCTCGCGGCCCGTCGACTTGGGCGGGGGCTGCGCGAAATAGGCGTCGCCGAGGAGGCGGTCGAGGAGCGCGCCGTTGACGATCCCGGCGGCGGCATGCTGACCGTCGAAGTCGCAGGGCGTGTCGTAGAAGCGCTGCGCGAGCGCGTCGATGAGGATGTTCGCGGGGCCGGAGTCGAAGGCGGCGAGCGTGTCGGCGGTCGCGCCGGGCGGGAGCACCGTCATGTTGGCGATGCCGCCGAGGTTGAGCAGCAGCCGCGCCTCGGCGGGGTGCGCGAAGCGGACGAGGTCGAGGTAGGGCACGAGCGGTGCACCTTCGCCGCCGAGAGCGAGGTCGGCGGCGCGGAAGTCGTGGACGACGGGCACGCCGAGGAGCGTCGCGAGCGTCGGGCCGCTGCCGATCTGGAGCGTCGCGCGGACGCCGTCCTGCCCGGCGATGTGTTCGGCCTGCGGGACGTGCTGTACCGTCTGCCCGTGGACGCCGACGAGATCGAGATTCGCAACCGGCACCGCTGCCGCTTCGCACGCATCGGCGATCACATCGGCGTAGCAGTGGGCGAGGACCACCCCGAGCTGCGCCAGCGCCTTCGCCGACGAGGTCGTGTCCTCCACGTTCGCCCGGAGCAGCGCGAGCAGGTCGCTGTCGAAGCCACGGTGCGCCGCGCCGAGCACCTCGATGGTCATGCCGGGACCGCTGCCCGCGAGCCGCGCCACGACGGCGTCGATGCCGTCGAGCGACGTGCCGCTCATCACGCCTGCGACGAGGCGCTCGCGGGTGTCGAGGAGCCGCCGCAGCGGGTGCGTGGTCATCGTGCGAGCAGCCGTCATGCGAGTCGAGGAGAGGCGGGCACGCGCGTCAGGCGTCGTCCGCGGGGCGGTTGTAGCGCTGGCGCAGCGTCTCGGCCTCGGTGAGCCAGGCGCTCCGGCGTTCCGGCTCGCGCTCGGCAAGCGTCTCGTAGACCTCGATGGCCTCATCGATGCGGTCCTGCGCCACGAAGATGCGCGCGAGCGTCTCCGAGACCATGTCGTCGGCGATGGCGTCGTCGGCGGCGGGTGGCGCGCCCTGCACCTCGAAGTCCGGGTCGGGCACGATGCGCGGGGCCTGCTCCAGCTGCTCGATGAGCGCGTCGAGGTTGTCGAAGTCGAGCGACGGCACCGGCTCGTCGCGGGCGACGGGCACGGCCGGCGTCGGCGCGCGCTCCTCGGAAGCTCCCCCCTCGACTTCAGGCAGCGTGGGATCAGGGAGCACGGTCTCGGGCAGCACGTCGACCTGGTCGAAGTCGAATAGCGGGTCGTCCGTCTCGACGGGCGGAAGCGGGAGGTCGCGCCGAGGGACGGGCGGGACGAGCGGCTGCGGGAGCGTGCTCGGTTGCCCGGAGACGCGGGCGGCGAGGGCCATGCTGAGCCGCTGTCGCTCGCGCTGCACGACGGGGCTCGTCGGGACGAGGAAGTGCGCCTGGTGCCACGCTGCGAGGGCTGCCTGGAGGTCGCCCGTGGCCTCGCACGCCTTCGCGAGGAGCATCTGCGCCGTCGCGTGGAGCGGGGCCTCGGCGAGGAGGTCCACCAGCAGCGCCCGCGCTGCCTCGGGGCGCTCCTGCGCGAGCAGGTCGGCGCTGCGCTGGAGCGCATCGGCAGTGGCGAAGGGCGAGGACATACGTGGGAGGCGGAGGCAGCGGGAGTGCGGTCGGCACGTCCTGGAAAGATAGGCTCCCGGACGGGCGCCGTGAACCGGGGCCCCGCGTGAATCTACCCGCGGCCCTGCCGCTGAGCGAGGACCGCTATGCGAGCGCCTCGGTGCGAGACGACGGCGTCCAGACTACGGTCGGTACGTCGACCTCAACCGTACGCTCCGTGCGCTCGCCGAAGGCCGCCATCGCGAAGCCGAGCGCGAAGAGCACCTGGAACGGTAACGCCGCGTAGACGCCCGTGGCGAGGATCGCCATCAGGCCGAGGCTGCTGTAGACGGCCAGCGTCGCCTCGATCCAGCGGACGCGCACCCGCTTCGAGGACCGCACCGGTGCTGGAGCCGCCGCGCTGTCGCCACCCACCTCATCGCCGAGGGCTGCGCCGGCTAGCACCGCAGCAGGCACGCTATCGCCCTGCTTCGGGGTGCGTACAAAGGCCGACGTTCGCCCGATGAGTGCTTCGAGGACGCCGCGCGTGTTGCTCACGGCCAGCCCGAGCGTGGACGCGAGGAAGAGCGGGAAGGCCAGCATCCGCCGGAGGGCGTCGGGGTAGAGCGTGTGCTGCGCGAGGAGGTGCGCGGCGGCCACCCCCGCCAGCCCGAGCACGCCGGGGGCCATCAGCGCGAGTACGGCGTCGCTGACGCCTTGGCCGAGTGCGTGCGCCACGAGCACCAAGGGGTGCGTGAGCGCGGCGAGCAGGATCGCGGGGTAGACGACGCCGCTCGTCAGGTGCAACAGCGCCTCCGTCTTGGCGGCCCGGGAGAGCGGCGCGCGCCACACGGGTCCCGTGAGCAGCTTCGCGGTTTCGGCTGTGCCCTTCGTCCAGCGGAACTGCTGCTGCCGCCACGCTGCGAACGTCTCCGGCAGCTCGGCTGCAACCTCGATCGTGCCAACGTATCTGAGCCGCCAGCCGGCCAATTGCGCGCGGATCGAGAGGTCGAGGTCCTCGGTGAGCGTCGCGGCCCGCCAGCCCCCCGCCTCGTCGATGCAGGCGCGGCGCCACAGCCCGGCGGTCCCATTAAAGTTGAGGAGCCACCCCGCTGCGCTGCGCACGCCCTGCTCGATGACGAAGTGCGCGTCGAGCAGGAGCGCCTGCGCCCGCGTCAGCCACGACGCCTCCGCGTTGAGGTGCCCCCAGCGCGCCTGCACGAGCCCGATCTGCGGATCGTCCTTGCCATCACGCTGGAAGCCATCGAGCAGCCGCGTGAGGACGTCGGGCGGCGGCACGAAGTCGGCGTCGAAGATGGCGACGTATTCGCCGCGCGCCGTCTTGAGGCCCTCGGCCAGAGCACCCGCCTTGAAGCCGCTCCGGTCGGTGCGGTGGAGGTGCTGGATGTCGACGCCGCGATCCTGCCAGTAGGCCACGCGCCGAGCCACGAGGGCACGCGTCTCGTCCGCCGAGTCGTCGAGCACCTGGATGTCGAGGCGGTCGGCGGGGTAGTCGAACTGCGCGCAGGCATCGATGAGGCGCTCGGCGACGGCGCGCTCGTTGTAGAGCGGGAGCTGCACCGTGATCGTCGGCCAAGCCGTGCGTGGCGAGCGTATGGGCTGTGCGGAGCGCTGTCCCTCCTCACGGGCAAAGCGCCACGCCAGGGCGAGGTGGTTCAGCCCGTAGACGAGCAGCACCCCAAGGGCGAGCGCGTAAAGAACGGCAACGACGAGCACAGACGGACGGTGGTGGACGAGACAACGCTAGGATCGCACTTCGCGCGCGGAATCCCAACGGCTCCCGCGAAAACCCACGAAGCCTTCGACGCGCCCACACGGCGAGAGCTTACCTCGGTCGCCTGCCCAGAGGAGACAATGTGCGCGCCCCTACCAGTCCGACGCGGACGCGATAAAGATCTCCTCGGCGATCTGTTCGAGCACGGCGCGCGCCGCCTCCGTCTCCCCGTCGAGTCCCTCGGCCGGATCATATTCGACCGTGAACGAGAAGCTGC
Source organism: Bacteroidota bacterium (assembly GCA_039821555.1). Taxonomy (NCBI): domain Bacteria; kingdom Pseudomonadati; phylum Bacteroidota; species Bacteroidota bacterium. The sequence goes on from JBCBNX010000002.1 coordinate 257,859, forward strand.
GGGCCAACTGCTCCACGTCTTCGACGCGGTCCGTGTAGACGGCCCGGACGCTGATCGAGACGCTGTTGAGCGCGGCGACTTCGTTGCCGGTGACGGCGGTGGGGCGATTGCTGTAGCGCTCGATCGTGGTGAGGAGCACCGCGTCAGCGCTGGCCTCGTCCTCCACGAAGTCGAGGCGGGTCTGCTGGACGAAGCGGTCGAAGAGGAAGTCGGTCAGTTCCTGGTCCATCGTCGCCGGGCCGCCGGACGACTGGTCGGCCGCAAGCGGGATGGCCACCGTGTCGATGTAGTCAGGAATCGACGCGCCCGAGAAGCTGTAGATGCCGCACGCGAAGTGCGAAGTGAGAAGGAGGAAGGAGGAAGTGAGAGCAAGGATGAAGTGCCGAACTCGTCTCCGAAGACTTCTTACTTCTAACTTTCTACTTCCCACTTCAAACCTCCTCGATCTCTTTGATTTTGCGGTAGAGCGTGCGCTCCGAGATGCCGAGCGCCTCGGCGGTACGGCGGCGGTTGCCCTCGAAGCGGCGCAGCGCCTCGGCAATCAGCGCGTGCTCGACGGCCTCCATGGTGGGCAAGTCGGAGTCGGGGTCGAGGACCAGTCCAGGAGCGAGCGCGTCGTCCGCGCCGTTCACCTCAGCATCAGCCTCGTCGACCTCCTCGAAGCGGGCGTAGGTGCTGTCCGTGTCCGTGAAGGCCGCCACATCGATCTCGGTGGCAAAGCGGCCTGGGGTCTCAGCCGTGGAAGGTAGCTCCGTCGGTGCCTCGTCGAAGTCGGCGTCGGCAATGGTGGGCGCGGGCGGCAGGGCGGGGGGCGCGTAGGCGGGCGGATAGGCAGCCGCCGGGAAGTCGCCGCCAAACCCTTCGGTGGGGAAGCCGCCGGGGAAGTCGCCTGCGCCACGCACAAAGCGCTGAAACATGGCGCGCAGTTCGCGCACTTCGAGGCGCAGGTCGAGGAGCGCACGGTAGAGGAGGCCCCGCTCATAGGCCTCGGACTCGCTCTCCGGCGCGCGGTGCGGCGTCAGGCTGCGCTCGGCCGTCACACCGCGCAGCAGCGGCCGCAGCGTGTCGGCATCGACGCGGGTGCCGGGCACGAGCACGACGGCCTGCTCGGCGACGTTGCGGAGTTCGCGCACGTTGCCGGGCCAGTTGTAGCGCACGAGCAGTTCGCGGGCCTCATCGGAAAGACGGCGCGTCTGGGCGTTGTACTGCTGTGTGAACCGGTGCAGGAAGTGGTCGAAGAGCGGCAGGATGTCCTCGCGGCGTTCCCGCAACGAAGGAATCTGGATGACGACCGTCGAGAGGCGGTAGTAGAGGTCCTCGCGGAAGTCGCCGCGCCGGACCGACTCTGCCAGGTTCTTGTTGGTCGCCGCCACCACGCGGGCGTTGGTCGTCTGCACCTGGCTCGACCCGACGCGGCTGAACTGTCCCGTCTCCAGCACGCGCAGTAGCCGCACCTGCGCCTGCGTCGGCATCTCGCCGATTTCATCGAGGAAGATGGTGCCCCCGTTCGCCTCCTCGAAGAAGCCCGTCCGCTGGCTCGTCGCGCCCGTGTACGCGCCCTTCTCCGCGCCAAACAGTTCGCTCTCGATCAGCCCCTCGGGAATCGCCCCGCAGTTGACGACCACGAGCGACTTGTGCCGCCGACTCGACAGCGCGTGTACGGCCTGCGCGAGGAGTTCTTTGCCGACGCCGCTCTCGCCTTCGAGGAGCACCGTGATCTCGGTGCGCGCGACCTGCCGGATGCGGTCCACGACTCGGCGCATGCCGTCGGAGTCGCCGAGGATACCGAAGCGTTCGCGAAAGGCTTCGCGGTCCATGCTGGGGGAGGAGGAAGAGACTGACGAAGTGGCAGGTGCGGTCTACGGAGCCGTCGCCGGGTTGATCCCCGTGCTTACTGTATGTCAAAGCCGCAGTGAACCGGCTGCATGCCTTCGGGTACACTGGTCGTAGTGCTTCACGTCCACCCGTTCGACCTATGCCCGTCGCGCCTGCCGTCACGCTCCGCATGACACCGGAGGAGTACTTCGCCTGGGAAGAGACGCAGGTGGAGAAACACGAATACGTCCACGGCGAAGTCTTTCCCATGTCTGGAGATACCCGCAACCACGCGCTCATCCCTGCCAACTTTATCGCGGCACTCGTTCCGCTGCTACGAGGCACCGGCTGCCGAGTGTTTAGCAGCGACCTTCGTATTCAGATTCACGACGACCGCTACACCTACCCGGACCTCTCGGTCGTCTGCGGCCCCGAGCAATACCGCACGGGTCGACAGACTACGCTTCTCAACCCGACGCTGATCGTGGAGGTCCTTTCCGACTCTACGGCCGAGTACGACCGCGGCGAGAAGTTCGAAGCCTACCGACAGGTCGCATCGCTGCGTGAATACGTGCTTGTTGCACAAGACCGCCGCCACGTCGAACTCTTCCGCAAGGAACCCGCAGGCGGCGACGGCGCGGACCGCTGGGTGCTCTACGAGTTCGCCGGTGACGATACGCTCACGCTTGCCTCGGTCAGTGCCGAAGTATCGATGGCGGCGCTGTACGAGGGCGTCGAGGTGTAGACATGGAGGAAGCGCCAAACTTCGATCTCGATGGATGGCGAAACGCCCTGCTCATAGAGGCGAGCGATGCCAACGAGTGCTTCTCGCACGCAGTCAATTACCTTCGCCACGATGACCCGACCATAGGAATCGACGAGTTGTACCGCCGCGTGCGTGTACTTATGCGGAGCCTTACAGTAGATGGGCTTCTCGGTGTCGTTGAGGTTCAGTGTCGCGACACCGACAGCGTAGGCTACCGCGAGCTAGTGAGTGAGGATGTTCTTCCCCTAGAAGCTGCGCTCAAGATGATCGATCGCCCGGAGGTCTACCACCGCGATCACACGGCAACCCACCGATTCTACGAGTTGGCCACGACCTTGCGAGGCGAGCGCTATCTGGACCAATTGCACTGGTCCTCGTAAACACGACCGCACTTACACCACAACCACGGGAACGCCCTCCGCGAGCGTAGTCGCGCCGAGGTAGTCGCCGAAGAGCGTGGCGGAGGTGCAGCCAGTGATCTCGACGGCCACGTAGTCACCCTTCTGGATGCCAGCGGGGCGGTCGAAGACGACCATGTGATTCGAGTCGGTGCGCCCGCGCAGCTGGTCGTCCGAGCGACGCGAGGTGCCTTCGACGAGGATGACCTCGCGGCGGCCGACGCGGAGCTCGTTGAGCGCGCGGCTGTGCTCGTTCTGGAGCGCGATGATCTCGCTCAGGCGCGCCTTCTTGACGGCCTCGGGCACGTTGTCCTCGTATTTCCGCGCGGCGTACGTGTCGGGCCGCTCGGAGTAGGCGAACATGAACGCGTGGTCGTAGCGCACGGCCTCCATGAGCGAGAGCGTGTCGGCGTGCTCGGCGTCGGTCTCGTCGCAGAAGCCCGCGATGATGTCGGTGGAGAAGGCGATGTCGGGGACGATGGCGCGGGCGCGCTCGATGAGACTGAGGTACTGCTCGCGCGTGTAGGTCCGCCGCATCCGCCGGAGCACGTCGGTGTTGCCGTGCTGGACCGGGAGGTGGATGAAGTCGCAGACCGTCGGGCGCTCGCGGTGGACGTGCAGCAGGTCGTCCGAGCAGTCCTTCGGGTGGCTGGTGGAATAGCGAATCCGAAGCTCGGGGCTGAGCAGGCTGATGCGGTAGAGCAGCTCGGCAAAGTCGACCGCCGCGCCGTCGTGCTCGACGCGGTACGAGTTCACGTTCTGGCCGAGGACCGTCACCTCCTTGTAGCCCGCGTCGACGAGTTGGCCGACCTCGGAGAGGATGCTCGTGACGGGGCGGCTGCGCTCGCGCCCGCGCGTGAACGGCACGACGCAGAACGCGCACATGTTGTCGCACCCGCGCATGATCGAGACGAACGCCGAGACGCCGTTGGTGTCATAGCGGACGGGCGCGAGGTCGGCGTAGGTCTCCTCGCGGGAAAGCTGCACGTTCACGCCCGCCTGCCCGGTCTCGTCGGCCTGCCGGACGAGGCGCGGGAGGTCGCGGTAGGCGTCCGGCCCCACGACCACGTCGACGAGCTTCTCCTGTTCGAGGAGCTTCTTGCGCAGCCGCTCGGCCATGCACCCAAGCACGCCGATGGTGAGGTCGGGCCGCTCCTTGACCTTTTTCGCGCGGAACTTGGCGAGGCGGCCCCGGACGCGGTCCTCCGCCTTCTCGCGAATCGCGCACGTGTTGATGAGGACGACGTCGGCCTCGTCCTCGCGGTCCGTCAGCCCGAAGCCGTCCTGCAACAGTAGCGACGCCACGACCTCGGAGTCGGCCACGTTCATCTGGCAGCCGTACGTCTCGATGTAGACGCGCCGCCCGTTAGCGCCGTCCTGCGACGCCACCGTTTTAGGCGCATCGATGTTTGCATTCGCGTCGGGCGCGGACGAGACGGGTTGAAGGACGTCGAGGTCGGAGATCGGCTGCATGGCAATCGGAGTTGCAGGACGAGAAGCGCCGCAGAGGCTCGGGGCAATTCCTCAATCCGAGCACCTACGTTCCTATGTGTCATGCTGAACTTGATTCAGCATCTCAGCAGTGCCCCGTGCACGCTCAATCGTCAGAGATCCTGAACCAAGTTCAGGATGACAAATCTGGAGGGATCTGAGCATTTGGGCCAAGAAGTGCAAAGTACGGCGCTTTCGGGCGCAGGCTCCGCAAGAAATGTGTGGAGCAGACTTGACGCTCAAATATCTCAAATGTACATTTGAGCTTACTCACGATTACCCTGCTTCTAGCGATCCTGCACAACCGACTCTGTTCGTGTCTACCATCACCACTGTAGACGCGCGCAACCAGTTCTCCGACATCCTGAACCGCGCCGCCTACGGGCGCGAGCACGTGGTCCTCACCCGCCGAGGTAAGGAGATCGCTGCGTTGATTCCGATGGAGCACCTCCAGATTCTGGAGCAGGTCCTGGCGAAGCTGGAAGACGATCTCGACCTCGCGGAAGCGCTCCGCGTGCTCGACGACGAGGGCGATGAGGTTTTGGAGTGGGAGGAGGTCGCGCGCGATCTCTAACACCGCCCCATGTCTGACTACTCCGTCTCCGTCAAGCGGAGTGCGGCCAAGACGCTCAAGAAGCTGCCGATGCCCTATCGGAAGCGTCTCAAGGCTGCCATCGACGCGCTCGCCGAGGAGCCGCGTCCCCACGGTCACAAGGTTCTCGACACCGGTAAACAGACCTACCGCATTCGCATCGGCCCGTATCGCCTGGTCTACCAGATCCAGGACGCGCGGCTCACGATCCTCGTCGTGAAAATCGCGGACCGAAAGGAGGTCTACCAGCGCCTCAACGAGCTACTGCGCCGCATCGACCCGCCGAGCGAGCCGGACGCGTCTCCGTAATCCGAGCTATTAACGTCGCCTACGATTACACCTCGCCCTCGACGGGGAGGCGGGCGGAGGCGCGGCGGACGGGGCGGGTGCGGCTCGGCGCGCGCGGGGCGGCGAGTTCGCCCTCGGCCTCGGCGTGGCGGATGGCGGCAGCGAGGAACGCCACGAAGAGCGGGTGCGGCGTCTCGACGGTCGTCTTGTACTCGGGGTGAAACTGCACGCCGACGAACCACGGGTGCTGCTCGGGGGGCAGCTCGATGATCTCGACGAGGTCGCGCTTCGGGTTGACGCCGGCGAAGCGCATGCCGTGCTCGCGCAGCTTGTAGCGCAGGGCGTTGTTGACCTCAAAGCGGTGGCGGTGGCGCTCCTGGATCGTCTCCTCGTTGTAGATCGTCCGGACGCGCGCGCCCTCGTCGAGGTAGCAGGAGTAGTTGCCGAGGCGCATCGTGCCGCCCTTCGCGGTGATGCCCTTCTGCTCGGCCATGAGGCCGATGACGGGGTAGGGGCTCTCGGGGTCGAATTCGGTGGAGTTGGCGCTGTCCCAGCCGCAGACGTGCCGCGCGAACTCGACGACGGCCATCTGCATTCCGAGGCAGATGCCGAAGAACGGCACGCCCTGCTCGCGGGCGTAGCGCACAGCCTCGATCTTGCCCTCGATGCCGCGGTCGCCGAAGCCGGGCGCCACGAGGATGCCCGCCACGTCGCCGAGCAACTCGCCGACGTTCTCGGCGCTGACCTTCTCGGAGTGGACGAGCTTGACCTCGACCTGCATCTGGTGCGCGGCTCCAGCGAGGATGAAGCTCTCCGAGATCGACTTGTAGGCGTCCTGGTGCTCGACGTACTTCCCGACAAGCGCCACGCGGACCTTGCTCTCCGGGTTCTTGAGCCGCCGCAGGAAGTCGACCCAGCCGTCGAGGTTGGGCTCGGCGAGGACGCGGTCGTTGGCCTCGGCGTACTCGGTCAGGCCGAGGCGCTCGATCACCACGTCGTCGAAGTTCTGCTCGCGCAGGAGCAGCGGCACCTCGTAGATCGACTCGGCGTCGAGCGACTGGATGACCGCACGCGGCTCGACGTTGCAGAAGAGCGCGATTTTGCGACGGATGCTGTCGTCGAGCGGGTGCTCGGTACGGCAGACGAGGAAGTCGGGCTGGAGGCCGTAACCCTGGAGTTGCTTGACGGAGTGCTGCGTCGGCTTCGTCTTGAGTTCGCCTGCGGCGGCGAGGTAGGGGATCAGCGTCAGGTGGACGAGCGACGCGTTGTGGCGACCCACTTCGAGCGCAAACTGCCGGATCGCTTCGAGGTAGGGCAGGCTCTCGATGTCGCCCGCGGTGCCACCGATCTCCGTGATGACGACGTCGTAGTTGCCGGTGTCGCCGAGGGCGCGCATCCACGCCTTGATCTCGTCGATGACGTGCGGGACCACCTGAACGGTCTTACCGAGGTACTCGCCTGCGCGCTCCTTCTGGATCACGCCCGAGTAGACACGGCCCGTCGTGACGTTGTTGGCCTGCGTGGTCTCGCGGCCGAGGAAGCGCTCGTAGTGCCCGAGGTCGAGGTCCGTCTCCGCGCCGTCCTTGGTGACGTAGACCTCGCCGTGCTCGTAGGGGTTCATCGTCCCCGCGTCCACGTTGATGTACGGGTCGAACTTCTGGACCGTGACGCGCAGGCCGCGCGCTTCGAGCAGGCGTCCCAGCGACGCTGAGATGATGCCCTTGCCGAGCGACGACGTGACGCCGCCGGTGACGAAGAGGTACTTCGTGTGGGGGGGGGCGCCCTCAGGCGAGGGCACACGGCCGGGGGCGGTAGCGGTCGGGAGCGTAGGCACGGCGGGGTACGGCTGGCAGCGGTCAGGGACGGGCAGGCGACCCGCGCCGGGTGCGGGTCCACGCAATCTAACCTGCTCCCTTCGGCCCGCCAACCGCCCGTGCTCGAAATGCTCGTCCACCCGAGGCGAAGTGTCCGCGAAGGGGGTACACGGTGACGATACCGCTCTCAATCCGGGGGAGATCGCGACTTTATCTAGCCCAGCGTCAGTGCTTCGGTGATTCCGTACCTCCGTGCTTCAGAGGCCGCTCGCCTCCTACGTCCACACCTTCATACCTGCACACGTCCACCCTTCTACTTGAAGCCGTCCACGCGCACGAGGTCGCTCTCGACGTGATCGACCTGGGCGAACACGACGACGGTACCGTCCGCAGAGGCCGTGAGCACGGGCGTGCCAGGCAGCTGCTGCACCGAGGGGAGCACGCGTTCGGTGCGCTGCCCCGAGCCCGGCTCCCAGCGAACGAGCGCCTGCGCCGAGTCGCTCTGGGCGAGGTAGACCAAGGCATCGTCCGCGACGGTCCACGCGAGCGGATCGGCGAGGTCGGCCAGCAACGGAGTCGCCTCCCTGCTGTCCGGGTTGTTATCACTGTCCGGGTCGATGCGCCATAGGCCGGGTTCGCCGTAGCGCGCGACGAGGAGCGCCCCGTCGGGTCCCTCAGCGCCGACGATGGCGCCGGCCGTGCCCGGGATGCGCTCCGGCGTTCCGCCCTCAATTGCAACACGCCACAACTGCCACGTGCCCCCGCGATTCGAAGCGAAGAGCACGGACGTACCGTCCTGCGACCAGCGCGGGTGGCGGGCATCGGCATCAAGCGTGGTGAGTGGCTGCGGCGGTCCGCCCTCGGCGTCGAGCAGCATCAGCACCGCGCGCTCGTCCTGGCGTGTCTGCACGACGAGCCGCCGCCCGTCGGGATGCCACCGGGGCGACTCCACGGCAGGGCCGTCGAACTGCGTGCGGCGCTGCGCTCGACTGCCGTCGGCGTCGGCGAGCCACAGTTCAGGCGGGCCGCTGCGGTTAGAAACGAACGCGAGGCGACCGGCCTGGCCCTGGCCACCTTTGCTATAGTGCGGGTGCATGTCCCACGCGGACGAGGCCACGAGCCGCTCGGGCTCCGCTTCGAGATCGGCAAGATCGTAGCGCCAGAGGTTGATCTCGAACAGCCATTCCTCGAAGATGAGCGCCTCGCCGGCTAGCGCCGGGCCACCAGGGTCGCGCGCGGGCACGCTCGACACGGGTGTGAGCGTGTGGCGGCGGGGATCGAGCCGCCAGAGCGCGTAGACGCCGGTGCGGTTGGACGACAGGAGCAGCGCACGACCGTCGGGCGTCCACGTGACACCCGCGAGGTCGGCGTCGTCACGGGTCAAGCGCTCAGGGGGTGCGTCTAGGTCAGCGAGGTCGAGCCGATAGAGGTCTTGCCCGCCCGCTACCGTGCGCCGCCCGAACGCGAGCCAGCGACCGTCGGGCGAGGGCGTCGGCATCCAGTCGCCGCGTGCGGTGGCAGGCGGAGCCGTGAGCGGCGTGACGGCACCCGTGCTGAGGTCGAGGCGAGCGAGAGGCGCCGGTTCCCCCTCGGCAGGGCGGGGGGCGACCACCAGCGATCCGTCGCTCAGCCAGGCGATCCCGGATGGGCTCACGAGCACCTCGGCGAGGCGGCGAGGCGTACCGCCGAGCGCGGGCACAGCATAGGGGCGGCACCCCGCGTCGGCGCAGCGGACGAACGCGATCTCGATACCGTCGGGCGACCACGCGGGGGCAGCGACGTAGGCCGTGCCGTCGTCCAGGCGCAGCGGCGGCGTGTCGGCGGAGGTGCGGACGAGCAGCGCGGCCGTCGGGCGCCCTCCGTCGTCCGAGCGGCGGACATAGGCCACGCGGCTCCCGTCGGGCGACCATGCCGCGCTCGACGCGACACCCGGTTCGAGGTCGAACGGCGTGACGGTCAGCGGTTCTAACGTGGTGCCGCCCCAACGACCGCTGAGCGCGAGTGCCGCGAGTGTGAGCACAACCATGCCGACCAGCACCACGCCGAGCCGTCCAGCGCGGCTCTTCCCCGGAACGGCTGACATCGGCTGGGACGCAGGCAAGGCGGGCGGCGCGATGTCCAGCGTGACGACGCCCTCGAACTCGCCGTCGAACGCCGTGGCAAGGCCGTCGCCCGCCGTGAGCGGCGTCACGGGCGCGATGAGCCGATAGCCCGATCGCGGGATCGTCTCGATCACGCGGGGCGCCTGTGGGTCGTCACCGAAGACCTTGCGGAGCTGCGAGACGCAGCGGCTGAGCGTGCTCTCGGAGACGAAGACCTCCGGCCACACAGCGTCGAGGAGTTCGTCGCGCGTGACCGTGTGCCCGGCGCGCGCTGCGAGGCAGACGAGAACCTCCATCGGCTTCGGCTCGACGCGGACGACCTCAGTGCCGCGCACCAACTCGTGGGCACGCGGCCGGATGGTCCAGCCATCGAGGCGAAAGCCGTCGCCAAGAACGGCTGCCGAGCGAGAAGCAGAAGCGTGATCGGGCATGGGAGAACAAGCGCCGCCGAGTGTGATGCTGGAGCGTACGGCGCGGCGCTCCGAGGTTGCGCGGATCGTGGCGCGAGCGGTCGGTAGCCGAGCCCCAACGGCCGTGCACGGGCCGCCTCAGCCGATCCTCACAGCTCCCTCACAGCTTCCGAAGGCCTCCCGCAAGGCATCGGGGCGAGGCTTGGACCGACCCGTTCACCAACCCGTCTTCCCATGCCTCGCCTCTGCTACGCTGCCGCGCTGGCGCTCCTCCTCGCGCCCGTCCTCGCGGCCCAGCCGTTCACCCTCATCCAGGACACACCCATCGCCACCAACAGCCCGTTCTCCTACGGCGCCTCGTGGGTCGACATCGACGGCGACCTCGATCTTGACCTCTACGTCGGCAACCCCAGCGTCTCGTTCCCCGGGGCCTACTTCCGCAACGACGGCGACGGCACGTTCACCGACCTTGCCGGGACCGTCGACGCGGGCGACCTCCTCGACATCTGGCCGTCGAGCCACGGGCAGTCGTGGGCCGACTATGACAACGATGGCGACCTCGACGCCTGCATCGCGGGCGCACCGGTGTCTAGCATCTACCGAAACGACGGCGGGCGCCTCATCCGCGTCAGCGGCGCCACCCAGACGTCGGGCGGCCTCGGCGCCGACCCCAACTCGCGCGGCTGGACCTGCTCCTGGGGCGACTACAACAACGACGGCCTCGTCGACCTCTTCATCGCCAACCCCGCTGGGTTCATCCCGCCGGTCGACCAGCCTCTCAGCAATACGCTCTACCGCAACGCGGGCAACGGCGGCTTCGTGCGCGTAGACGACACGCCCGTCACCGAGGGCCTCGCGCCGTACACCGTCGGGCGCTGGATGGACTACGACGCCGACGGCGACCAGGACCTCTTCATCGGCAGTGGCCCGGCCAACGGCACCATCGACCGCGACTACCTCTACCGCAACCTCCTCACCGAGACGGGCAGCGCCTCGTTCGAGCGCATCGAGGGCGGGCCGCTCGACCAAGCACGCGACGGCCAGACGTGGAACGTCATCGACTACGACAACGACGGCGACCTCGACGCCTACGTGACCAACTACGGCAACGTCGCCAACGAACTCTTCCGCAACGACGACGGCACCTTTGTCCCGATCGCGCGCAGCGTGCTCGTGAACGACAGCGACGCCTCGCTCGCCAACGTGTGGGGCGACTACGACAACGACGGCGACCTCGATGTCTTCGTCGTCAACGAGCAAGGGCAACCCGCTCGGTTCTACGAGAACGGGGGGCCGCCCAGCTACACGTTCAGCGCCAACGCCCGGCTCTTCAGCGATCTGACGATGGGCATCTACGGCGCGTCCGCGGGAGACTACGACAACGACGGCGACCTCGACCTCGTGGCGGTGCCCGTCTTCCCACGCTCGTTCGGGGCCATCTATGCGACGAAACTCTACCGTAACGACGCGAGCGAGGGCAGCGCGCCCGGTGGCTGGCTCAAACTCAAGCTCGAAGGCACCGCCTCGAACCGCGCGGGTCTCGGAACCATCCTCCGCGCCGAGACGACCATCGGCGGCGTGGCGCAGACGCTCACCCGCGAGGTGTCGGCGCAGAACACGTTCAACGGGCACAGCAGCCTCTACGTCCACTTCGGCCTCGGCGATGCCGCGCAGATCGACCGGCTCACCATCGCGTGGCCCTCGGGCATGGAGGACGTGTTCGAGAACGTGGAGGTAAACCGCTTCGTGATCGCGGAGGAGGGCGGCAGCCTTACGCCCGTCACGAGCGAACCAGTCACGCCGGTCACGCCGAATCGCTTGGCTCTCGACGCCGCCTACCCGAACCCGTCGGCGGATGCCCTCTCGATCCGCTACGTCCTCCCCGAGGCCGACGCGGTGACGCTGGTAGTCTACGACCTCCTCGGCCGCCGCGTGGCGAAGCTCGTGGAAGCCCCACAGGTCGCCGGAGAGCACACCGTCGAGTGGGACGCCACGGACGCTACCGGGCAGCGCCTCGGCGCGGGCGTCTACCTCTACCGCCTCGAAACCGGCAGCGGCACGACCACCAAGCGCCTCACGCTGGTCCGCTAGTGGCACCCCCTGGTCTCGCTTCGCTCGACCTGTCCCCCTTGACGCCGAGGGAGACAGCTTCTCGACCCTTCATGGGGAGAGAAGCAGGGGGTGGTTTCTTTGCTCGACACCTGATCGCCTACCTTCCGCTCGTGATGCGCTACGTCCTTCAACTCCTCGCCCTCTTGCTGCTCGTCCCTGTGGCCTCGTCGCAGCAGCCCACGCCCTGCACTCAGCCCGAGGTCGCCGCGCTCGACTTCTGGCTCGGCACCTGGGACCTCACCTGGACCAACGCCGACGGATCGGACGGGAAGGGAACCAACACCATCGCTAAGACGCTCGGCGGGTGGGTCGTCCTCGAGGACTTCCAGGACACCACGCCCGGCGGCACGGGCTTCGCGGGGCAGAGCGTCTCCGTCTTCGACGCACGTTCCGGACTGTGGAAGCAGACGTGGGTGGACAACGCGGGCGGCTACCTGCTCTTCACCGGCACCCCCGACGCCGAGCCGATGGAAGTGCGCACCGCGCCGTTCCAGAACCCCCAAGGCCAGACGCAGATCAACCGCATGACCTGGACCGACGTAACCGACGACGCGCTCACCTGGCGCTGGCAGCGCTCGACCGACGACGGCGCGACGTGGACGGACATGTGGGTGGTCGCGTACACGCGAGCCGAGTGACGCTCACGCGGGCTTCTGCGCAACGACGAGCAGGCCCGTGCCTTCCTCGTTCGGCGTCTGGAGGTCGGCGCGGTTGAGCGCGAGGCCAGCGGGGAGCGCCCCGAGGTAATAGGTCCCCACCAGCGGCGCGGTCAGCCACGAGGCGTTGAGCGCCTGGATCGGCCACTTCACGAGCAGCCGCCACGCCACCGAGCCGTAGCGCCCATACGTGTACTCGTGCAGCACCGGCGTCAAGCCCGCTGTGTCGAGCTTCCCGTAGAGCTCGCCGACGTTGTAGCCGTCGCGGACGTGCTCGCCGATGAAGCTATCCTGGCCCTCCTCGGTGATGCCCGACCCGCCAAGGTCGCTCGGCGTGTTGACGAGGACGTAGCCGCCCGGTCGTAGCATCTGACGGAAATTGCGGAAGACGCCGCGGTCGTCCTCGATGTGCTCCATCACGTCCACGGAGAGGATGAGGTCGTAGGCGTCCGTCTCCGGCTGCGGCGCGGTGAGATCGCGCCATCCAAAGCTCACGCGGTCGGCGTAGGGCGTCTGTTTGAAAAACCGCTCGGCGCGGTCGAGGTAGTCGTCCTTGATGTCCACGGCGTGGACGCGGACGTTGGGAAACTCGCGGAGGAGGAAGTAGGCGTACTGCCCAAAGCCGGTCCCTGCGTCGAGCACGTCGACGGGACGGTCTTGCGGGAGCCGGGCGATGAGCGCGCGGAGGCGGCGGTGGACGTACCACGCCCGCAGGAAGACGAGATCGAGCGTACGGTAGAAGCCCTTCGTGAGCACGGGGCTCTTCTCGGCGAGGTCGCCGAGGCGGTCTTTGACGGGATCGTAGTCCAAAGCGGGTGCAGCCGTGTTGCGGTGAGGCGGTGTTGCCGTGAGTAAGGTGCCGGATGAGAGCGGGTGAGTCAAGGTGCGGCCCTCGTTCTCCCAGATTCTCCGTTTCGCGGGGTGGTCTTGTGGGACGGCGTGGTCCGTTTTGTCTGAGTCTGCTGCTTGACAGGGTAGACCGATCTCTCGCACCGTTGCACGCCCTTGCCATGTTTGTTCGTGTTGCTCTCGCGCTCCTCCTCGTGCTCACGCCCGCCAGTGTGGCGGTTGCGCAGCAGCCCTCCGCGTTACCGTCGTCCACCACGCCGTCAGATGCGATGGCCCTCGCCCAGCGTCTCGCAGCGTCCTCGTCGCGCACGTCGCTGGCGGTGGGCCGCCCGCAGGTCGCGGTCGCTCCGGACGGTTCCTACGCCATCGCCTACGAGGCCTTTGTCCAGGCGCAACCGCTCGACGAGTGGCGCGTCCGTGTGCAGCGCTTCGCGGCTGACGGCCGCTCGCTCGGTGCCCCCATCACGTTCGAGCCAGAGGACGTGTGCCTCGGCACCGACATCTGGAATAGCGACTACCTCGCCCAGGTCGAGCTGGAATATGGGCCCGATGGCACGCTCTACGTAGCGATGCTGCACGGCGGCCTTCGTGACCTCTTCAACGGCTTCCAGCAAGGCTCCGAGACAGTGCTCGGCGTCATCGCGCCCGACGGCCGCGTCGTGGACCTCAACCCGGGCACCGACCGCTGCGTGCAGTACAAGCCGACGTTCGACGGCCTCTCGGAGGAAGCCAACCCGCGCATCGCCCTCACGGAGCGCGATATCCTCCTCGTGCAAGACGGGCGGTTCAGCCTCGGCGGCGGGGGCGACCCGGAGGTCGACAACAGCGTGATGCACGTGGTCGTAGGCGGCGTGGTCGCACCGTTCTCGCAGCAGAGTATTACCACGGTGCCCGAGGTGATGATGCATCCGGGCGACCCATTCTCGCAGCAGGAGATTCATACCTCCCCAGACGTTGCGGCGGCCGGGCGCAACGTGCAGCTGGTCTGGCAGCGGTGCCCCTACCAGTTCGTGGTGCAGAGCCAGCAGGTGATCGCGCAACTGCAGTCGTGCCGCGTTGCCGGGCGCCGTGCCACGGTGGCGAATGGCACGGCCTCGCTGGCTGGCAGCGAGGTCATCCTCAGCGATGCGCCCACGGGTACGTTCAGCCTCGCGCCCTCCGTGTCGGGCAACGGGTCGGGACAGCGCGTCGCCGTGTGGGCCGACACGCGGACGGGGACGCAGGGCGACATCTTCGCGCAGCGCCTCGACGCGAGCGGGCAACCCGTCGGTGGAAACGTGCAGGTGAGCAACGGGAGCGGGCAGATTTACGCCCGCCCCGAAGTCGCCGTGCGTCCGAACGGGGCGTTTGCCGTCGCGTGGACCGACACCGCCTCGACGGGCCTCCGGGCCTTCGTGCGACGCTATGACCAGACGGGCCAGCCGCTCGGCCCGGCTGAGCAACTCGGCTCTGCCGAGACCGGACTCCCAGCTATTGCAGCCTGGCGCGACGACTACCTCGTCGCCTGGCTCAACCGCGCGAGCAACGGCACCGTCACGCTCTTCTCCACCATCGATGGCCAGCCCGTCGACGCCGAATCAGACGAGGGCGTGCCCGCACCGCTCGAACTGGCTGCCTACCCCAACCCAACCCCAGGACGCGCGACGCTCACGTTCGGCCTCGCAGAAGCCGCGCCAGTACGCTTGGCGGTCTACGACCTTCTCGGACGTACTGTCCGTCGCCTCGATAGCCCGCGCGCTGCCGGGACGCACGCGATCAGCCTCGACCTCAGCAGGCTCCCGGCGGGGGTCTATGTCGTGCGCCTGGAAACGGCTGGCCGGATCGAAACGCGGCGGCTCACGGTGACGCGCTGAGGGTGAGAGGAACGGGGCGGACGGCGTCGCTGTTGGGGGTCGATCTTCGGACCGAGCTTGCCCTCAACACCGCGCTCACGAATCCCTAGCGCCGCGCCGTTCCTGCTGCATGACCTTTCTCAACCCCCTTGTCCTGCTCGGCCTCGCGGCGGCGGCGATCCCGCTGCTGATCCACCTCTTCAACTTCCGCAAGCCGCGGCAGGTGGACTTCTCGACGCTCGCGTTCCTCAAGGAACTCCAGCGCTCGACGATGCGGCGCGTGCGCGTCAAGCAGTGGCTGCTCCTCGCGCTACGAACGCTCGCGATCCTCTGCCTCGTGCTGGCGTTCGCGCGGCCCGCCGTCGAGGGTGCCTGGGCGGGGCTGTTTGGGGGACGCGTGCCGACCTCGATGGCCGTCGTGATCGACAACTCCCTCTCGATGACGCAGCGCGACGCGCAGGGGGACTACCTCGGGCAGGCCCGCGACCTCGCCGCCGCACTCGCCGAGAGCCTGGAGCCGGGCGACGAACTCGTCCTCGTCCCGACCGCGCCCACGGAGAACGTGCAGCCCGCCTCGTTCTCGACGGCCGAGCCCGCGCTCGACGCCATTGAGCAGTTGGAGGCAGCCCCGGGCGCGCGAACCCTGACCAATGCCATCGCGCAGGCGGCAAGTCTGCTGGAGGACGCGGCCAACCTCAACCGCGAGATCGTAGTCGTGACCGACGCGCAGCAAGCAACGCTCGTCGACTCCACCGGCATCGGCATCCCCGATGACCTCGCGCTGACGCTGCTACCAGTCGGCGCGGGGCGCTCGGCGAACGTGGCCGTGACCGATGCGCGCGTCGAGAGCCGCATCGTCGAAGCCGGACAGCCGGTACGGCTTTCGGCGACGCTGGTGAACTACTCTGACGCGCCGCTTGACGACGTGGCCGTACGCGTCCTCCTGGACGGGCAGGCCGTGGCGGAGACGGCGGCGAGCCTCGCACCGGGCGTCCCGACGACCGTCCCGTTGACCGCGACGCCCCCGACGCGCGGCTGGCTCGCAGGCACCGTCAAGATCGAGGCCGATGCCTTCGAGGCGGACGACGTGCGTCACTTCGCGCTCCATGTCCCTGCGACGCGCCGCCTACTCGTGGTCCAGGGCGACGGCCAGCGCGCCGACCTCGTGGCGCTTGCTCTCACGGTCGCGGATGACCGCACCGCGTTCGATGTGACTACGATCCCCGAGGCGTCGCTTCCCGCCGCCAGCCTCGACGCCTACGACGGCGTGGTGCTCGTCGGCCCGGCAACGCTCTCCTCAGGCGAGACCGCGGCGCTCGCGCGCTATGCCGAGGCAGGCGGCGGCCTGCTGGTCTTCCCCGGCGACAACACCGGCGACCTCTCGACGCTGCTCGGCGCACTCGGCGGCGGGCGCTTCGCGGGCACGGTGGGACAGGAGGGCGGCCCGCCCATCGGCTCGTTCGACCGCGTGGACACCGAGCACCCGCTCTTCGACGGCATCTTTAGCGCAGACGACACCCAGCGCCGTCTCGAACAGCCCGATGTGTTCTTCGCCGCGACCTACGCGCCTGGCGGCGGTACCGAGCAAACGCTGATCGCGCTACCCGGCGGGCGACCGTTCCTGCAGGAGGTGCGCCATGGCCAGGGCACCGCACTTGTCTACGCCGTCGCGCCCGACCCAGCGTGGAGCGACTTTTCGGTGCGCGGGCTGTTCGTGCCGCTACTCTACCGCTCGGCGTTCTACCTTGCGCAGAACGAGGACGACGAGGCTACCCGGTTCACGGTCGGCGAGCTCGCCACGCTTCGCCTCGGCGGCGTCCGCGAGGGCACGCCGGTCCGGCTCGTTGCACCGGAGGACGTGGGTTCGGAGACGGTACCGGAGCAGCGTGCGTTGCCGGGCGCGCTGCTCGTCGACGTGCCGCCCGAGGCCATACCTGCGCCCGGCGTCTACGACGTGCGGCAGGGCAACACCCTGCTCCGCCGCATCGCCGCGAACCTCGACGCCCGCGAGTCGAACCTGACGCGCCTCGATGCCACCGATGCTCGCGACGCGCTTGCCGAAGCCACAGGCCGACCTGTTCGCCTCCTGGATGCAGCCGGAGGTGCGGGCCTACGTGCCGCCGAGCAGTTGCAGACCGAGCGTGCGGGCATCGAACTCTGGAAGACGTTCCTGTGGGTCGCGCTCGCGTTCCTCGTCGCCGAGATGCTCGTGGCGATGCGGTGGCGGTCGGAGAGTGTGCAGGTGTGAGTGTTTGAGGGCGGGAGAGAATGGGTTTCGAACGGGTGCGCTCGGTCAATACCCTCTCTCATGCATCGTTCGTTTTCCCTCTTGTGCGCGCTGATTGCGCTCCCCGCGTCCTCCCAGACGCCCTGCGCTCTTCCCTCAGATTTTCCTGACACGTTTGGGCTTACTGCAAGTCGAACTGGTCGCGACCACTCGCAGCTTTTCCATCTGGATCAGATGTGGATGACTCTCACCATGAACACGTCCCCAACCTCGGGTTCCAGTCAACCGGAGGTGCGATCCATAAGCCCTTTGTTGGTAGAGCCAGACTCTGTTGCTGCGATCGTTCGTCCTCTTTACCGCTTTGCCTACGAGACAATCTGCGGCATCCGCTTCCCATCCGAGGGCGATCCTATCACACTGACCTATGATGCTCCTGTGGCCGAGATTTGGATCGAGATCGGCGATGCATCGCTTGGGACGCGGCTCAACGCCGCTGCGCTACCTGACGCTGCCGTGGCGTTGTTTGGGGAGTTGGAGCGGTTGGTGGCCGAGAACGAGTGAGCAACCAAGCTCACCGCTCGCGCAAAGATCGTGTGGCGTCGCAGCCAAACCGCAACCCAAGGCGCCACAGAAAGTTGAAGGGGCACGCTTTCCAGAGCGCGGCTTTTGTGCAACGTTCTCGGAAACGCCCTCCGTTCATCCACCGACCCGCTTTCGTTTGCAGCCGAAGACCACCCGCGAATCCGCGATCCTCGTAGGCGTCCAGACGCCCGAAACGACCCGCTATCATCTCGACGAGAGCCTCGATGAACTCGAACTCCTAGCCGACACGGCCGGGGCGG
Source organism: Bacteroidota bacterium (assembly GCA_039821555.1). NCBI lineage: Bacteria > Pseudomonadati > Bacteroidota > Bacteroidota bacterium. Next base: position 276,053 of record JBCBNX010000002.1, read on the forward strand.
ACGTGACCGACCGCCTCACGCAGAACATGACCACGCCCGCCGTCGCGACGTACATCGGCAAGGGCAAGGTGCAGGAGCTGAGGCAGCTCGTCGAGAAGCGCAAGGCGGACCTCGTCATTTTCGACGACGACCTTTCGCCGGTACAGGCGCGCAACCTGGAGCGCGAGCTCGAATGCAAGCTCGTAGATCGCTCGGGGCTGATCCTGGACATCTTCGCCGGACGCGCGAAGACGGCGACGGCCAAGACACAGGTGGAACTCGCGCAGCTCGACTACCTCGTGACGCGCCTCACGCGCCAGTGGACGCACCTCTCCCGCCAGAAGGGCGGCATCGGGATGCGCGGGCCGGGCGAGACGCAGATCGAGACGGACCGCCGCCTCATCGGCCGCCGTATCGCCGTCCTGAAGGACAAGCTCGACCGCATCGACCGGCAGCGGACGACCCAGCGCAAGGGCCGCGCCGACCAGACGCGCGTCGCGCTCGTGGGCTATACCAACGCGGGCAAGTCGACGCTGATGAACGCGCTCGCCGAGGACGCCAAGGTGCACGCCGAGGACCGCCTCTTCGCCACGCTCGACGCGACGACGCGCAAGGCCTTCCTCGCGCCCAACAAGCCGGTGCTGCTCTCGGACACGGTCGGCTTCATCCGCAAGCTCCCGCACAAGCTCATCGAGAGCTTCAAGAGCACGCTCGACGAGACGCGCGAGGCCGATGTGCTCCTGCACGTCGTGGACGCGAGCCACCCGTATTTCGAAGACCACATCCGCGTCGTCAACCAGACGCTGAAGGACCTGGGCGCACTCGACAAGCCGACGCTGATGGTCTTCAACAAGCTCGACGTTTTGGAGGAGCGCGGCCTGCTGGCGAGCCTCCGGGCGTCGTACGAGAACGCGGCATTCGTCTCCGCGCTGCGCGGCATCGGGCTGGATCGGCTGCGCGAGCAACTGCTCGACGTGATCGAGGCCGACTACCGCGAGCACGCCGTCGTGCTGCCCGTCCGCGCGGGCAAGGAGCGCTCGTATCTCCACAAGGTTGCCGAGGTGCACACGGAAGTGCCTGTGACGGCGATCCTGGAGGGCGCGGCTGATGACTCGACCGCGATCCCCGCGCTCGTGATCCGCTACCGGGTCGCGCCGAAGAACGCCGACGACCTCGACCGCATGCTCACCCGCTTCGCCGACCTCCGCGTCGTCTCGACGCTCGGTCCCGATGCCCTCCTGAGCGGCGACGGCCAGGCAACGGCGATTCCCGACGCGCTCGTGAGCGACACCGTGCGCTCAGCGTAGATGATGTCCAGCGCTGGGCCGTTTCGGCTAGGATCGGCCAGCGAAAGACCTTGCAGCTTCGCCGCGTCCGGTCGTAGTTCTTACCCGTACCACCATCACCACTCGCGCCTGGCGCATCGCTGATCGCTTGGCATGAGTATTGACCCGCTCTCGGGGGTATCGAAACACGTGCCTCCGTGTGCCGTCTGAGCCACCATGACTGTCCAAGACCTTCTCGACCTGACGCTCGAACCGCTTCGCGCGGACGACGCCGTCTTTGACGCCCTCACCGAAGCGGTGGAGGCCGAGGTCGAGCAGTTCCCCGTCGTGGACGCCGAGGGCCGGCTGGTCGCGCTTGTTTCCGAGACGCAGCTCATGGAACACGCCGGTGCTAGGACGCCCATCGGCAAACTTCCTGCTGGCAAGCCCGTCCGGGTTCGCAGGGACACGCACAGCTTCGAGGCTGCGCTCCAGATGATGCGCCACCACCTCGACGTGCTCCCCGTGGTAGACGAGGACGAGGTGCTGCTCGGCGTGGTGCGCCGGACGACGCTCTTCGACACGCTCTCGCGCATGCTTTCCGTCGGCGACGCGGGCAGCATCGTCGTGCTGGAGATGCCCGAACGCGACTACGCGCTCGGACAGATGATCTACGTCGTCGAGCAGAACGGCGCGAAGGTGCTCAGTGTCGCAAGCGAGCATGAGCCGAGTGGGATCGTCCGCGTGACGCTCAAGCTCAATGTGTCAGACAGCAGCCGCATCCGCGCTGTGCTTGAGCAACGCGGCTACCGTGTGGCCGCCACCTTCGGCGAGGAAGAGCGCGACGAGGAGCTGCAGTACCGCGTCGAGCAGTTCATGCGCTACCTGGATCTGTAGGACCGCCTGCGACCTTTGGTCACTGGTTCGGTCGCCTACGGCCCCCTCGTGGGACGCTCGCGTCGTCCGCTATCGTCACTGGTTTGAGGTTCGCTGAGCGGCGTGACCTGGTCCCTTCATCGGGTCGTCCCCGCGTACGCGGGGACCCACGAGGTTGTCATGTAGCTCGGCCAACTACACCGCCACGAATCAGCACGATTCCACATCTCACCGGCTCTCCGCTTTCTCGTCCCATCGTCTCGCTCCGCCCGGTGAAATGCCCCCGGATCGAAGCTATGAGCCCCCGCACAGGGATCTGAAGTGCGCTGCCTTCGTGGAAGAGCCTCGCTGAACCGACGATTCCAACCCAAACGAGCGTGGTTTTAGCTTATAACGTACACGTTTCACGGTGAAACATCTTGTCTTTTAGCTTGATCGTTAGCTATGCCTCACATTGACTCGGCGCATTCGTTCGACGTGATCGTGGTAGGCGCAGGCCATGCAGGCTCCGAGGCTGCGCATGCTGCCGCACGGATGGGTGCGCGCACGCTGCTCGTCACGATGAGCCTCGAAGCCATCGGGCGGATGTCGTGCAACCCGGCCATCGGCGGGATCGGGAAGGGGCAGATCGTCCGCGAGATCGACGCGCTTGGCGGACTCATGGGTCGGGTCACCGACCGGACAGGCGTGCAGTTTCGGATGCTCAACCGTAGCAAGGGGCCAGCCGTATGGAGCCCTCGCGCGCAGAGCGACCGCGCGGCCTACGCTGCCACCGTCCGCGAAGAACTCGAAGCGATCCCGACGCTTTTCTTCCGGCAGGACATGGCCGTAGAGGTAGTCGTGGAAGAGCGGGGGGGACGCAAGCACGCCATCGGCATCCGCACCCAGACGGCGCAGGAGTTCTACGCCCCGTGCGTCATCCTCACGAGTGGAACGTTCCTCAACGGCACGATCCACATCGGCGAGCGGCAGTTCGGCGGAGGCCGCAGCGGCGAGCGCGCGGCAGTCGGCCTGAGCGCGTGCCTCGAACAGCACGGCTTCGAACTCGGCCGCCTCAAGACCGGCACGCCACCGCGCATCGACGGGCGTACCATCGACTACAGCGTCTGCGAGGAGCAGCCGGGCGATACCGAGCCGTCGCCGTTCTCCTTCATGAGCGACGCGCTCCCCGACGGGCAACTCTCGTGCTGGCTCACCTACACCAGCACGGACGTCCACGACACGCTCCGCACCGGCTTCGAGCGCAGCCCAATGTTCGCAGGCCGCATCCAGGGACGCGGCCCTCGCTACTGCCCGTCGATCGAGGACAAGATCGACCGCTTCGCTGACAAGCAGCAGCATCAGCTCTTCCTCGAACCCGAGGGGCGCGGCACCTACGAGGTTTACGTCAACGGCTTCTCGACGAGCCTGCCCGAAGCAGTGCAGGTGGCGGCGCTGCGACAGATCCCCGGGCTGGAGCAGGCACACATGCTGCGGCCAGGGTACGCGATCGAGTATGACTACGTCCCACCGTACCAACTTCGCTACTCGCTGGAGACGAAGGCCATCGACGGACTCTTCTTCGCCGGGCAGATCAACGGGACGACAGGCTACGAGGAGGCCGCAGCGCAGGGCCTCATCGCAGGCATCAACGCCGTTCAGCGGCTTCGTGACGAGACTCCGCTTGTGCTCACCCGTGACCAGGCCTACATCGCCGTGCTGATCGACGACCTCGTGGCGAAGGGGACGGACGAGCCCTACCGCATGTTCACGAGCCGTGCGGAGTACCGCCTGCTGCTGCGTCAGGACAACGCCGACCTTCGGCTCACGAAGCTTGGGCATAACCTCGGGCTCGCCACGCAGGAGCGCCTCGCGCGGATGCGTGCGAAGGAAGCGGCACTGGCGCAAACCATCACGGCCGTCGAGGGCGCGTCCGTCAGGCCCGAGGAGGTGAACGGCTACCTCGAATCGATCGGCTCGACGCCGGTGGGGCAGGGGCTGAAGCTCGGCAAGCTCGCGCTGCGCCCCGAGGTCAACCTCGCCGCACTTCTCGACGCGACTGAACGGCAGCACCTCGTGACCAAAGGCCCCGGCCTGGAGTCGACGCTGGAGCAGGCTGCGACGGCACTCCGGTACGCGGGTTACCTCGAACGCGAGCAGGCACAGGTCGAGAAGATGCAGCAACTTGAACGCTACCGTGTGCCGGCGGGCTTCGACTTCGACGCGGTCGGCGCAATCACGATGGAGGCGCGGGAGAAGCTCGCTAGGATCCGACCGGAGACGCTCGGCCAAGCTAGCCGGATCAGCGGCGTCAGCCCGGCTGACATCTCAGCGCTGATGGTGCTCTTCAAGCGGAGGGGAGCGACGCCTTCTGGCGATGGCGCCGATGCTCCTGCCGATGTTTCACGTGAAACATCGCACCGTGAAACAGCTCGAAATGAGGCGTAGACGCACATGAGCTCTTGGAATCCGCTCGACGCCTGCACGACTGAGCAGCGAGACCAACTTGCTGAATACGAGCGCCTACTCCTCGACTGGAACGCGCGGGTCAACCTGATCTCGCGAACCACAGACTCGGCGGTCGTCTTTGAGCGGCATATCCTGCACAGCCTCGCGCTCGCCGAGCATAGCTTTCCCGACGACTGCGCCGTTGCCGACTTCGGGACAGGAGGGGGGCTGCCAGGCGTGCCTCTCGCCATTCGCTTTCCGGCCGTGACGTTTCACCTCGTGGACAGTACGCTCAAGAAGCTCCGCGCCATCGAGGACATGGCAAGCCAACTCCGGCTCACGAACGTGCACGTCCACCACACCCGCGCAGAGAAATGGCGCTGGCGTGCACACTATGCCGTCTCACGCGCCACCGCACCCCTCGACGCGCTCTGGCGGTGGTACGAGCGAAGCCGCATCGTACTCGACGTGCCATTCGGCGAGAACGACTGGATGCCAGGCTTGCTCTGCCTCAAAGGCGGCGATCTCCGTGACGAGATTGCCGTTCTGGCGAAGCGACGCCCGATGCTTTGCATCGAAGAGACGCCGCTGAAGCCGCTGCTGGGCCCGGCTTACTTCGACGAAAAAGTCCGTCTGCATGTGACGGACCCTGCGTGGACGTGAGGCCTCAGAGTCGATAGCTGAGCGAGACGATTACGCCGCTATGCCGAAGGTCGGTAAACACAGCGTCTGCATCGTCGCTCGTGACGTCGCTCAAGCTGCGGTGGTAGCGGACGGAAACCTCGTAGCGCTCAATGCCGAGGGCCGCGCCGATCTGGCCTGCGATTGAGGTCCCGTTGAAATTGTCTGTGGTGATGATGCCCGTTCGGCGATCGCCGTCCGCGATGACCTCAATGCCTTCGTCCAGCAAAAACTCGAAGGCCAGCCCGCCGAGAAATCCCACTGTCACACCCGGCCTCAACTTGACGTCGGCACGCGCCAGGATCGGTACGTCTAGGTAGGCAAGCCTGAGCTCGGTCACAGCATCCACGAGCGGGCCCCCGTCGATGCTGATTTGCCCCTCTGACGTGGCACCCTTCCCCATGTAGAAGAGCCCGACCTCGACAGCAACCTGCCTTGCCACGGGCAGGCGGCGCTGTAGCACCAGCCCTGCTGTCGGAAACACAAACGAGGAACGGTCCCCCGGCGACTCGCCTCCGACGACGGTGAATCCGCTTACACCGAGGTGCCCGCGCAACGCGGTTTGAGCGTGGGCGAGGGAGCCTAAAGACGCGAGCAGCAAGACCAGCGCAATGCTTCGTAGAACGGGCAAAATGGGGAGCATCGGAGTAGCGGAGGCGTAGGAGCGAACGCCTCCAAGGTACCAGGACCTACTGGGGTTTCGGGTCCCATTCGGGATCGCCCCCGCGCCTGTGGTCCGCCACGTTTTCGCGTCGGCGCGTAGCTTTCGGTCTCCGCTGTCCACCCCACCGCCATGTCCAAGTCCGATCGCTCCCTCAACAAGACTGAGCGCCTGTTTGCGTTGGTGCTGCTGCTGCAGAACCGGCCCAACATGACCAGCCGCGATCTCGCGGAGCACTTTGGCGTGAGCCGTCGGACGATTTTCCGCGACCTCCGTACGCTGGGCGAGTCGGGGGTCCCGCTCACCTATGCTGAGGGCGGCGGCTACGAGATCCTGGAAGGCTATCAGCTCCCTCCGCTGATGTTCTCCGCACGCGAGGCCGCCACGCTGCTGGTGGGCTTGGAGTTCGCCAAGCTGCAACCGGACGCCTCGCTCAAGTCGGACTCCGATGCCGTGGCGCTCAAGATCCGCTCGGTACTGCCCGAACAGGTACGCTCCTACATCGATCGGTTGCAGGAAAGCACCGTCTTGACGCCGTACCTGCAGGACATGAATCCGACCGGTGCCAATGACGAAGAGGAGGGCAAATGGTACGCGCTCTCGGAAGCCGTCGCCCGACAGCGCGTCGTCAAGATGGACTACTACGTCTTGAGCCGTGACGAGGTGACTGAGCGCAACGTCAACCCACTCGGGCTGGTCTACTACGCCGACCATTGGAATCTCATCGCCTACGACCAACTGCGCGACGACATCCGCAACTTCCGCCTCGACCGCATCCGGGCGATGAAGGTGCGGATGCGCACATTCGAGCGGCCGCGCAGCTTCGACCTGATGGACCACCTCCGCGAGCGGGGGACGAGCCCGAACAACCTCCGCATGCGCGTCTGGTTTGCTGAGCGTGCCTACCGCTGGGCCCGGCGCGGCGTGCCCGCCGACATCGAGGAGGAGGTCCAGCGCGACGGGGGCACGGAGGTGACGTTCTACTTCGAGAACCCCGACTACGTAGCCCGCTGGCTCCTCCGGTGGGGCGCCGACGCTGACGTGCTCGAACCTCAGGTGCTCAAGGACCGGGTCCGCGAGAAGGCGCTTTCGCTGGCGAAGCAGTACGCCTGAACCCCTCAAAACGAGGCTCCAGCGCCGATCTTCGGTGCCGATGTTTCACGTGAAACATCGCGAGGTCTGTGGTTCGGGGACATCAGTCGCAGCGCCGAAGCTTAGCGTAGTCGCCCCCAGGCCCCGACTTCCGGACGGCGCTTGGGTTGCCCGTGTAGCACACGTCGGTGTTGAAATACAGCCGTGCACGAACTGATTCCGACGGCGAGACGGCCGCCTTGATCTGGCTCTGTCCGTCGATCACGACGGATTCGGCCAGGAGGTCACGCGCCTCCAACTGTGCGTCGATGTCGAGATCAGCGTCGAGGCGCGTGGCAGTGCCGTCCAGCGTCACGATGGCTCGCGGCCCTTCGCGGAGGACGAACGTGCCGGCGGCAATGTCGGTCACGGCAACCTGGGCGTCCGGGCCTGTTTCGAGGCGCGTGAGTGACGGCACCGTGATCGTCGCGCTGAGGCCCGATCTCGTTCGCAGCGGCTCGCGGGCAAAGACATAGAGGCGTCCATCTCGTACCTGGGTTTCCACGTACTCCACGAGGTTGTCATCGGCCATGACTGACACGCTGCGCTGAGGCCCGACCACGATGGTGGCCGACAGACGCTCGCCGATGAATACCTCGTCGAACGCCTCCACGGTCCGCCTCTGCATCGCCGCTTCGCCGCTGCCGACCGTGCGAATCGTCCGCTCGCGAGCGATGTAAGGATCAGGCAACTCCACGTCATTCGCGGCAGTCGTGTAGACGCGCGTGTCACCTGAGGAGGCGTCGGGCTGGAAGTAGAGCGAACTCGGGAGCCGGATGCGCCCGCCACCCGCCGCGTTGAGGCGCACCTCGCTTGCCATCAGCGCCTCGGCATCGATACGCGCTCCGCCCCCAGCCTCAACCGTCAGTTCGTTAAGCGACCCCGAAGCCGTGATGACGGCGCCGCCACCGAGGTCGAGTGCCAGCGGTTCTGTTTGATCAAAGTGCGCGGTCACCCGAGCACCGCCGCCACCGTCGATCCGCGACCACATAGGTGCCGTCACTCGGACCACGACCCCGCCCGGGGAATTGCGCCAATCCAACGGACGCACGACAAGCACAGAGCCCTCCACAACCGCCTCGATGAGGTCGAAGTCGGATGTTCTCGCCTCGACCGATACGCGCTGGGTACTCCCAGGCTCAAGCTCGAAGGTGACGCCATGTCCGACCGAAAGCGCGTTGAAGGCGGGGAGATCGAAGGTGCGGGCGATGCGGGCATCTTGCGCCGAGCAGACGCTAGCGAGCACGAACGCGAGCGCAGCCACGGTAAGAAGACGGGACATGAGACAGAGAGATGAGCGCGAAGAAACGAGTTGCACTGGGCCAGACGAGGCGGCACCCCGGAAGGATACAGGTTACCCTGTCAACGAATGTCTCGACGTCAGAACGGCGGCCGCTAACGACCTACGCAGCCTCGGCTATCTCCTTGACCGGCAGCAACTGCAGCAACAAGCGCTCGGCCGTCGCCACGTCCTTCACGTCCTGGATGATCGCGCGGAGGCGACCCTTCTTAGTGTCACGTAACACATACCGCCGCTTCTGCGCCGCGAGCCGTTCGAGGAAGGGGTTGAAGACGACCTCGTAGAAGTAGAGGTCTTCCTCCTGCGTGGGCATGTCAAGCCACAGCCGGTTGTTCTTGAGCTGCACGCGCAGGAGCCGGAGCGGCGTGACTATCAGGCCGAGCTTGGTCGACGCGAGCAGGTGCGTCACCTCCTTCGGGACCGAACCGAAGCGGTCTCTCAACTCTCGGGCAAGGTCGTCCACCTGCACTGGCTCCGACGCTTCGCTGAGTCGACGATAGAGGTTGAGCCGCTCGAAATGGTTCGAGACGAACGCCTCCGGAATGAACGCGTCCTCGCCGATGTCGACGCTGGGCTCACGGACGAGCGGCGGCGGCGCAGCCTCCTCGTCGAACACCTGGCGGAACTCGTCGCGGCGCAATTCCTGCACGGCCTCGTCGAGAATCTGGTGGTACGTCTCATAGCCGACGTCCTCGATGAAGCCGCTCTGCTCGGCTCCGAGGAGCGCACCCGCCCCGCGAATGTCGAGGTCGCGCATGGCAATGTTGAAGCCACTCCCGAGGTCGGAGAACTCCTCGACAGCGCGCAGCCGCTGCCGGGCCTCGCGCGTGAGCGTGTGCACGCTCGGGACGAGGAGGTAGCAGAACGCTTTCTCGCCACGACGCCCGACGCGCCCACGCAACTGGTGGAGGTCCGACAGCCCAAAGCGCTCGGCGTGGTTGATGATGATCGTGTTCGCGTTCGACACGTCGAGCCCGCTCTCCACGATGTTGGTGCAGACGAGCACGTCGAACTTGCGGTCCATGAAGTCATGCATGACGCCTTCGAGGACGGTCGGCTTCATCTGACCATGGGCGACCTGAATACGAATGTTCGGGACGAGCGCCCGGATCGTCCCCGCGACCTCCTCGATGTTCTTCACGCGGTTGTGGACGAAGAACACCTGGCCGCCGCGGTTGACCTCGTAAAGGATCGCGTCGCGGACGAGGTCTTGATCGTAGGCGTGGATCTCCGTGACGATGGGCTGGCGGTTGGGCGGCGGCGTCGAGATGATCGAGAGGTCGCGCGCACCCATGAGCGAGAACTGGAGCGTTCGCGGAATAGGTGTGGCTGTTAGCGTTAGGGTGTCAACATCAGGCCGAAGTTTTCGGAGCTTCTCCTTAGCCGATACCCCAAACTTTTGCTCCTCGTCGACGACTAAGAGACCCAGGTCTCTGAATTGTATGTCTTTAGATAAAAGTCGTACCGTGCCAATAACGATGTCGATCTCACCCGCTTTTAGGAGCGAGGCAACCTCTTTCTGCTCAGCGGCGGAGACAAACCGAGAAAGCTGAGCGAGCTGCACGGGGAAGCGCTTCATTCGCTCGGCGAACGTCTCGACGTGCTGCGCGGCGAGAATCGTGGTCGGGACGATGACCGCGACCTGCTTGCCGTCTTGCACCGCCTTGAACGCGGCGCGCACCGCGATCTCAGTTTTGCCGAAGCCGACGTCGCCACAAACGAGGCGGTCCATTGGGATTGGCAGCTCCATGTCGTCCTTGACGGCCTGCGCCGAGGCGGCCTGGTCCGGGGTGTCCTCGTAGGGGAACGATGCCTCCAACTCCTGCTGCCAGATTGTATCGGCCTGGAAACCGAAGCCCGTCGACTGCTTGCGCTTGGCGTAGAGCTGGATGAGGTCACGCGCGATGTCCTTGACGCGCTTCTTGGTGCGCGCCTTAAGTCGCTCCCACGCGCCCGTGCCGAGCTTCGTCAGGCGCGGTTGATGACCCTCTTTTCCGCTGTATTTGTGTAGCTTATGCAAGGCACTCACGTTGACGAACAGCGCGTCCCCATCGCGGAAGGTGAGCTTGACCGCTTCCTGCTGCTTCTCGCGGACTTTGATTTTGTGAAGCCCCGCGAACTGCCCGATGCCGTAGTCGACGTGCACGACGAAGTCGCCGGGCGTAAGCGTCTTGAGTTCACGCAGGCTCAGGCCGCCGGTCGACTTCGCGCGCCGCCGCGCCGTTGGGCGGTGGTAGCGATTGAAGAGCTGGTGGTCGGTGTAGACAGCAAGCCCCGCCGCTGAGACCTCGAAGCCTTCGTGGATCGACTCGACAACGAGCGTGGCGTCGGGCGGGCGGTCGTCGTCGGTGAGCAGTTCCGTCAGCCGACCTCGCTGGGAGGCGCTGTCGCAAAGGATGACCGTGTCGAGATCGCGCCGTCGGTTGTCGGCGAGTGCCCGCCGCAGCCGACTCATGTCGCTGTTGAACGCGGGCTGCGGCGCGGCGGTGAGGTCGAGCGCGGTCGGCGCGTCGTCGGAGAATGTGCCGAAGAGGAGGCGACCGTGCTGGCTGAGGACCCCCGTCAGGGCATCGCCGGTGAGGTAGCGCGCCTCGGGCGGGGCGAGCTTCGCGGCGGCGGCCACCTCGGCGTCCGTGTTTGCATCACGGAGACGTTCCTCGTAGGCCTCCTCCGCCTCGGCATAGCGGCTCTGCGCGTGCTCGGCAAGGCGCTGGCTGTCGAAGAGCGCGAGGAGTGTGTCGTCAGGAAGGTGCGTAAAGAGCGGCGTGAACGAGCCGGTCGTGGCAGCGTCGAGGTTGGGGACAAGGCGCGCGACGGGGAGCGTGGCGAGGGAGCGCTGCGTCGCCGGGTCGAACTCGCGCAGCCCGTCGATCTCATCGCCGAAGAACTCGATGCGGACGGGGTAGTCGCCTGCGAACGGAAACACATCGAGGATGCCGCCGCGGATCGCGACCTCGCCCTGGGTGCCGACGAACTCGACGGCCTCGAAGCCCTGCTCGACAAGCCGCGCCATCAGGTCTTGCGGGTCGATCTCGTCGCCGGGCCGGATCGTTAGTGTCTCGTCGGCGACCGTGTCCGGCGGCGGTACGAGATCGCTCAGCGCGTCGACGCTCGTGACAAGGATGCCCGCGAAGCCCTCGCGGAGTTGCTGGAGCACGTCGGCCCGCTGCGCGATGGGCGTCGGGTCCGCGACCTGCCCGGCATCGTACGGATGCTGCCCGGTGGGAGGGAGGTAGAGCAGGTCGGCAGAATCTGCGACGAGTTGTTCGAGGTCGCTGCGGAGGTAGCTCGCCGCCTCACGCTCAGCGAGAATCGCCACGACGAGGCGTTCGGTGTGCGCGGCGAGGTCTGCAAGGACGAACGCGGGGAGCGAGCCGACTGTCCCGCGCAGCCGTAGTGCGCTGTCGGTGAGCGTGACGGCGCGGGCGCGGACCTCTGCGAAGAAGTCGGTGTTGGCGAGGCGGGCCTGGACGGTGACGAGCGTCGAGGGCATGAGACGGCAGGGTGTGCGGGATCAACAGCCGTCGTTTAACCGAGGAGCGGAGGGCGGGTTCGTGGCGGGTCGGTTCTCCACAATCCGACCCTGCCACCTCCAGACGGCCGTCCCTAGGCTTCGGCGATCGCCGTGAGCAGGGCACGGTCGGCGTCCGTGAGCGGGACACTGCGGCGCTGCATCACCGCTTCGGCCACCCGGAGCGCCTTATCAAGGCGATAGCGGGCCAGCCCGCCGTCTTGCCAGCCTCCCCACGAGAAACTTGGAATGCGGCGCGGCGCGAAGCCACCGCCGTAGAGATTGCACGACACGCCGACGACGGTACCCGTGTTGAACATCGTGTTGATGCCTGCCTTCGAGTGGTCGCCCATGACGAGGCCGAGAAACTGCGTCCCGCTCGGCAGAAACGTGTCGGCGACCGCGTCGAAGAGCGTCACCTCGCCGTAGTCGTTGCGGAGGTTGCTCGTGTTGGTGTCCGCGCCGAGGTTGCACCAGCGCCCGATATAGGCATTGCCGAGGTAGCCGTCGTGCCCCTTGTTGGTGTACGAGTGGACCACGCTCGCGCTGACCTCGCCGCCGACCTTAGACCACGGCCCGACAGCGCTGCCGCTGATCCGACTAAGCATCTTCAGCTGCGCCTGCTCGCCGAAAAAGACCGGCCCTTTGGCGACCGCGCCCTCGAAAATCGTGGCTCCTGCGTCGATGTAGACGGGCCCGTGTTCCGCCGTGACGATGGCACCGGGCTTGACCGTCGCGCCGGGGGCGAGGTAGATCTGCTCCGGGTTGACGAGCAGCGCGCCGTCGTGGATCGTCGCGCCGTCGTGGCCGCGGTGGCCAAGCGCTTCAACGTCGGCAGCAATACGACCGCCAACGTCGTCGAGCAGGTCCCAGAGGTGGGTAATCATCGAGGCGTCCGAGACGTCTTCCGTAGGGATGCCCTCGACCGCGGCCAAGCCGATAGCGTCGGTGTCGAGCAGCGTAGCATCCGGGTAGGGCAGCCATGCCGCGACGAGCGTATCGCCCTGCACGAAGGCGCGTGCCGTCTCGCGGGGCTGCGCCGCTGCCTTCAGCCGGTCGAGCAGCGCGCCGGGCTCGGGCCGGTAGCGTGCATTGACGAGCAGCATGCCAGCATGATCGTCGGGCAGTGCGTTGACCGTGGCCTCGGGATGCTCCTGGGCCGTGACATCCGCGATGAGGCGACGGGTGTGCAGGACGAGGCCATCGTGCGGGAAGGCTGCCCGTTGCGCCTCGAAGAGCGTACGAACGCCGAGGCGGAGGTCGCCCGCGGCACGCGTAAGGACGAGCGGTTCGAGGTGGCGGACAGCCTCGTCTTCAAACAGGCAGAGGTGCACGGCGAGAGGTGTGGATGTGCGGACGTGTGAACGTAGACAAGATCGCACGACCCGCGAGCTAAGACCTGCGAGCTACGACTGGGATCTGTAGCGTTCCCTCCAGCATGGTCACAGCGCGCCCGCCCAGCAGCACGCGGTCGCCGCTCTGCGCATTGGGACGGTGCTCGACGGTCACGGTACCACCGCGTTCGGACGCTTGATAACCGACGAGCGCGGCGCGTCCAAGCCGCCCAGCCCAGTACGGTGCGAGGGTGCAATGGGCCGAGCCGGTCACGGGATCCTCCGCAACACGCACGGCCGGGGCAAAGAAGCGCGAGATGAAGTCATAGGGCTCGTCCGGGTCAGCTTCTGCCGTGACCATCACGCCACGCTCGATGTTAGGGACGGTGGCAAGGCCTTGGAAGTCGGGATCGAGGCCGCGCACGGTGTCCGCGTCGGCGACCTCCACGAGCACATCGTAGGCGTTGCGTCCGACGAAGCGCACGGCGTCCGGGGCGAGGCCAAGGCGACCGAGGAGCCCGGCGGGCATTGAGGCGGGCGTAGCCGTGGTGGCGGGGAAGTCCATCGCGTAGCCGCCATCGTCCGTGCACGTCACGGCGAGACCTCCGCTGCGCGTCACGAAGCGCACCGTGTCAGCGACGCGGCCTGTCTCGAACAGGATGTGCGCCGTTGCGAGCGTAGCATGCCCGCAGAGGTCGACTTCGGCGGCCGGCGTGAACCAGCGCAGCCGCCGCACGCCGGGCTCGGCCTCGACGCCCTCGGGCAGCACGAACGCGGTCTCCGAGAGGTTCATCTCCATCGCCACCCGCTGCATCCACTCGGTTTCAACGGGCGCGTCAAGGAGGCACACGGCCGCGGGGTTGCCGCCGAAGGGCGCATCGGTGAAGGCATCGACGATGAAGAGCATAGGGTAGCCACGGCGAGGGAAGGAGCGCAGAACGACTCCGAAACCCGCGTCCAGCGCTTCGGTGCCGCTTTGCGGGTGCTACGCGTAGCTTCGTGCAACCATTTCCAAGCGGTCCCTTGCTCTCATGCGCTTCACCCTGTTCTCTACCGTCCTCGTTGCTCTGCTCGCCGTGCCCGCCCAGGCGCAACGCACGCTCCTCCACTGCGGCACCGTCCTCGACCCCGCGACCTCGATGGAGGCGCTCGGGCCGCACACGCTCACCATCGAGGGCAACCGCATCGCAGCCGTGACCAGAGGCTTCGTGGAGGAGGGCGAGGGCGATACCGTGGTCGACCTGCGCGGTGCGTTTTGCATGCCGGGGCTGATGGACATGCACACGCACCTCGGCGGCGAGAGCCGGAAGAACGGCTACATCGACCGCTACACCGTGCCACCGGCGGAGCAAGCCCTCCGGGCAACCGAGTACGCGCGGACGACGCTACTCTCGGGCTTCACGACGGTCCGCAACGTCGGCGGGCGCGAGGGCGTCACGATCGCGCTACGCAACACGATCAACCGAGGCGTGGTCGTAGGGCCACGCATGTTCGTCGCGGGGCAGTCGCTCGCCATCATGGGCGGGCACGCCGACCCAACCAACGGCGGACGCGAAGACCTCCTCGGCATCCCGGACGAGTCGCAGGGCATCGTGGGCGGCGTCGACAGTGCGATCCAGGCGACGCGGCTCGCCATCAAGCGCGGGGCCGACCTCATCAAGATCACGGCCACCGGCGGGGTGCTCTCGCTCGCCCGCGACGGCTCCGGCCCGCAGTTCCGCACCGAGGAGATCGAGGCCATCGTTGAGACCGCGCGCGATGCCGGGATCAAGGTCACCGCTCATGCGCACGGCGACGAGGGCATGCGCCGCGCCGTCGAGGCGGGCGTCGGCTCCATCGAGCACGGGACGATGATGAGCACCGCCACGATGGACCTGATGATCGAGCGCGGCACCTACTACGTCCCGACGATCACCGCCGGACGCAGCGTCGCCGACTCGGCGAGCATCGCGGGCTACTACGTCCCGATGGTCGCCGAGAAGGCGCAGCGCATCGGTCCGATGATCCAATCGACGTTCGCCAATGCCTACGAGCGGGGTGTGCCCATCGCCTTCGGCACCGACGCCGGCGTCTTCCGCCACGGCCGCAACGCACGCGAGTTCGCCTACATGGTCGAGGCCGGCATGCCGCCGATGGAAGCGATCCGCAGCGCCACCGTCGCCGCGGCCGACCTGCTCGACCAGGAAGCCAACCTCGGTGCGCTCCAGCCCGGCTTCTTCGCCGACGTCGTGGCCGTCCCGCGCGACCCGCTCGCCGACATCACCGTGCTCGAAACCCGCATGGACTTCGTGATGAAAGGCGGCGTGGTGTACAAGCACGACGGGCAGCCAACGGTCCGGCTCTAGCCGCCCAGGCCACTGCGGCGAAGGAGGTGGGCACGGGCAGCGAGGTCGCCGCCCTCAGCGCGCTCGGCGAGGTGCGCCGCGACGCGTTCCTGCACGGCGCGCGTCCGGTTGCCACCCACCTTGATCTTGACACGCACGTCGTCCACGGTGAGCCGCACGGCGCGGATGCCTTTGAGCATCTTCCCGAACGGGTTCGAGCCGGGCTCGACAGCGTGGTGGCCGCCCTCAGGCTGGAGCCGCACGAACTGCCGGTTGAGCACGGCGGCTTTTCCCGGCTCATCGTCGATGACGGTGGCGCGGCCGAGGGCCTGCACGGCGGCGAAGTAGCTCGTCGGGGCCGACCAAGCCGGGTCCGCGCCCTCGTCGCGGTTCCAGTCGGTCGGGATGTAGGCGTCGGCGGCGAGGACGGCGAACGCGGCGCGGTCGTCCTGCGCGAGCGCCTCGAAGACCGGGTTGCCTCGATGGAGGTGAAACTCGACGACGCCGAGCGAGCCCTCTAGGCGCCCGGGGTCGTAGACGTAGTGCGTGGGCACGACGAAGGGGAAGGCGTCGGTGCTGACCACGAGCTGCCCGAAGGATTCCCCGGCCAGGAACGCCTTCCACTCGGCGTTGGAATGGGCCGCATCGAAGCGATTTTCAAGCATGGTAGAGCCTACAAGTGAGAAGTGCGTCGGTCCAAGCTCCAAGTGGAAGACAGGAACAGATTAGGCCGCCGCTGAACCGTGCGAAAGGTAGCGCTGGGTGCGCGTCTCGTCCGAGAGCGTTCGTCTATCTGGGACAAGCGCGAGGGTGGACAACCACGCTGGCGAAACCCTGCTCGCAGGCGACGCGGCGGCCATAGAGTTTGGAACCGATTCCAACCGCCGCGTGGTATTTTCGAGTGCGTGACGCGCTTCGGTGTGCGGTACGTTTGTGTTAGGACGCTCCCTTGTGCAAGGCGTCTCCCGTTTGTCGTCGATCGCCCCGGCCCCTCGTCTCCGTGTGCCCGGCCTCTATGTCTCGAACTCCCGCTAGTACGTCATCGGTTGGGGAGCGGACGTTCTTCGTGGTTGTGGACATCGGCGGCACGAACCTGCGCTGCGCGCTCGTCCCCACGGATGCCCCGACGACCCTGCTTGCCCGCTCGGAAGCCCAGACACCCGCGACCAGTGGGGCCGTGGTCGATCTGATCGCCCACATGGCAGAGGATGGGGCCCAACAACTCGGCGTGCCGACGCACAGCCTGGTCGGCCTAGGCTGCGTGAGCCCCGGCATCCTCGACCCGGCCTCGGGCGTGGTATCGACCGCCGTCAACCTAGGCTGGACCGACGTACCTCTGCGCGCGATGCTTGCCGAACGCACAGGCCTTCCCGTAGCCATTGAGAACGACGTCAACGCCGGGGCCATCGCCGAGTACCACTTCAGCGAGCTCCAGCGTGTGCACTCGCTCGTCTACCTCACCGTGAGCACCGGGCTTGCGTGCGGGATTGTCCTGGACGGCCGCGTGTACCATGGGGCCAGCAACGCCGCAGGAGAACTCGGCTTTTTAGCCACAGACCTTCACGCGCTCGACGATCCGAATCGGTCGTTGGAGCACGTGGCCAGCGGAGCAGGCGTGGCGCGAGCCTGGGCGCACCAGGGCGAATCCCACCTGAATGGCAACGCTCAGGCGATCACGGCGGCCGAGGTGTTCGACGCCGCCCGCGACGGCAACGCAGGGGCGAGGCACCTCGTGCATGAGGCGGCGGCCGGCGTCGCCCTCGCCGCGGCGGCGATCTGCTGCGTGCTCAATCCCGAGGTCCTCGTACTCGGAGGCAGCATCGCAGAGCACGAGCCCGCGGTGGTCGACCGCGTCCAAACGCACCTGCAGGCGATGCTCCCGTTCCCCCCGCGCATCGAGCAGGCACGGCTCGGCAAGGATGCGCCGCTCCTCGGCGCCGTGGCCGTGGCCGAACGCCTCGCGCTCGCTGCGGCGGCCTAAGGATTCTTCGGCCTCGCCGTTGGACCTCGCTGGGCCTGGCCAGCGCGTTTACTTTGCCCTCCCGCCACCATCGTCCTTCTACTTCCCCCGATGAAACGCCTGACGATCAACGATGTCGCCCGGCTCGCGTTCGTGTCGCGCTCGGTCGTGTCGCGTGTGCTCAACAACAAGCCCAACGTGAGCAAGGAGGCGCGCGAGCGCGTGCTGGAGGTCATCGAGAAGTACAACTACCGCCCCAACTCGGCCGCCCGGAGCCT
Organism: Bacteroidota bacterium; assembly: GCA_039821555.1. NCBI lineage: Bacteria > Pseudomonadati > Bacteroidota > Bacteroidota bacterium. The sequence continues at coordinate 293,780 of JBCBNX010000002.1, forward strand.
GGTCACGGACCGCCGCCTGGAGATCTGTGTGCTCGTCCCTCGGCAAGCGGACGACATCCTCGCCACGGGCTTCTGGCCCCTGGTCCTGCTCGGGGTCTCGGAGGCCGCCTCCGAACTGGGATACAGCATCACACTGGCCACCGTCAGTCTCACCTCACGCGACGAGGTCGTGGAGCGCACGGTCGAGTCTAACCGCTTCGACGCGTTTGTCATGATCACCCGCGACGTGGCCGATCTGATGGTCGAGTCCATCAACGCCTCGGGCAAGCCGTGCGTGATGATCGGCCACGACCCGGCGTATGACGGCATCCACAGCGTGGACGTGGACAACGAGGCCGGAGCCTATCTCGGCGTGAAGCACCTTGTGGACCTCGGCCACCAGACGGTCGGCATCGTCCACGGCCCCGCCGACCTCCAGGAGACGGATCGCCGCCGGAAGGGGTACGAGCGCGCACTCAGTGAGGGGGGGCTCACCCCACCCAAGGCGTTCACCGCCGAACAGCCCTACACGCAGGAGGGGGGCTATCGAGCCATCCTGGAGTGGCACGTCGCCGGCGGACTGCCCAACGCGGTCTTCTGCGCGAGCGACGCCCACGCCACAGGCGCGCTGCTCGCCCTCTATGAACTCGGCGTCCGGGTACCCGATGACATCGCCGTCGTCGGATTCGATGGCCTGCCCAGCTCACGGTATGCGGTGCCACCGCTCACGACGGTCGAGCAGCCGATCTACGACAAAGGCCGCCGGGCGGCCGCGATGGTGGTCGAGTTGCTCGGGTCGCCGCAGACCGAAGTGGTGCACGAACTGATGCCCGCGACCCTCTGCGTTCGCGCCTCGACCGTAGGCCGGGACGCGGCGGCTAGCGCGTGAGCTTGATCGGCGTGCCAGCCTGGATCGTCTCGTTGACATTCACCTGGTTGATGATCGCCAGGCTGAGCATGTTCATTCCGCCGGGCAGGTTCGCTCGGGAGGCGAGTGTGGAGAAGGGCGCCGTGCGGCCTGCGTTCGTGATCGTCAGGCGAATTGGGTCGCGGTTGAGGTAGCGGCTGTCGGTCAGGCGCGCAAAACTGCGAAGGGCGCCATCCATCGCCGAGGAGTAGGTGCTGAAGGTGTTGGAATTAGCGAGTCCGTAGAAGTGGTAGACGTTGCCGTCATAGTCGATGTGGTAGCTCACCACACCGAGGTTGCCGCCCTCGACGGCGGCGGTGCCGGTGACGCGGTAGGCCGTGAGCCCGTTGAGGCGCACGGCGCTCTGGTCGCTCGCGGTGAAGCCCTGCTGCCCGGCGAACGCGCGGCCAGCCTCCTGCGCGGAGCTGCCCTCGGCAAAGGTGAAGATCATGGCCGCGTTGCCGTTCGGCTCGCCGATCTGCACGGCGGCGGCACTGTTGGCCACCTGCCAGCCCGCTGGATAGGCAAACTGGAAGCGCAGCTGTGGATGGTAGAAGCTGCCACCCTCGGTGTAGCCTTGGCGCGGGTCCTCGCCCACGACGATCCCGTCGATCATGCGGAAGAACTCGGCCTGGCCGATCTCCGTGCCGGTCGGGTACTGCGCGGCGAGCTGCCGGATCGTCACCTCACGCTCCCCCGGGTCGGGGTGCGTCGATAGGAAGTTGGGGATCGAGGCACCGGCCTGCTCCTGGAGGCGCTTGAGCGAGGTGAAGAAGTAGGCTCCTTCGGCCGCGTCCCAGCCCGCGCGCTCGGCGTAGGCAACGCCCGCCTGGTCCGACTCGCGCTCGTCGTCGCGCCCGTAGCTCAGTTGGAGCAGTTGCACGCCCGTGCCGCCGACGTCGAGCACCTGGGCGCCTCGGCCCAGAAACACCTCGGCGGCGGCGGCAGCTCCGATCAGCCCAATGACGTTGCGCTGCTGGACGGCCGCACGCTTCGATGCGTGCCGCCCGGCGACGTGCCCGACCTCGTGGCCGAGCACCATCGCCAATTGCGCCTCGTTGTCGAGGTGGGCAAGCAAGCCACGCGTCACATAGACGAACCCGCCGGGCAGCGCGAAGGCGTTCACAACGGGGCTGTCGAGGACGCGGAAGGTGAACGGCGTGTTCTGGACCTCGGGCGGCGCGGGAGCCTGCCGGAGCGCACTCTGCCGCAGCACCTCCTCGCCGATGCGCGTCACGTAGGCGCTCAGTTCGGGATTGTCGTAGACCCCATACTGCGCGATGATCGAGGCGTCGGCCTCCCGGCCTATCTGGACCTCCTCGGCCCAGGAGTAGGCGGCGGGCTGGCTCTCGCCCGTGATGAAGTTGGTCGAGGTCGCGCAGCCGAGCAGGACGATCGGCAGTAGGAGCACGAACGCCGCTCGGCGGAGCAGTAGAGCAGACAGGGCAGACATGGCGGGAGAGGTAGACGAGAACAGTCGCAGGGTTGAATATCAGGACGAAGCCGGGGTCGGTTCCACGGAACCGTCTGGCAACGGGGCCTCCGTGGACCGGACCGGCGAAGGCGCCGCGTTGTCCACGCCGAGCGTGAGCACGCGACCCGCCTCCACGCGCAGGTGCCGGTGCGTGGCACCGTCGAAGTCGATGAGGTCGGTGAAGGCGTCGGCGCGGGCAGCGGTGAGCAGGCTCTGGCCGACAGCCTCGGAGCGCAGCAGGGCCAGCACCACGCGCGCCCGCTTCACGTCGAGCGTGCCAAAGACATCGTCGAGGAGGAGCAGCGGCGTCTCGTCGAGGCGGTCCTTGAGGTAGAAGAACTTGGCGAGCTTGAGCGCGAGGCCGAACGTGCGATGCTGGCCCTGCGAGGCGTACGGGCGCACCTCGAAGCCGTTGAGCTTGAACACGATCTCGTCACGGTGGGGGCCGAGGAGCGTGCGGCCGCGCTCGCGCTCCTGGCGGGCACGCCGGCCGAGGTGACGGCGAAACAGGTCGGCGACGGCCTCCATGTCGAGGTCATCGGCAGGCGCGTCGGGGAGCGGCGCGAACGTCTGGTAGTCGAACGTCGGCTCCTCGCCCACCTCTCCAAGCTGCTCGTAGGCCTCGGCGAGGAACCCGGCGAACCGGTCGAGGAAGTGGGCCCGCCGCACCACGATCCGCGCGCCCAGCGTGACGAGCTCTTCGGTCCAGGCGTCGAGCCCAGCGTCGCTGGCGCCTCGGTTGCGCTTGAGGTGGAGCAGGAGCGCGTTGCGCTGCTTGAGCGCACGGCGGTACTTCAGCAGGTCATCCAGGTAGACCGGCTTCGACTGGCTGAGCGTGTTGTCGAGGAAGCGGCGGCGCTCCTCGGGACCGCCCGCCGTGAGGTCGTAGTCGTCCGGCGCGATCACCACCACCGGCAGTTGCCCGACGATGTCGGAGAGGCGATCCAGCGGCGCGCGGTTGACGAAGAGCTTCTTGCCTTCGTCGGGGACATAGACGAGCCGCACCTGCAGCGAAGGCCGTCGCTCGCTCTCAAAGTCGCCCTCAGCCTCGAAGAAGGGACGGTCGCGCTGGAGCACGTAGGCATCGCTGCTTGTGAGGAAGCTCTTGGAGAGGCACAGGTAGTGGACGGCCTCCAGCACGTTGGTCTTGCCCGCGCCGTTGGGACCCGTGAGCAGGTTCACCTTCGGCGCAAACGCGAGCGTGCTCTCCGCGTGGGCACGGAACGAGACGAGGCGGAGACGACGGAGGTGCATGGGCAAACGTAGATCAAACGGAAACGAGCCGAAGGTCGCTCTTCGACCTTCGGCTCGCCCACAGCAACGACCTTACAGTGCGTCGTTCTCTAGTCGACATCTTCAGGCTGGGGATTGTCTTTTCCGAGGAGGAGTTCGATGAGCCAACCGATGATATCCATGGTGCGAGGAGGTTGAGGTGATTAAGTTGGCCTGACAGGCAGCGCCCGCTCGAAGCTAACGGTAAGTGCACACCCTCATAAACTGTCTGAACCCTTTCTCCTAGGTACGTCCTCATGTCGTACTCAATCGGCACGCCCCCCGTCAGGTTCTCGTATCTCGTCCTTTTCTGGACGCTCGGCGCGCCGACGGCTTGGTCCATGGGCGCCCATCAGTCAGCCGTGGAGCCTGCTGAGGACACGTGCACTACCGAGGTGCAGGAGGTCAGGGATGCCTACCGTCGCAGTTCGAGCTCTGGTCAGGGTTTCGAACAGGTCCTGCCCGCAGCTCACTCTGCCTACGAGTGTCTGGGCGAGAGGCCCACTGAGCAGCATGCGCGGGTCAGCGAGTACGAGGCCGCGGCTCTGGCCGTGCTCGAACAGTACAGCTCGTTAATCCAGGTCCTGGAATACTACTTTGAGCACTTGGCGGACCTGTCCACTCCACAGCGACACGCAAATCAACTCGTCCGCTATGCCTACGCTCTGAGCGAGTTGAACGCGTATGCTGAAGCGCTCGTTGCCTATACAGAGGCCGCGAGCCTCGCCGACGAGCTCCCGCCGCGCTTTGCTGTCTGGCAGCTTGCCGAAACGGCAGAGTGGTTCGGGTCTCTCAACCGACTGTCCGAGGCTGAGGCCTACCTCGACGCTGCAGACTCCGTCGCGACGGCGCTCGATGCGTCCCATGCGTCTCTCCGTGCCGTCCTACACTTTCGGAGGGGCCAGCTCTACGTGAGGCAAGCTACCCTGCTATCGCCGCAGCGCACCGACCTACTGCGCGCTGCACTCGAACTGCTTAAGGACGCCGTATCCGTATTCGAAGCTGACGCTGGAGCCCGTCAGCAGATCTTAGCGGCTCTCACAGAACTGAGTACCGTGTATCGTCACCTAGACCTACCAGAGGTGGCTGAGCGGTACCTGGATCGGATCGACGCGTTGGATATTCCACTGGACGACTATCCTGTGTACTCGATTTTCTACCACAAGGAGCGTAGTCTGACACGATCAGGTCAGGGCGATCACGCCGGAGCCCGTACTGCGGCGGAGCGGGCACGCGTCGCCGCCGAGGCGTCGGGCGACTTGCGTGACCTGGAGACCGCTCACTTCACGCTTGGGACGGTGGCGGAGGCAGAAGCTAACACGCTTTCTGGCCCCCTGGCTTCAGAGCGGTACGCCGACGCAGAGGCGTACTACCAACGTGCCATGCAGTACGCACTCGACGGGCGGGCGCGCTACGGGCTCATGGACGTCGCACCAGCGGCCTGGGTGGGAGGGCAGCGCCCCTTCCGTGCCCTGGTTCGTTTCTACCTTCGGCAAGGTCGCTATGCCGAGGCCTTCGCCACCCTAGACGATAGCCGCGCCCGCTACTTCCGCGACCTCCGCGACGCAGCCCAGCGACGTGCTGTGCTGACCCCACGCCGTCGTGCCACGCTCGACAGCCTTGTCACGGTCCAAGAAGAGGCGAGACGTGCTCTTGACCACGCCGACCTCAGCGTAGCCGGGCGGAGCGGACTCACTTTAGACGTTCAGCGCGCGCAGCTTGCCATCGATTCCGTGTCGGCGTTGGTATCAGCCTCAGCAGAGCCACCGGTAGCGCGTCGCTCAGTCGAAGCGATGCAGACGATGCTACGGCCGCAGCGACGCGCGCTCGTCACGTTTTTCCTTGATGAGGAAGAAGGCGCCGTTTTCGTCTTGACCGCTGACACGCTGGCTGTCTCGCCTCTTTCATCCCCTACGGTCTCGAACCTTGCCGCTGCAGCGTACGTGGCGCCGGGGGCCTACGACCCCGCGCCGTTTCACGAACTCTACCGCGCACTGCTTGGTCCGTTTGAATCGGTGCTGGATGATACCGACGCACTCGTGGTCATTCCCGAGGGTGTTCTCGCCGGTTTTCCCTTCGCCCTCCTAACAACGGCAGCGGCTTCTCCCGGCATCCCGCCGCCCTATCTCGTCCGCCGCCATGCTCTTGCCACGGCGCTCTCGGCGTCGTCTTTCTTCGCGGCGGACTACCGGGAGATAGACCCGAACCTAGATCTGCTCGCACTGGGAAGAACCACCTTCGACTATCCGTCAGAATCGCGCTCGTTGGCCTTACGCTCGGGAGGCGACCCATCTGCTTCATTTGTCTCGCTGCCGCTGGTGGAGTCTGAGCTGCGAACGGCGCATCGGCACCTAGGCGGCCTGCTTCTTCTCGACCGTGCTGCCACCAAGAGCGCGTTCTTCAAAGATGCGACCCGAGCGCGTGTGCTGCACCTCGCCTCCCATGCCCTGGTCGACTCCGACGCCCCGATGAGCAGCTACGTCGTCCTAGCGTCCGACGAGGCTGAGCCTGGGCCCTCAAGCCGCCTCTACCTCTCCGAGATCCAGCAGGCGTCTCTGGCCGCCGACCTAGTGCTGCTGAGCGCATGCAGCACCGCCGAGGGCAAGGCGCACCTCAGCGAGGGCGTGATCGGCTTGCAATATGCCTTCCAGGCCGCTGGGGCGCGCAGCGTGCTTGCGACCGCGTGGCCCGTCAACGACGCCGCCATGGCCGAACTCGTGGCGGCGTTCTACGGCTACCTCGCCGACGGGCTCTCGAAAGACCGTGCGCTGCAGCGTGCCCAACTCGACTACCTCGACCGGTACGACGGGGCTCTTGCCCATCCCGCCTACTGGGGAGGCCTGACGATCCAGGGCGACGTCACCCCACTCGACATACCTCCGCGCTTCCCCTGGGTGTGGCTGCTCTTTGGCGCTACGCTCCTTGCAGGCACTCTGCACTATGCGCGCCGCTACGCGGTTCTCTGACGACTTCTCCGCCATGTCTACTATCCCCAACGATCTCTTCGAGCAGCTCCAGCGCCTGGCCACCGAGCAGCGTAATCCTCGCACGATGCACATCGACGAGGCCTCCACGCTCGACGCCGTGCGGATGCTGCACAACGAGGACCGCATCGCCGTGGCCGCGGTGAAGCCTGAACTCCCCTACATCGCCGAGGCGGTCGACCGTATCGTAGCCGCGTTCAAGAAGGGAGGACGACTTCTCTACGTCGGCGCTGGGACAAGCGGGCGCCTCGGCATCCTCGACGCCTCGGAGTGCCCGCCGACCTACGGTACCCCGCCGGAGATGGTGCAAGGCCTCATCGCTGGGGGCACGCCCGCCGTCTTCCGCTCGCAGGAAGGCGCAGAAGATCACGAGGAGGACGGAGCCACCGCCATCGACGAGGCCAACGTGACGGCCGACGATGTCGTGTGCGGCATCGCGGCGAGCCGCCGCACGCCGTTCGTGGTCGGGGCGGTACGGCGCGCGCACGAGATCGGCGCGACGACGCTCTTTGTGACGTGCAACCCGCGCGAGCGCTTCGACCTGCACGACATCACCGACGTGGCGATCTGCCCGGCCGTCGGCCCCGAACCCATCATGGGCTCGACGCGGATGAAGAGCGGAACGGCCACCAAGCTCGTCCTCAACGCGCTCACCACCATCTCGATGGTGAAGCTAGGCAAGGTTTACGAAAACATGATGGTAGACCTTCAGATGTCGAACCTCAAGCTTGTCGAGCGCTCGAAGCGAATCGTGATGCTCGCCACGGGCGCGGACTACGACACCGCGAAGGCGACGCTCGACGCTGCAGGCGGCCACGTGAAGACGGCGCTCGTCATGCTCCTCGCCGAGGTCGAGGTGGACGAGGCACGCCGCCGTCTCACCGACGCGGACGGCTTCGTGCGCGGCGCAATCACCGGGTGACATTGGATCGAAAAGCTCGGTCGCTATTCCTGAAAAGGCACCTGCACAAACACCCGCTCCGGTAGTTGTACGGCCGTCAGGATGCCGTAGCCAGGGCGATGGTGGTAGACACAGCCCGTGTCGATGTCGATGAGCTTGGGCTGATTGATTGGCGTCGACACCGGTGTGTGACCGCAGACGACGGTCTTGTTCCAGCCGCTCAGGTCGGCGTTGAGGTGACTGCGCTCCCAGAGGAACGTCTCCGCCGTGCCAAAGCGGAGGTTGTCGGCAATGCTCAGGTCGGGGCGAAGGCCCGCGTGGACAAAGACGAAGGCGTTGGTCTCGTGGTAGAGCGCCGTTCGCTGCATAAAGTCGACGTGCGCGTCGGGGATGCGAAGGCGGTCGCGCTCCATGTAGTTGGCGAGCGTCGAGAGGCCGCCGTTGATGCGCCACAGTTCGAGGTCGGCGTCGGCCACGAAGTCCAGCATCATCTGGTCGTGGTTGCCGCGCAGGAAGACGCAGGGGTGCTCCTGTTCGAGGCGCAGCAGCCGATCGATCACGCCCCGCGAGTTCGGGCCTCGGTCGATGTAGTCGCCGACGAACACGAGCGGCACGTCCGACGGCGGCGCGAGCCGGTCGAGAAGCGCGTCGAGGGTACGCAGGCACCCATGCACATCGCCGATGGCGAGGTGGGTCATCGTTGGGGAAGGGACGTGGTGGGAATGGGCAGGCCGTAGGGTCGACCTAGCACGCAGAGGTAGGGCTCGCCTCCTTGTAGCGCGGTCCGCCCGCGAAACAGATCACGCCGCATCGTCAAAAAATCCAAGAGCCTGCTAGGACGACGTGAACGTGGGCATACCGACGAGGCCGCGCCCAGACTTCTTGAGACGATTCGTCTCAACGAGTTCTTTGAGGACCGCATCGAGGACGCCGTTGAGGAAGTGCGCGCTGCGCGGCGTGCTGTAGCGCTTGGCGATGTCGAGCGCCTCGTTGATCGACACCTTGGGCGGGATGTCCGGGAAGCCCAGGAACTCACCGATGGCGAGCCGGAGGAGCAGCCGGTCCACCAAGGCAAGGCGCTCGACCTCCCAGTTCTCGACGTAGCGATCGATGAGTTGCTCAGCGGCCTCGGCGTGGTCGAGCGTGCGGAGGAACAGCTTCTCGGCGAAACGCTGTGCCTTCTCGTCAAGGTGCGGCTCCACGACCGTGCGGAGGACATGCTCCGGGGCGTCGTCGCTGAGTTCGCGCGCGTAGAGGGCTTGCAGCGTACGCTCGCGGGCTTCGCGGCGGGTGCTCATAGGTCGGGGCTGAGAGCGGAGAGAGGCGTGATGCCAACGAAGTCGGCGCGGGATGGTACGGCGTCTGGGGTAGAGGGTCCCAGCGACGTTCGCGCTTCACGCAAGATACGCGGGCGCCCCGCGAGGCCGTGCGTTGAGGGGTGGAGTCGCGAAAGAGAACGCAGGTTATGAAAACGCCGAGCGCGGTGTCTTGGACGATGCTGCTAATGCGGTTTGTTCTCTCGCTCGCCCGATGCCTTCGTCGCTCCCCCCTCCATCGTTTTGCTGGACCGCTCGTCCGATGCTGACGGCGGCGTTGCTCTTCGGCAGCGGCATCGGCGTGGGCGCCTTATCCAACACGACGCCAGACGGATGGCTCACCCTTGCTGTGCTGCTGTGGGCTACCGCGATGGGGCTTGTCCTCGTTCCGCGCCGACGGCTCGTGACGCTGCGACCCCTCGCGCTTACTGGGCTAACATTGGGCCTCATCCTCACCGCGGGAGCAGCACGGCACGCTGCGTGGGATCAGCTTCCCAGCCACGACGTCACGCACGTCGCCGCCTGGAGCGACTCGTCGCGCGCGGCCGTCACGCTGTGGGGCAGCGTTGCCGAGGCACCAGTCGAGGCGCGCTCCGGCACACGGCTATGGCTCGACATCGACTCAGCCGCGACGGAGGGCTCAGGCACGTTCGTCACAGGGCAGGTGCAGGTATTGCTCCGCCAACCGCGCTACGGGGGCGGGCCCGTTGTCTACCCCACGCTCACCTCCGGCGACTACCTCGAAGTCACGAGCCAGCTTCGCTCGCTCCCCACGAAGCGCAACCCCGCTGACTTCGACTACGGCGCCTACCTCCGTCGCCAAGGCGTCCACGCGACGCTGGCGCTCTACGATGCCCAGGCGCTCGCCGTCCTGAGGAGCGAGGCGAGTGTGCTCCAGAGCGTCACGGCCTTGGCTCAGCACCGCGTCCGAGCGTTCATCGCCGCGCACGTGCACACACCCGACGCGCAGGCGCTGCTCTACGCGCTCCTCCTCGCCGACCGTAGCGCGCTCGACCCGGAGACGCAGGACGCGTTTCGGCAGACGGGTCTGATGCACCTCCTTGCCGTGTCGGGCCTGCACGTGCTGCTCGTCGGGCTGGCGCTGTTTCACCTCCTCAAGCCGCTACTGCTGCGCGTCGGACTGCAGTGGCGGACGATGGAGTGCGCCCGCGCGCTCGTCACACTTATCGTGCTGGGCGGCTACGTCCTCTTGACCGGCGCGCCCACGTCGGTTGTTCGTGCGTTCGTGATGGCAACGCTCTTCATCGCGGGTGGGGTGCTCCAGCGGCAGACAGACGCGCTCAACACGCTCGGGCTCGCTGCCGTCGTACTGCTCGTCGTGCGTCCAGCCGCGCTGTTCGACGTAGGCTTCCAGCTCTCGTTCTCAGCGGTGGCGGGCCTCGTGTTGCTCACGCCGCTGGCTGAGCGCTGGACGCCAGCACGGTGGTGGCAGCCGTCGCGGTGGCGATGGATACTCCAGAGCACCAACGCGACCATCGCCGCCACGCTAGCTACAGCTCCGGTGTTGGCCTACCACTTCGGCGCCGTGCCGCTTGCGGGGCTCGTGCTCAACCTCGTAGCCATCCACCTGACGGCGGCGGTCCTGCTTGCTGGGTTGCTCACGGTGGCCACGGCGGGGTGGGCAGGCGCACTCGCGACTGCATATGGCGGGGCCGCGGAGGTGGGTACGGCGCTGCTGCTCGGCACAGCCGAGGCAGGCAACGACTGGCTCGGTGGCTGGACGTTCACAGGCTTTGTGCGCGACCCTTGGCTGGTCTCAGCAGGCACCGTGGCACTTCTTGCTCTTGCTGCCTGGCCGCGTCCCCGGTGGCGCTGGCGGGCCGCTGTACTCAGCATGATGCTGGTTACCGTCGCGCTGGGCCGGCCCGTGTTCACCGACACCCATCCACGCATGGACGTGGTGTTCTTCGATGTGGGGCAGGGCGATGCAACGCTTGTGGTGACGCCGCGCGGCCACACGGTGCTGATCGACGCTGGCGTGCGGGACGACTTCGCCGACCAGGGCACCTGGACGATCCTTCCCCACCTCCAACGCTACGGGATCGACCGCCTCGACGCGCTCGTCATCACCCACGCGCATGCCGACCACTACGGCGGGGCTCAGGCGCTCCTCGACGCGCTGCCCGTAGGCACCATCTACACGAATGGCCTCGACAGCGACGCTGACCTCTGGCACGACCTGCTCGCCGCAGCTCAAACGCACGGTGTGCCCGTCCGTACGCCCGCCGGCGGCACGACGCTCGACCTCGACCCGGGCGTGCGGATGCAGTGGCTTCATGCATCCGCGGAGTCCTTCTCTGATGCCAACGAGGCGTCGCTCGCGCTACGCGTTGTCCACGGCGAGACCTCGTGGCTCTTCACCGGTGATGGTGAGGCGGAGGCCGAAGCCTACCTCGTCGCGCGCTACGGGTCGTTCTTGGCGAGCGATGTCGTGCAAGTAGGCCATCACGGTTCGCGGACGAGCTCGACTCGCGCGTTTGTCGAGCACGCGGTGACAGAACGCACCCGCGCCGTCGTGAGCGTGGGGCAACGCAATCGCTACCGGCTTCCGCACGCCGAGGTCATCGAGCGGTGGGAGCACGCTGGAGCCACCGTCGCTCAGACGGCCGACCTCGGCGCCGTGTGGCTGCGCTCCGACGGCATGACCATTGACGAGGTCGCGTGGCGGTGACAGGGGACTGCGAGCGAGTGCAATCGCGGGACGGCAGCCCAGTCACCGTCGTCCTTGTGGCTCGCTCAGTGGTACATGAACAGCGGCACGTCGCTCTGTTCGATCAACCCTTGAGCCGTCGACCCAAAGAAGAGGCGGCCGATGCCCGACCGGGAGTATGCCCCAGCCACGATGAGGTCGGCGCCCGACTCGGTGGCGTATTTGAGCAGAACCTTCTGCACGTTGCCTCCCAGCTTCAGCGTTACCACTACATCGCCAAATCCGTAGGTGTCGAGGTAGGCCGCGGCGCGTTCGAGGTCGTAGCGGGCCGCCAACCTGACATCGTCAGCGTCGTCGCCGAGGACGTGCACGAGTTCGACGGTCACCCCGGTGCCAAAGGGGGCGAGTTGGGCAAACTTCTGGAGCGTCCGTGCCGCCGTGTTCTCACCATCGAAGGCCACGATGACGCGCTCGGTGGGACGGTGGTCCTTCTCCACGATCAGCACGGCACCGGCACCTCGCTCGGCGATCTTCGCCAGTGCGTGCGTGCGCTTCTCGGGATCGGCATAGTAGAAGTGCGACTCGTCGCCTGCCACGAGGAGGTCGTGGTACTTGAGGTGCTCCGTGATCTGCTCATGAGGCACCCCGACAGCCACGTGTGCCTTCTCGAACCGGACTCCATCCTGCTGGCAGGTAGCTCCGAACTCGTTCAGCAGTTCCTCGGCGTGTTTGAGCGTCTGTGCGGAGAGTTCGTCCCGGCGCTTCTGCGCGTAGTACATCGAGCCAATACCGCTGCCAACAGTCGCGCCGGCAATGGCGTCCTTCGCCACGAGTGCGAGGCCGGTCACGATGCCGTCACACGGCCGCACGATGTCAGCGGCGTACCGGATGGCAACAGGCGTGTCGTTGTCAGGATCGAGGGCGACGAGGACGCGGCGAACCATGGTGAGCGGGGGGTCGGTGGATGGCTTCGCTCACAGAATACGGATGCCACACCGTTCCGACTGATATAGGCTGGTACATTCGACCTCGGTCGGACTTTCCCACGCCCCTAAATAAATAAACCTGAATAGAAAAGAATAGAAGGTGTAGTAGAGCCGTGGATACGTGGATAACAGAAGGCACGTCCGACAGCGTGGAAAGGTAAGCGCTCATCCACAGCGTTGTCCCCGACTCGTCCACAAGTGAGAGGAGGCAGAGCGGTCGCCATATCATAGTATTTCGAGAGATCGGGGTATGCTGTCCACGTATCCACACGTGTCCACATACGTCGGGCGGTGGGCAGGCTAGTTCCTATGCACAGTGCACAGGTGTGAACGGCATCGGGATAGTCCGTGGGTGCTTTAGGCTTGACATCCACCCCCGGGTTTACTTCTCCGCATCGTGGAAAAGTTGGGCACGCCGTGCCCCCTGTTCTCCACACCCGTGTCCACAGTGTGGAGAAGAATCCTGGTTGGGGACGGTAGTTGTTTGTTCCTAAAACCCTTGCCGGACGAACGTGATGAAGTCCGTATTGGGTGCATCGAGTTCAGCCTCGCGGAGCGCACGGGCGAGTTGGCCGCGGTGGTAGCTGCTGTGGAGCAGCAGGTGTGTCAGGATGTCGCGGCGCGACGTTTCGAAGCGTTGCCCTCGGCTGTTGTGGTAGACCACAAAGCCATCGAAGTCTTCGCTGAACTCGCTGAAGTAGACAGCGAAGGCTGCTCGGTTGGCCGTGATGAGAGCGGCGCAGGCATCCCAGTCGAGGTCCGGCCAGATGGGGCCGGTCCAGGGCGTCGCGTTCAGACGCGCGTGCCAGACCTGCTTCGCCGTGACGAGGTGCGCAAAGACGAGGCGCGGTGCGTCACCGACCTCGGCCTCGCGGAGCGCATCGAGGAGACGTTGGTTGGCGTCGGAATCGTAGGTGAAGAGCCGGGCGAGGTCCGTCATGGGTCGGAGGTCGGGTGGTCGGGCTCACAGGCCCAGCGTCGCGCCGAGCCACCCGGCGAGGGCGCCGCCCAGGACGAGCCATGCCGCGTTGACCTTGTAGCGCAGCGCCAGCACGGCGGCCCCGGCGAAAATGGCAACGGGCACCCAGCCCGTGAGCACGTCGAGACCGAGCTGCACGGTAACGACCGCCATAAGCGCCACCGCCGCCGCGTTGATCGCGTCGAGGAAGGCGGCCGTCCACGGCGATGTACGCAGCTTCGGGACAACGGGATGGAGGAGCCCGGCGAAGACGAACGCGGGGAGGAAGATGCCAACCGTCGCCACGACCGCGCCCGGCACGCCGCCGAGGACGTAGCCGATGAAGGTGGCCGTCGTGAGCACCGGGCCGGGCGTGAACTGCCCGATGGCGACGGCGTCGAGGAGTTGCTGCTGCGTGAGCCAGCCGTAGTCGTTCACGAGGTCGCCTTCGAGGAACGCGATCAGGACGTAGCCGCTGCCATAGAGCACCGCGCCGACCTTCAGGAAGAAGAGCCCGAGCTTCCAAAGCGGGACCGCCCCGGCCGCCGCCGCGGTCGCTTGCACCAGGCCTGCCGGGATTGGCAGCAGCGCAAGCCATCCACGCTTGATGGAAGCTTTCGCCTTGTCGGAGTCATCGGGGTCGTTGTCTTTAGGTGGGTCCCCGGTCGTCGAACGCCGACGGAGAGCGACGAGGCCGAGCATCCCGGCCACGCCGCCAAGGACGAGGGCCGCGATCTCGGACAGCCCGGCCACGAGCAACACCGATACGAGGGCCGCGAGGACGGCGAGCATCCAACCCTTAACTGCCTTCTTGCCGAGCCGCCACAGCGCACCGAGGATCACCGCGAGCACGGCAGGCTTGATGCCCACGAGAAATGGCTCCACCGCGGGCAGGGTGCCGTACTTCACGTACGCCCACGCGAGCAGCCCTGTCGAAAGCGCCGCCGGGACGATGAACGAGGTGCCTGCCACGGCGAGGCCGACCCAGCCCGCCCGCGCATAGCCGACGTGCATCGTCATCTCGGTCGAGTTGGGGCCGGGGATGAGGTTGGTCGCGCCGATGAGGTCGAGGAAGTGCTGGCGTGAGAGCCACCGCCGCCGCTCGACGACCTCGTCTTCCATCATGGCGATGTGTGCCGCCGGGCCGCCGAAGCCGATCACGCCGAGCTTGAAGAACACCCGCGCCAGTTCGCCCAGCCGGGCACCGAGCGGGGCGTCAGGAGGTGCAGAGGTCGGGGGCGGCGTAGACATGGCGAGACGTGCAGCGAGAGCAAAGGCGAACGGAGACGGGCGCGAAGCCTTTCGAGAGGTGGTGCGTACAGCACGTCCCTACCCCCGGCCTCCACCGAAAGTCCCCGCCGATGTCCACTCGCAACGATCTCGTCACACACGACGCGGGAGCCGTGCTCGACCCCGCGACGCTCGCCGAACACCCCGTCATCCTCTTCGACGGTGTCTGCAACCTGTGCAACGCATCGGTCAACTTCGTGATGGACCGCGACCGTGCCCGTGTCTTTCGCATGGCGGCGCTGCAGTCGGACGTGGGGCAAGCGCTGTTGGCACGGCACGGCTACACCGGCGCGACGCCCGCGACCACCGCGCCGGACAGCATCGCGCTCGTCGAGAACGGCCAGCTCTATTTCCGCTCCGCGGCGGCGCTCCGTATCGCCGCACGCCTCGGTGGGGGATGGCCGCTCCTGCAGGGGTTTCTTGCCGTGCCGGCGCCGCTGCGCGACCTCGTCTATGACTGGATCGCGCGCAACCGCTACCGTTGGTTTGGCAAGCAGGACACGTGCCGCCTCCCCACGCCCGACGAGCGCGCCCGTTTCCTCGACTACCAGGTGGCAGGCTGACGTGTCGCCGAGCTTCCAACACGAACCATGACCACGGCTACGGAGGGCATCGCCCTCGAACGGATGCGCGCGGCCCTCGCCGATTGGGTGGCACTGTCGGAGGCGCAGTTCGCCACGCTCGCTTCGATTTTCGAGGAGCGACAGGCGGCGAAGGGTGACCGGCTGCTCCAGCCTGGCGATAGGCGTCACGAGATTCTGTTCGTCGTGGACGGGCTGCTGCGCTTCTACTATGGCGGCGAGGACGGGGCCGAGTCGAACAAGGCGTTCGTCGCCGAGGACACGTTTGCGGGCGCGCTCGCCTCGGCCCGGCTCGACCTGCCGGTGCTCTACGGCATCGAGGCGCTGGAACCGACGAGCTACCTCGCGGCCGACTGCGCGGCGTTCACGGCGCTCTACGAAGCCGATCCCGTGTTCGACCGGCTGGGGCGATGCTTCGCCGAGTTGCTGCTCGTCCGCAAGGAGCGCCGGACGCGGAGCTTCCTCCAGCACGATGCACGGGCGCGCTACGACGCCTTCCGCGCGGCGCATCCGGACCTGGTCCAGCGCGTGCCGCAGTACCACATCGCGTCGTACCTCGGCGTCTCCGAGGTGCACCTCTCGCGGCTACGCCGAGGTGCTGGTAGAACAGAAGGCGCAGGCAACGGAGAGCGTTCTTAGCAAAGGTTAAGGCCGCGGCCGTGCGGGATCGGCTAGGTTGAGCGCGTTCGATCTCGTTCAGCCAGCCCGATTCTCCGATGACTACGCCCCTCACTCCCGACACTGCTCGCATCGCCGTCCTCGGCCTCGGCGCGATGGGCAGCCGCATGGCCGTCCGTCTCCTCTCTCACTCAGAAGAGAACGCCGGGTGGCACGTCACCGTCTGGAACCGTAGCGCCGAGCGCGCGGCTCCGCTCGAAGCGCTGGGCGCGACCGCCGCCGCGACGCCTCGTGAAGCGGCGGCGTCCGCCGATCTTGTCATCGGCATGGTTTCAGACGATGTCGCCTCGCGCGTGCTTTGGCTCGCCGACGACACGGGTGCGGTGCACGGGCTGCGCGCCGGCGCAGTCGCGATCACGTCGAGCACGCTCACGCCTGCGTGGACGCGCGAACTGGGCGCGGCCGTCGCCGCGAGGGGCGCTCACTTCCTCGACGCTCCCGTTGTGGGTACGCGCCCGCATGCGGAGAACGGTATGCTGACGTTCCTCGTTGGCGGCGAGGCGGCGGCACTCGATGGGGTCCGTCCCGTCCTCGACGTGCTCGGTGGCGGCGTGCACCACATCGGGCCGATCGGTGCAGGTATGACGATGAAGCTTGCCGTCAACATGCTCTTTGCGGCGCAGGTGGCCACGCTCGCCGACACCGTGCGGCTCTTCCAGACGAGCGACCTCGCCGTGGATGCCGCGCTCGACACGCTCGGTGCGCTGCCGGTCATGAGCCCCATCATGGAGTTGATGCGCCCGCTGATGCTGCGCGATGCCTTCCCGCCCAACTTCCCGGTCGCGCTCGTCGAGAAGGACCTGCGCTACTTCGCTGAGGCTGCCGGTGGCGAAGTGCCGACAACCGAGGCGATCCGCGCGGTCTACGCCGCGGCCATCGCCCAAGGTTTTGGCGAGGACGACATCTCCGGCATCGGACAAGCGCGCTAGACGGCGGACAAACGGGGTGCGGGAAACGAGGAGGGGAGGCGTTGGTGAAAGAAGAGCCCGGGGAAACGATAGGGCGGTCCACAGCTTTAAGGGCGGCTGCGTTTCCTCGCAGTCGTGCCCATGTCCTCTCCCTTCAGCGATGCAGCCTGACGTCTCCGTCGTCGTCCCGGTCTACAACGAGGCCGAGAGCCTGCCCGAACTCGCCACGCAGATCCGCGCGGCGCTCGACGGGGCGGGCTACAGCTTCGAGGTCTGGCTCATCGACGATGGCTCCACGGACGGCTCATGGGAAGAGATCGAGGCGCTCCACGAAGTCGATGCGCGGTTCGCGGGGGTGCGCTTCCGCAAGAACAACGGCAAGAGCGCAGCGCTGGCGGTCGGCTTCGAGCGGGCCGCCGGGCGCTACGTCTGCACGCTTGACGCCGACCTTCAGGACAACCCCGCCGAGCTGCCCACGATGCTGAAGCGCCTGGAGGGCGGGGCCGACCTCGTCTCGGGCTGGAAGCAGAAGCGCCACGACCCGATCACGAAAACGATCCCAAGCCGCTTCTTCAACGGCGTCACCCGCCTCGTAAGCGGGATCAAGCTGCACGATTTCAACTGCGGGCTGAAAGCCTACCGCGCCGAGGTCGTGAAGGCGGTCCGCGTCTACGGCGAGCTCCATCGCTACATCCCGCTCCTGGCGAAGTGGGAAGGTTACACCCGCATCGAGGAACAGGTGGTGGCGCACCGCAAGCGGAAGTACGGCCGCACCAAGTTTGGCCTGGAGCGCTTTGTGCGCGGCTTCCTCGACCTGATGACGGTCGCCTTCCTGACGCGCTTCATGCGCCGCCCGATGCACTTCTTCGGCGGCCTCGGCACGCTCGCCTTCGTTGGAGGCTTTCTTATTAGCCTCTACCTCACCCTCCAAAAGCTCCAAGGCGAAGCCCTCACCGGGCGTCCGCTGCTTCTGCTCGGCGTGATGCTGATCCTGCTCGGGTCGCAGCTCTTCCTGGCGGGCCTGCTCGGCGAGATGATGATCCGCCCTCGCATGGAGCGCACCGACAGCTACGACGTGCGCACGGCGCTGGAACCGACGGTGCTGCTGTCGCCACCTCGCCGGACTGCAGAGGCTGTCGAGGCAGGTTAAGGAGTCGCTGCGAACGGCGCGATGCGGAGCGTGAGCACGTGGAAAGCGTCTGCGATAGGATGGGAGGCGTAGGTGTAGCGTAGGTCGAACCGTCCACCGAGCGCGTGCCAACGTGGCTGGTCCAGGATGCTCCCGAGCGCACGCAGGACGCCGCCCGTGGAGAGTTCGATCCCGGACGTCTCGCAGGCTCCCGCCTGATCGCCGTCGCACTGGAATTCCATCTCGCCCTGGTGTCGCCCGAGGCGCAGCGTCAATGTCTCCAGCATGGTGAACTCGACGCCACGACGGCCGGTGTGACCAAACTCAATGACACCGGGTCCACTCCCTGGCTCGGGTTGGTCGAACTCGTTTGCTTTCCCGCTTCCCGTGAGCGCGGCGAGCGGGTCCACAAACGGCGCGGCGTAGTTCCCGTTGATCTGACGCCGAAGGAGACCGCGATCCGCCTGAGCCACGCCCGTGAGTTCGACGATCCGAAGGGGGCCGCCGCCGAAGTTAAGGTCGTAGCCAACCTGGACCGACCAGCCAAGGCGCACGCGGCGGCTCAGGGGACCTTCAATCGAGAGCCCGGCGTCGGTCGTATTGCGTCCGCCGAGGCCTGAGAGCGCGTAACCGAGAGCGATATCAAGTGCCAGGCCGGCTTCGGCGTCGTGCGTGCGCAACCCGGCAAGCTGAGCGATAGGAGCGCGCACCAGGATACCTAGATCAAAGGCCGTCGCTGCAGCGGTAGCATTTCGGAACTCCTCTAGGCCATCGCTCTCGGTACTACCGCCCTCGACATCAACCCCTGCGCCCAGGCGCCGGAGCGTGATGCCCAGATGCGTCTCCACTGGTCCTGCATAGCCAACACCTACGCCAACAGACCACGCTCGCTGACCGGCGGTCATAGAGCCGATGAGTTCGTTTGTCTCCGAACGAATCTCTCGAGGCATTGCATCGGCTTGCCGTGTGTAGGATACGCCGGCCCCTAGATAGACGGGCCACCCTGTCTGCGCCGGGGCAAGGCCGCCGCTCAGCGCTATGGTCTGGAGATTAAGCGCAAACCACCTGGTAGGTTGGTAGCCGCTCAGGGTGAGATGGGACGTCCCAGCAGCAGCAGAAAGGTGTGCTGGGTTGTACAGAAACGCTTGTGGCTCGCTGGTGGGTACGGCAACACCCGCCTCGCCGAGAGCCAGCGTCCCTGGAGCCGCTCCCAGTTCCAGCAGATTGAACGCGCCCTGAGCCGTGGCTGGAAGCGCGCAGAGCAGTGCGCCGAAGAGAGTCGCTAGGCGAAGCATCGGGAGCGAGTAGGCGTGAAAGGCAAAAGTTAGGCGAGCGCCGAACATAACGCCTGCGTCACGTGGCGCAAGCCCCAATACACGTCTCTACACACCAGGGGTGTTCTATGGCAGCCGCGCGTGCAGCGTGAAGCCCGCGAACTGGCTCTCCGAACGGGTGCCTGCGAAGTAGGTCGCCGTCGAGAAGCGCACGTCGAAGCGCTCGGCGAGAGCAGCGAGGCGCTCGTGGTCCGTGGAGAGCGCATAGACGCGGAGGGCGCCAGCGAGGCGCACCTCGAAGCCGCTCGTGCGGCGGGCATCGTAGCCGAAGCCGTCAAAGAAGCCATAGTGCAGGCCGAACGTCTCGAAGAAGGCCAGCCGCAGCCCGCGCCGGGCGGTAGTGATGGCGCTACCCTGGCTGAGCAGGACGTTCTCCAGCACGTTGAGGTCGCCGAGGACGAGTTCGTACGAGACGGCGCCGTCAGCCCCGATGCGCGTGAGCTGGTGCTCGGCCTGGATGGACACGGTGGCGTCGAGGAAGCGGAGGTAGGCATCGTCGCGCACCCGGTGGTCGAGGGCGAACGTGGCGGCATAGCCGAGGCGTGCCATCCGGGGCAGCGGCAGCCCACCGGCCTCCGTGCTGATGTGTGCCTGCGTGTAGCCGAGCGCGAGGTCGAAGCTCGGGCGGAAGTCGGCCTGTTGCGCCACGCCGAGCAGCGCCAGCACCGGCGCTTCGAGCCGCGCGCCCACGTCGAGCGTGGTGCCGCGAACCTCGCGGACGAGGACGTTGCCGTCGGCGTCCGCCCCTACCGCCTCCTCGGACGAGACGAAGCGCACGGTGGTGCCCAACTGCACGCGCACGGGCAGATCAAGGCCGAGGCCGAGGCCCAGCGCGGTATAGCCGTCCCGCGGTGCAAACGTGAGCGTCTCAGTCACTGGCAGCGGGCCAAAGTCGAGCGACGTGTGGGCGACGCCGACGCCAAGGGTCGCAGGCAGGCCGAGTCTTCGCAGGCTGAGGCCGCCAGCCGCGGCGTGGCTGACCGCGTCTAGCCCGAGCCCGAGCCAGTCCACAGCGCTGGGGTAGAGCGCCAGCGCGACCTCGTCGTCGAAGCTGCCGAGGTGAGCTGGGTTGTAGAGGAACCCGTGCGGGTCGCCGAACGCCTCCGCCACGCCCGTGCCGCCGAGCGCGTTGAGCGCGGGCGCCGTCGGGAGTTCGAGGAACGTCAGCGTGACGGGATCCAGGACCGACTGCGCCGCCGCACTGCCGCTCACGGACAGCGTAGAAGCGGCGAGCAACGCCGCTGCCACGAGGGCACGCGCAGAGGGTGTGCGGATCATTTGGGAGAGCGGCAACGATACGAGAGCGTTCCAACCTATGTGACAGAACGGTGCCCAGTGTGTAGCTCCCATGACACCCAGCGCGTTCGTCACCACAATGTACCCGTTGGCCCAAATAAATCCAGGTGCCTGATCGTCCGCTTCACGTAGCCCTCGTCGGTCCAGCCCCGCCGTATCGCGGTGGGATCGCACATTTCCTCGAATCGACGGCGCGACGGCTGCGCGCGCGCGGCCACATCGTCGAGGTCGTCACGTTCACGCGGCAGTACCCGGAACTGCTCTTTCCCGGCAAAACACAGTATGCCGAAGATGGGGGCGTGAGCGACGAGCCGGGCGCGGTGCAGGTGCTCGATAGCATCGGGCCGGTGTCGTGGTGGCGAACAGCGCGGCATCTGCGTTCGTGGCAGCCGGACGTGGTCGTGTTCATGCAGTGGATGCCGTTCTTTGCGCCCGCATTCGGGACGGTCGCGCGGCAGGTGCGCAAGGATGACGCACGGGTGCTGGCGGTCGTCCACAACGCGCTGCCGCACGAGCCGCGCCCCGGCGACCATGCGCTGATGCGCTATTTCCTGAAGGCCACCGACGGCCTCGTCGTGCTCTCCGACAGCGTCCGCGCCGACCTCGCGCGCCTGGGCGTCGACGAGGCGCAGACACCCGTACGGCAGGTCCGGCACCCCGTCTACGACCACTTCGGCGACCCGCTACCCAAGACCGAGGCACGCCAGCGCCTCAGCCTGCCCGCCGCCGCGCCGGTGCTGCTCTTCTTCGGCTTCGTGCGTGCCTACAAAGGTCTCGACGTGCTGCTCGACGCGATGCCTACCGTGCTGGAGCGTGTGCCCGAAGCGCGGCTCGTCGTCGCGGGCGAGTTCTACGAGGACGAGGCCGTCTACCGCGAGCGCGCAGCCCCGTTGGGAGACGCCGTGCGCTTTGATGCGGACTACATCCCCGACGCGGACGTGGCGACGTATTTCTCCGCCGCCGACGTGGTTGTGCAGCCCTACCGCTCGGCCACGCAGAGCGGCGTCGCGCAGATCGCGTTTCACTTTGCGCGGCCCGTCGTCACGACCGATGTGGGTGGCCTTGCCGAGACAGTCCCCGACGGCGAAGCGGGGCTCGTCGTGCCGCCCGAAGACCCCGCTGCGCTGGCCGCGGCCCTCGTGCGTTTCTTCGACGACGGCCTCGCCGAGCCCCTAGCCGAGGGCGTCCGTCGTGAGCGCGCACGCTATTCGTGGGACCACCTCCTCGACGCGCTCGAAGACCTGGCCGGACCGTGAGCACGAACCGCTTCGTTCGTGGAAGGGTGTTCGTCCTTCGACACGTATCGACAGTCCCCAGCGCTGTCGGCCAGTAGTTTTAGAGTACCCTGCTACTCCTGCACCTCCCCAGAGCGCCTGCGCGCGTCCCTCTCTGCTCCACTCGCCTCTCCCGCCATGCCTCGCGAACGCACCGAACAAGAACAGCTCCGCCTGGAGCACCTGGAGGCCCTCCAGCAGGCAGAAGTCGCCCCGTATCCGTCGGAGGGGTGGCCCGTCACGCACCGCGCCGCCGAGATCCTCGACACGTACGACGACGTCACGCACGATCCCGAAGCTGACGGCACGGCGCCGATCCGCGTGCGCATCGCCGGGCGCATGATGACGAAGCGGGTCATGGGCAAGGCCGCGTTCTTCCACCTCGCCGACGAGTCCGGCCGCATCCAGATCTACGTCCGCCGCGACGACCTGCCCGAGGGCTTCTACAACACCGTCTTCAAGCGCCTCCTCGACCCCGGCGACTTCGTCGGCATCGAGGGCGAGGTGTTCCGGACGCGCATGGGCGAGGTGAGCGTCCGCGCGGAGAGCTTCACGCTGCTTGCCAAGAGCCTCCGGCCGCTGCCCGTCGAGAAAGAGCTCGTGGACGAGGCGACCGGCGAGACGCGCACCTTCAACGAGGTCACGGACCCCGAATTCCGCTACCGCCAGCGCTACGCCGACCTCGCGCTCCACCCGGAGGTCCGCGCCGTGTTCAAGCAGCGCGCGCGCATTGTCACGGCCATCCGGCGCTTCCTCGACGAGCGCGGCTACCTGGAGGTCGAGACGCCCGTGCTTCAGCCGATCTATGGCGGGGCCGCCGCGCGCCCGTTCACGACGCACCACAACGCGCTCGACATGCGGCTCTTCCTCCGCATCGCCGACGAGCTCTACCTCAAGCGCCTCATCGTTGGCGGCTTCGACGGGGTCTACGAGATCGCCAAGGACTTCCGCAATGAAGGGCTCTCGCGGTTCCACAACCCGGAGTTCACGATGCTGGAGGTCTACGTGGCCTACCAGGACTACGACTGGATGATGGGCCTCGTGGAAGACCTGCTGGAGACCGTCGCAGTCGCCGTCCACGGGACGACCGAGGTGACCATCGGCGAGCACGCGATCTCGTTCGCGAAGCCCTACCCGCGCCTACCGCTCCTCGACGCCATCGCGCAGCACACGGGCCACGACCTCTACCAGAAGTCGCGCGACGACGTCGCCGCCGCCGCGAAAGCGCTCGGCCTGGAGGTCGAGGCGTCGATGGGCACGGGCAAGCTCATCGACGAGATCTTTGGCGAGTTCGTGGAGCCGAAGCTGATCCAGCCAACCTTCATCACGGACTACCCCGTCGAGCTCTCGCCGCTCGCCAAGCGCCACCGCATGAAGCCTGGCCTGACCGAGCGCTTTGAGTTGATCTGCAACGGCAAGGAGCTCTGCAACGCCTTCTCCGAGCTCAACGACCCGCTCGACCAGCGCGCCCGCTTCGAGGACCAGGTGCGCCTCGCTGGCGAGGGCGACGACGAGGCCGTTAACACCATCGACGACGACTACTTGCGCGCGTTGGAATACGGCATGCCGCCCACCGCAGGCATGGGCATGGGCATCGACCGGCTCGTCATGCTGATGACCGACCAGGCGTCCATCCGCGACGTGATTCTCTTCCCGCTGCTCCGTCCCGAAGAGGGCGACGGTGAACAGGGCGGCGAAGGGGACACGAGCGCGGAGTCGTAGCGGCGTCTTCTCACCCGCCCTCACTCGCACGTGCCGTTGGTGCGGAGCACGCGCTCGCCGTCGAGGAAGGTCTTGCCATCCTCGGTCGAGAGCACGTACGACGCCTCGGCCCCATCGCCGTAGACGAGGTCGAGCATGGGCGTCCCGGCGGCATCGGCCGACACCGACCAGGTCCCACCGTCGGAGCGGCTGCCGGCGCCGCTGACCCCGCTTCCGTCGAAGTTGACGGCCGAGGCGGAGTACGACGAGCCGTAGTAGAAGTAGTCCGCGCACAGCGTGAGCGTCTGGCGGAACGACGAGCCGCCGTCGTAGCTGGAGCGCGTGTCGAAGCGGTCGAGCTGCACACCCATCAGGGCCGCGCGCCACTCGTCTACGACCGGCGGCGTCTCCGGCGCGTCAAAGACCACGCTGCGGGCGACGGCCTCGGCATAGCCACGGTAGGCGTCCGAGAACTGGCCGTGGGGCGCGACAGCCACAACCACCACGCCTCCGCCGTGCGGCGAGAGCAACGCCAGCGCATGCGCCTCCGCCGCGTTCCACTCCACCATGCCCGCGAGGTCGACGCGCACGCCTGAGCTGCCGAGCGCGCCAGGCCCGAACGGCTCAACCGTTCCGTTCGGCTGCAAGGCGGTCCCATCGCCGAGGGCGAGGCCCTCGCGGGCGCCGGCCTCCAACGCGCCCATCGTTGCGGCCTCGTGGGGCAGGAGAGCGACGAGGCCCTGGACCTGTGCGCTCTGGAGCAGGTAGATCCCATCGCCCTCCTAGCCCTGCCAGCCAGTGGGTATGTCGAATTGCAGACCGAGCGCCGGGTAGTCGACGGTGCGCTACGCGTGGGTTGGAGCGGCAGCGAGAAGGCTAAGCGTGAGAAGAATGAGGAAGCCACGCATACGCAGTCGGGTGTCGGTAGGGGAGGCGGAGATGGCTAGGCTAGCGCACGCGCGCAAGGCGATGGGTCTGCTGGAAGCCTTCGGCCTCCATGCGCACCACATAGACTCCGCTGGGCAGGCGGGCGGCGTCCAGCGCGGCGTCGTAGCGCCCAGCGGCGTGCGTGCCGTCGGCCAGCACGGCGACCTGGCGACCGAGCAGGTCATAGAGCACCACGCGCACGGCGGTGGCCTCGGGCACGGCGTAGGCGAGCGTCGCGGTCGTGGCGACGGGGTTGGGGTAGGGCGCGTCCAGCGCGAACGCCGTCGGTAGCGCCTCTGCAGCGCCGTCCTCGTTCGCCACGACCTGCCCGACTACGAGCACCGCCGTGGTGTCGGTCTTCTCCACGAAGGCCCCGACGCCGGCGGGCAGGTCGAGTGCGTCGTAGGTGCCTGTCACAGAGGCTGCCGTCAGGATGGTGAAGCGGTCGCCCTCGGTGAGCGCGAAGCCCTCGGTCAAGACCACGCGCAACGTGCCGCCGAGCGTGGCCGCGCCCGCCACGGCGAGGAGGTCGTGCTCGGTGCCGGGCGTGAAGCCTGCAATCTCCATCTCGAAGACGCCGTCAGGCTCGAAGGCGGGCCAGTCGCTGTCCACCGCCATGACGCCGACGCCATCGCCCGGCCGGAACGTCCCGCTGAAGGCGTAGCCGTCGTTCCCCGCCGTGAGCCGAAGCGTGCCCGCCCCCGTGATCGAAGCGTCTGGTGTGAACGTGCGCTCCGCCCCGTCGAGCCGCAGGGTGGCCCCGTCCTCAACGACGTAGGCACCGGCGTCCGTGCTGCGGTTTGCGATGTTCAGGAACAGCGTTCCTGTCTCCACACGGACTTCGCCGTCGTTGTTGAACGGCGCGAACGGAAGGGTGATCGACGTCTGCCCCGGCGATCCGCGCTTGACGATCAGTCCTTCGTTGACGACGGTGATGAATCCGTTGACACGCGTCCAGGTTGTGTCGCTCTCGATGGCGAACGTCGCCCCGGCGAGGTTGGTGAGCGCGGCACTGCTAGCCACCTCCAGCGGCCCCTCGGCCCAGCGGAAGAGGCTCGCGTTGGTGAATGTCCCACCGCGAAACTGCTTGGCGTCTGGGCCCGTCGCCGCCGCGCCGCCGAGGAGGTGGAGCACGCCGCTCCCGCCCGTCCGCGTCCCGAGCACGCCGCCCGTCCACGCGAGCGGCCCGTTGACGTTGGTCTCGGCGAGCCCGCCCAATTCGCCGCCCGAGAGCTCGACCGCGGCCAAGTCGGAGGGCATAGCGGTGTCGACGAGTCGAAAGGTACCGCCTGCGACCTGGGTGAGTCCCGTGAAGGCCGCGCGGCCCAAGTCTAGCTCACCGCTCTCCACGCGCAGCGTGCCCGCACCCGCTAAAGACGAGCCTTCTCCGAAGCGGTAGCGTGCCTGCCGCACGGTGAGGCGCGCACCGGACGCGATCTCGAACACGCCGTCGCCCCGCGCCGTGAACGAGGTACCGTTGGCGAGCAGCAGCGTGCCCGTCTCCACGCGGACCGTCCCCTCGTTCTCGAAGACGCCGAAGGGGTAGGAGAGCGCCGTCGTCCCGGTCCCGCGCGACTTCACGAGGAGGCCGCGGTTGAGGAGGTCCAACGTGCCGTTGGTGCGCGTGATCGCGTCATCGCCGCGGAGGTCGAACGTCGCGCCGGGACGGTTGTCCAGCGTCGTCGTAAACTGCACCACGAGGCCGCCCTCCTCCCAGCGGATGGTGCCTTCGTTGAGGATATCCCGGCTGCGGAGGCCCTTCTCGTCGGGGCCCGTGATGAGCATCAGGGCACCTGGCGCAATCGTCACGGCGGCGGTCTCGGCAAAGTTGCGGCCGTTCATCTCACCCGAGCGCCACACGAGCGAGTCGGTCACCGTGAGGTTACCGTCGCCGTCGAGCGCGTCGGCATCGAGGACGAGGCGCGCGACGGTCGTGTCGCGGACGAGGTCGGGCCGCCCGCTCTCGACGTAGGCGGTGTCGACCACACCGGGGATGCCCGACGGCGACCAGTTGACGTCCGAGAACCAGGAGCCGTCGCCGCCGCGCCAGGTGTAGCCCGTCTGGGCGAAGGCGGGGGCTGCCACGAGCAGGAGGAGGAGAAGGGAGCAGAGGCGCATGAGTCCAAGGGGTCGAAGGAGGAAGCCGGTTGTGCGTGCTCCATCGCGGAAGCGGGGTGGGGCGTATCACAGCACGCTCACTTTTTCAGGTGGGCGCCGACTGCGGAGCGTGCTCATTCGCTCACCCTGCCCGATTGTCACGGCATCGAATTCGTGGAGGGAGCGCGTACTTTCGCCGTGCCAGCCTTCCACGACCATGCGGGCCGAACCAACTACCACTCAACTCCTCCACGACGCGCGCGCCGGAGACGACGACGCGCTGGATCGGCTCTTCCCGCGTCTCTACGACGAGCTGCGGCAGCTCGCCCACGCCCGGCTACGCCGCCATCGCCAGAGCGACACGCTCAGCACCACGGCGCTCGTCCACGAGGCGTATTTGAAGCTCACCGCTGGCCAGGCGCCCACCGTCGCTGACCGGACGCACTTCTTCGCGCTCGCGGCGCGGGCGATGCGGTTCGTGCTCGTGAGCTACGCCCGCGACCGCACCGCGCAGAAGCGGGGCGGCGGCGAGGCCGCGCTCGCCTTCGACGAGGCGCTGGGCGACGGCCTCGTGCGTGCCGACGCCGAGGCGGCCGACCTCCTCACGCTCGACCACGCCCTCGAACGGCTCGCGACCTACAGCGCGCGCCTCGCCGAGGTGGTCGAACTGCGGTTCTTCGGCGGGCTGCAGCATGAGGAGATCGCCGCGCACACGGGGCGCTCGGTGGCGACGGTGAAGCGCGACTGGCGCCGCGCCCGCGCCTGGCTCTACCACGCCATGTCCGACGCGGGCGAGCAGGACTCCGCGGCGCTGCCCGAGCAGGATGATCCGCGCGCCGCGTAAACAGCGATAGACCGGGAAACAACCGCGCCGCTCATGGACTCGCTGGACCACCTCACCGCTGCCCGCTGGGCCGAGATCGACGACCTCTTCGCCCAGGCCCTCGACCGCCCCGCCGACGAGCGCACCGTCTATCTCCGCGCCACCTGCGGCGACGACCCCGCGCTCTACCACGCCGTCGCGACGCTCCTCGACGCCGACGCCCGCGCCGAGGCTGCACTGGGCGAGAGCGCCACCGACTTCGCCGGACATCTCCTGCATGAAGCCGCCACGGCTGCCGAGACTGCGGAGCACTTGACCGAGGGCACTCGCGTCGGCCCCTACCGGATCGAGGGGGTGCTCGGACGGGGCGGCATGGGCACGGTCTACCGCGCCGCGCGCGCCGACGGCACCTTCGAGAAGGCCGTCGCGCTCAAGCTCGTCAAGCGCGGCATGGACACCGACGAGGTGCTGCGCCGCTTCCGCCACGAGCGGCAGATTCTCGCGGGGCTCGACCACCCGCACATCGCCCGGCTCCTGGACGCGGGCGCGGCCGACGATGGGCGTCCTTACCTCGTGATGGAGGTGGTGGACGGCCTCCGCATCACGGACTACGCGGACCGCCGCGGGCTCGACCTGGGCGCGCGCCTTGCGCTCTTCGAGCAGGTGTGCGGAGCGGTCGCGTATGCCCACCGGCACCTCGTCGTCCACCGCGACCTCAAGCCGAGCAACATCCTCGTCTCGGAGAGCGAGGATGCTGGGCCGCCGCAGGTGAAGCTGCTCGATTTCGGCATCGCCCGGTTGCTGGACAGCGCGCCCCGTGTTACGCTCACGCAGGCAGGGCAGCGCGTGCTCACGCCCGAGTACGCCGCCCCCGAGCAACGCGACGGCGGCGCGGTGACGACGGCGACGGACGTGTACGCGCTCGGCGTGGTGCTCTTCGAGTTGCTTGTAGGCCGTCGTTCGGACGGTGCCGAGCGGTTGAGCGACGCCGCGCCCGCTGACCAACGCCGCGCGCTCCGTGGCGACCTCGACGTGCTCGTGGCGACGGCGATGCACCCCGACCCGACCCGCCGCTACGCCTCCGCCGAGGCGCTGCGCGACGACCTCGTGCGGCGGCGGACCGGCCTGCCGCTGAGGGCGCAGCCCGACTCCCGTGCCTACCGGCTGCGCAAGTTCGTCGAGCGGCATCGGGTGGGCGTGGCGACGACTGCGCTGGTAGTGGTGCTGACGCTGGCCGCCGTGGCTGCCCTCACGCTCCAGCAGCGGCAGACGGCGCGCGCGCTCGCCGAGTCCGAGGCCACCGTCGCCTTCCTCGAAGAGGTGTTCACGGCCGTCGATCCGTACGACCCCGTTCGCCTCGACACGCTCCGCGCGCGCGACCTCCTGCTCCGTGGCGGTGCGCGCGTGCAGGCGACCCTCGCCGACCAGCCCGCGCTCCAAGCGAGCCTCCTCAAGACCATCGGCGGCGCCTTCGTGCAGATGGGGCTCTACAGCGATGCCCAGCCGTTGCTCGACGACGCGCTACGCCTCCACCGCGAACACACCGGCGCATCGAACACAGGGATCGCCGAGACGCAGCAGGCCCTGGGCCGCGTCGCGCGCTACGAAGGCACGTTTGACATAGCCGAGCAGCACTATCAGGCCGCGCTCGCAACGTTTCAACGCGTCCACGGCCCTGGGCATCCGCACACCATCCAGACGGAGCGCGACCTCGCCGAGCTCTATGAGGAGACGAGCCGCCCCGCTGAGGCCGAAGCCATCTTGCGCGACCTCGCGGCCCGCGAACGCAACCAGCCCGTTCCTGACACGCTCGACCTGGCGCTGACGCTGAACAACCTCGCCATCGTGCTGCGTGCCCACGAGCGCTACGACGAGGCCGAGGCTCCCGCCGAGGAAGCCTACACGCTCCGCCGTGTTGTCCTCGGCGATGGGCACCCCGCCGTCGCCGCGTCGCTGGGCGTGCTCGGCAGCATCTACCGCAACCAGGACCGCCTCGACGAGGCCGAGACCGCCTACCGCGAGTCGCTCCGCGTCATCCGCGCCGCCCTGGGCGACGAGCACCGCGACACGCAGGTCCGCGAGACGCACCTCGCCGAACTGCTCCGCAACCAGGGCAAGTACGACGAATCCATCACGCTCTACCGCGACGTGCTCGAACGCACCCGCACTACCCGCGGCGACGACTTCTTCGGCGTAGCGGTCATCACGAGCCTCCTCGCCAACGTGCTCCTCGACGCGGGGCGGCTGGCCGAAGCCGAAGCGGGCTTCCGGGACGCACTGGACCGGATGAGCCGCGCGCTGCCGCCCGGCCACATCCGCATCGCCCGCACGACGGAGAACCTCGCGCTGTGCCTCCAGGCGCAGGAGCGCTACGCCGAAGCCGAGCCGCTCCTCCTCGACGCCCACGCGATGTACGAGGCTGCTGGCTACGACGCGACCCGCCTGATCGAGCGGCTGGGTACGTTCTACGAGGCGTGGGGCCGCCCGAGCGAGGCCGCGCGTTGGCGGGCGCGCACTACGGAGGTGTGAGGAAGCGCCCCTCAGGCATCTGCCGCGCGTCGTTGCTCGTCCGTTGGCGCCGTAAGCGAACGTGCCCGAGGCGACGACCTACCGCCTTGCTCGTCCGAGTGGACACGTATTTGCAACCTGATCGCGTGCGTGCCGTCGGGCGAGATCATCGCACGAGGGTCAGCCGCCGTGTGAGCGCGCCACGCTCCGTTTCGAGCCGTGCCACGTACACCCCGCTCGGCAGACCGGCGGCGTCGAACAGCACCTCGTGCGTGCCTGCCGCCTGCGGGCCCACTGCCAGCACGGCCACCGCACGGCCGAGCACGCCGTGGAGCGCGAGGTGTACCGGCCCTGCCTCCGGCACGTCGTAGGCCAGCGTCGTCGGGGCGCCCTCGTTCGCCGAGGAGCGTGCCGCCTCGGGGACTGTCGATCGGGCGGTTAACCCGGGCCGCGACCGGCCGACACTAAAGAGGACGAGCGTTCCCTCTATGCCGCCCCCTGCCCTTCCCATGCCGCCTCCTGCCCCATCCTCCGGGGTGACCTTTCGTGCCATAGGGTGGTTTCTGCCCGAGGCAGAGCGCGACCACGTGGACCTCCTCCGGGAGCGCCTGTTCGTGGTGCTGGGATTCATGGTGACGGCCAACATGGCGCTGTTCGCCGTGCTCCACACGCTCCACCACGTCCCCGGGGCCGATGGCACCAACATCGTGGTGATGCTGGGGATCGCGGCCGTCAACGTGGTTTTGCCGTTCGCCCTGCGCGTGGGCGTCTCGCTTCGGGTGCTCGCGCCGGTGTTCAGCGTGGTCCTCCAGGTGGGAGTGTCGCTGCTGGCGACCTACGACAGCGGCATGCTCTCCGGCGCGGCATTCTGGCTGGTGGTGACGCCGCTTGCGGCCGCCGTCCTCGGCGGGGCGCGGCTGGGCTGGGTCGCAGCTGGGATCTCGATGGTCGCTGGCAGCCTCATGTTCGGCCACGTCGCTTCGGGGGGCGCGTTCCCGACATCGCTCCGCCCCGAGGTGGTCCCGCTCCACCACTTCATCAGCTTCCTGAGCTGCACCGTGAGCGTGGCCGCGCTGGCGGCGCTCTACGAGGGGCCGATGGTCCGCAACCTTCGGCACCTGGCCGGCCGCCTCGGGGCGGCGAACGCCCGGCTCGAGCGCGAGCTGGACGAGCGCCGCCGGGCGCAGGCCCGTGCCGAGGCCGCCAGCCGAGCCAAGGACGTGCTGCTCGACAACCTGAGCCACGAGTTCCGCACGCCGCTCACAGCCATCCTCAGCACCACGAACCTGCTGGCCTCCGATAGCAACGAGCTCGACCGCCAGTTTCTCCAGCTGATCGACAGCGGTGCCCGGCGGCTCCACCGAACGCTCGACGCCGTGATCGACCTCGCGTGGATCGAAAGCGCCGAGGCGGCCCTGCCGAGCGCCCCCGTCGAGGTGTACGCGCTCGCCGAGGCGGTCGTCGCCGAGGCCCGCGCGGCCGCCGACGCGAAGGGGCTGTCGATCGCGGTCGCCGGCTCGCCGGCCACGGCGAGCGCCAACGCGGGTGCGCTCCGGCGCGCCCTCGCCGCCGTCGTCGACAACGCGGTCCGCTTTACCGAGGTGGGCTGGGTAACGGTGACAGTTCGACCCGACGGGCCGCAGGCGGTCGTGGAGGTGACCGACACCGGCATCGGCATGGGGCGCGACTTCTTGCCCCACGCCGCCGAGCCGTTCCGGCAGGGCTCCGAGGGCGACGCCCGGACGCACGAGGGCCTGGGCCTCGGCCTAACGTTGGCCCACCGCCTCCTGGCGCTCATGGGCGGCACGCTGGCGGTCGAGAGCGCAGAGGGCCGGGGGACGACCGTCCGCATGCAGTGTACCGCGGCCGTGCCCCGAGCGGAGGCCGCCGCCGAGCCCTCCCTGCGAGAGGTAGTCGTTCTCGACCGCGCGGTCTAGCGCACGACGGTGAGCCGCCGCGTCAGCGCGACGCCGCCCGCCTCCAGCCGCGCCACATACGCTCCGCTCGGCAGGCTCGCCGCGTCGAGCCGCGCCTCGTGACGCCCCGCCGCGTGCACGCCCTCGGCCACCGTCGCCACTGCGCGACCGAGCACGTCGTAGAGCACGAGGTGCACCGGCCCCGCCTCCGGTACGTCGTAGGCCAGCGTCGCCCGCGTCGCGAGGGGGTTGGGGTAGGCCCGCAGCGCGAGCGCCGTCGGGAGCGCCTCGTCCTCGTTCGCCGCTTCTTCATTGGAGACAACGCCCACGACCGACACCGTCACCGCCGCCGCCCCCACCGAGACACTCAAGCCCTCCGGAGTCTCGATGCGCTCGAACGTCCCGCTGAGCGACGACGCCGTGAGCACGTCGTAGCTCGCCCCGACCATCGGCGTGGACCCCGGCAAGGCCGCCACCCGCAGTGTACCGCCAAGCGTGACCGCGCTATCCACGGTGAGCGCGTCCGCCCCGTCCGTGCCGACCTTGAGGGCGAGCACAGCGCCCGCCGTCTGCGTGAGGTCTGCGGTCAGCGCGAGCGTGCCGAGTGCGTCCGGGCCGCCCGGCGCGAGCGTGCCGCCGTTGGTGACCGGCACCGCGAGTGCCCCCGCCCCGTCGAGCACGCCGCCCGGCCCGACCTCGATGGCAGGCGCGACGACCTCGCCGCCCGCGGCCACCGTTAGCCCAGCGAGCGCGATGCCGCCGTTTGCGCCTCGCCGCTCCGCGCTGTGGCCGTCCTGTACGTTGCTGGCGCAGTCGGCAAAGCCGAGCACGATGGTGTCGTCGGAGACGAAGCGCCCCTGCGCTCCTGTGAGTGCGAGCCCGCTCACGCAGAGGCTCGCGCCTTCCACGACCTCCAGCACGGCGGCGCCGTCGAGCCCGTTGAGCAGGTCGCCCGCGATGTCCCACTCGCTGCCCGCGCCCGCGAGGCGCACCGAGGCCACGCTGCCCTCGCGGCTGCCGAGCACGGCGGGACCGGTGGACAGCCCCGAGCCGCCCACGATCTCCAGTTCGCCGATGCCCGCGAGGCCAACGACGAGGGAGTCGGTCGTGAGCGCCGTGGCGCCGCTGCGCAGGTTGAGGGTGCCCTGTCCTGTCGCGAGCCGTCCGAGCGTGAGTGGGCCGGTGTGCGAGAGGAAGCCCTCGGTGACGATCACCTGCCCGGTGCCCGCGAAGCCGATGGTACTGGGCGCGTCGGCGGGCACCTGCAACGTCGCGCCGGACTCGACAGCGATGAAGCCGTTGGTCCCAGCCTGGAGACCGACGTCGAAGCCGAGTGCGGCCGTGGTGGTGCCGTCGATGATGCCCAGCGTAGACGCCGTCTCGTCGGTGCCTGCCGCGCCGTCGCCGACGACGAGGGGGCCGTCGATCTGGAACGTCACATCGGAGAAGAGGCGACCTTGGGCGGAGCCTGCGCGCCCGAGGGTGACGCCCCCGTTGGCGTCCACGACGCCGTCGAGGAGAAAGAGGGTGCCGTCGCCCTGGTCGCCAACGACGAGGGCATCGAGGGCGTCGCTCTGGGGAGCAAGCGTGAGGGTGCGTCCGTCGAGGTCGAGAGTGACGGTAGGGGCGGTGTTCTCGGGCGTGACGGCGACGGTGAGGCTGGGGAGGGTCTGGTCGTCGCGGAGGGTGACGGTGTAGTCTCCGCCGGTGGCCGCGAGGCGGGTGAGGGTGGTGGCGTCGGGTACGCGGGCGGGGGCCCAGCGGTCGGGGTCGTCGAAGAAGCCGCTGGCGGCCTCCGCCCAGGACGCGGACTGGGCGAGCGTGGCGCGCCAGGTTGTGCCGGAACTTGTACCAATCAAGACGCGCCCGTCGTCGGAGATAAACCGTGGAGTAAGTCTCGCGTCTGGAAACGTGCTGGGGTCCACGCCCTGCTCGGTGAGGAGATCGACCACGCGGCGTGGAACGAGGTTGTCCCAGAGGATGGGCTCAACGGTGACCGGGACGGAACGCCAGGACGCATAGCCCAGAATCCGCGATCCATCTGCAGAAAGTGCCACAGCATTGATGAGCGCATCCGCCGGAACGTCGGGTGGGGCTGGAATCAGCGTCGCCCGTCCACCTTGCAGGGTGTAGGGCGTATAGCGTAAGTCTTCTGTCGCTGTGCCGGTTTGCTCCCTGACGAGGGCGATGGAGCCGTCCGGCGACAGGTCTTCGAAAACCACGAAGTCGTCGTTCGGAGTCGAGAACCGGTGCGGCACTGCCGTTCGGGTCCCGTTTCGCTGAAGGAAATACGTGGTGGTTGTGGTCTGCTGCGGTTCAAAGACGGTGACGCTCTCGCTGCCTGCGACGGTGCTACCGTCGTCGGAGAGGCGGCTCACCACGAGCTCTCCCCTCCCGCCCTCTGCTGGAGTCGGTAAGAGCGTAACCGCTCCTTCGTTCCAGATGTATTGCCCGGTCGTCGGTCCCTGCGTTGGATCTGGAGGAGGGATCCGGTATGCGCCCACGGCCGAGCGGCCATCCGGGCTGATACGCGTGATAAACGTGCTTTCGGGAATGAGGTCGCTCATGGTGTAGCAGGTGGAGCCGTCCCATAGGAAGTAATCGGCGCCATCCCGTTCAGCCCAGGATGCGACCCCCTCGTTAGAAACGGCAAACGCGAGGACCGTTGGGAAACTCGACGTTGGCGTACATCGGGGCTCGATGATCGACGTCACCTCGCCGTCCTGCCACACACCGTAGCGGAACGTCCCGTCCACCAGTCTCACGATGAGGGCGGAGCCGTCCGGGGACGCACTGATGTAGCCCTCGGGAAGGATCTCAAACGACGCGGTCTGCGCGACGCTGGCAAGGGGGACGAGGAGGAGGCCGAAGAGCAGGGCGCGCATGGGGGCGAGGGCTGGTGTGAAGCAACGTCACTGTGCCCCATCGCAAACCGGCGCGGGCGCGTATCACGCCATCGCACGATTTCTCGTCGAGTCCCGCCGTGCTCCCAAACCATGGTCGATGTGAGTCCCCGGATCGGGTGTCCCGACACGCGGTGCCGCCCTCTCCGGCTCACCGATTCCTCGTCGCCCCGTCTCGCAAAACGCGGCACCTTTTGCGGGCGGCGGCGTTGGTCACAGTCTCCGCCATCCCCTCGCTTTCGCGACCCCGCTGCTCGATGCCCGCGCGTACGAAATCGGCCTCCGCACCCTCGTCCTCCCTGACGAACTCGTCGTCCTCGAAGAAAACGAAGTCGAAGAAAACGAACGGCCAGCCGCTGCCGCCCAGCGGCGCACGCGGAGGCTCCGCGGGGCAGGCGCTCGTCATCAAGGGCGCGCGGCAGCACAACCTCAAAGACCTCGATATCACGATCCCGAAGAAGCAGCTCGTCGTCGTGACGGGGCCGTCTGGCAGCGGAAAGTCGTCGCTCGTCTTCGACACGATCTACGCCGAGGGGCAGCGGCGCTACGTCGAGAGCCTGAGCGCCTACGCGCGGCAGTTCCTCGAACGGATGGACAAGCCCGATGTGGACGCGATCACGGGCCTCGCGCCGGCCATCGCCATCGAGCAGCACACGGCGACCAAGAACCCGCGCTCGACCGTCGCCACGCAGACCGAGGTCTACGACTACCTCCGCCTCCTCTTCGCACGCATCGGGACGACCTACTCGCCCGTCTCCGGCGAGCCGGTCACGAAGGACAGCCCGCGTTCCGTCGCCGAGGCGCTGCAAGGCAACCGGCCTGCCAAGACGCGGTTCTACCTCTGCTTCCCGTTCCCGAGCCACAAGGGCCGCAAGAAGGCCGACGAGCTCGAAGCGCTCAAGGCGAACGGCTTCTACCGCCTCGTGGTGCTGCCGACCGAGAAGCAGGCCGCCAAGGGCGAGGCGCCGTCGATCCTCGACCTCAACGAGACAGAGCCTGCGAAGGTGCGCACGCCGGTCAAGCGGCTCCTCGTGCTCGTGGATCGCCTGGCGACCAAGCCGAAGGACGACGCGACCACGCAGCGCATCGCGGACTCCGTGGAGCAGGCCTTCCGCGAGGGCCACGACCGCTGTGTCGCGGTGACGGTGCCCAAAGAAGACGCAGGCGAGCTGCTGCATTTCTCGGCGCACTTCGAGCGCGATGGGCGCGTGTTCGACGAGCCGACGCCGCAGTTCTTCAGCTTCAACAGCCCCCTCGGCGCGTGCAAGGTGTGCCAGGGCTTCGGGCGCGTGCCGGGCCTCGACGAGGACCTCATCATCCCGAACCCGCACCTCTCGCTCAAGCAGGGGGCCGTCGCGCCGTTCCGCACCGACAAGTGGAGCAAGCACCAGCGCGACCTCCTCCGCATGGCAGCCCACCAGTCGATCCCGGTCACAATTCCCTACAAGGACCTCCCCGACCGGCACAAGAAGGCCGTGTGGGACGGCTTCGGCGACTACATCGGCATCCGCGGCTTCTTCCGCTTCCTGCAGCAGCGGTCGTACAAGATGCACTACCGCATCTTCGCCGCGCGCTTCCGAGGCTACACGCGCTGCCCGGAGTGCAACGGCTACCGCCTCCGCCCCGAGGCCCTCTACGTCAAGATCGGCGACGACCCGGCGGCCAACCCCGACACGCTCGCGCCGCGCTACCACATCGGCGAGATCAGTGAGCTCACGACCGCCGATGCGCTCGCGTATTTCGACGCGCTGGACCTGACCGACTTCGAGCAACAGGTCGCCGGGCGGGTCCTGGAGGAGATCCGCAAGCGGCTCACGTATCTGGTGCAGGTCGGGCTGGACTACCTCACGCTCGACCGCCTCGCCTCGACGCTCTCGGGTGGCGAGAGCCAGCGCATCAACCTCGCCACGTCGCTCGGGTCGAGCCTCGTCGGCAGCCTCTACGTGCTCGACGAGCCCACCATCGGCCTGCACCCGCGCGACAACGACCGCCTCATCGCCATCCTCGAAGGCCTGCGCGATCTCGGCAACACGGTCCTCGTGGTGGAGCACGACGAGCAGATGATGCGCCGCGCCGACCAACTCCTCGACATCGGCCCCGGCTCGGGGCGGCTCGGCGGCGACCTCGTCTTTCAGGGGACGTTTGAGGAAGCGCTGAAGGACGAGGCCTCGCTCACCGGCGCGTATCTCTCCGGCCGCAAGACAATTCCGGTGCCTGACGAGCGCCGACCGGTCAACCCCGAGCGCGTGATCGAGGTCAAGGGCGCGCGGCAGAACAACCTCAAGCGCCTCGACGTGACGATCCCGCTCGACGTGATCACCTGCGTGACGGGCGTATCTGGCAGCGGCAAGAGCACGCTCGTCAACGCGACGCTCGCGCGGGCGCTCCAGCGGCTCAAGGGCGGCGAGCCCGCGGAGAAGATCGGCGCGCACGACGAGGTGCGCGGCTACGGCCTCATCGACAAGATCGAGCTGATCGACCAGACGCCCATCGGGCGCACGCCGCGCTCGAACCCGGTGACCTACATCGGCGCGTTCGACGGCATCCGCGACCTGCTCGCGGGCACGCACCAGGCGCAGATCCGCGGCTACCGCGCAGGCACGTTCTCGTTCAACGTACCGGGCGGGCGCTGCGAGGTGTGCGAGGGCGAGGGCGTCGTGCAGATCGAGATGCAGTTCCTCGCCGATCTCTACCTCCCCTGCGAGGCGTGCGGTGGCAAGCGCTACAAGAAGGAGACGCTCGAAGTGCGCTGGCAGGGCAAGAATATCGACGGCATCCTCAGCCTCACGATGGACGATGCGGTCTCGTTCTTCGCCGACCAGAAGACGGTCTACCGCAAGCTGAAGGTGCTCCAGGACGTCG
Organism: Bacteroidota bacterium; assembly: GCA_039821555.1. Lineage (NCBI taxonomy): Bacteria > Pseudomonadati > Bacteroidota > Bacteroidota bacterium. The sequence goes on from JBCBNX010000002.1 coordinate 331,455, forward strand.
GTCTCGGATACCTCACGCTCGGGCAGCCTTCGAACACGCTCTCTGGCGGCGAGGCGCAGCGCGTCAAGCTGGCCTCGCACCTCGGCAAGCGCAACACCGGCCACACGCTCTACCTCTTCGACGAGCCGACGACGGGCCTGCACTTCGACGACATCCGCAAGCTCCTCGATGCCTTCAACGCGCTCATCGCCGACGGCCACACGGTGGTGCTGATCGAGCACAACCTCGACGTGATCAAGGCCTGCGACTACTTGATTGACCTCGGCCCTGAGGGCGGGCGGCACGGCGGCTTCATCGTCGCCGAGGGCACGCCGGAGGCGGTGGCGCAGGTCGAGGAGAGTCACACGGGGCGGTTTCTGCGGGACCTGCTGTAGCGACGGGTCGCCGCGCTAAAATGCTGCCGCGAACGAGCGGGCGTTCGTAGTGTAGGGCGGTTGTCCTCCTCACCCCCTGCTCTGCGATGGCTTCCTGGGTCTTCAAAGCCGTGCTTCAGAAAGCCATCGGGCTGACGCCGATGCGTGCGCGCATCAACGAGGTCTTCCAGACCTACGTGACCAGGTCGCTGGAGCTTGGACCAGAGACCTTCGAGGATAAGCTCGCGCTCGCCGTGCGCCACCTCGACTATTACCGCGCGCGCAGCGCCGTCGCGTCCACCGAGCCAAGCCCGGCGCCGCGGGTGCTCGTAGACATCGGCACGGGGTGGTATCCCGACCTTCCGCTCTCGGCGTTCGTGTGCGGGACGCAGGCGGTCCACACCTACGACATCGAGCGGCACGTGAAGCCCGCGCGGCTGCGGCGGCTGATGGCCTACTACCTCGACTACGCGGACCGCGGCGTGCTCACGCAGCACCTCCCCGGCGCGCAGCCGGAACGCATCGAGCAGCTGCGCGCGCTCCACGACTCCCGTGCCGATACCGCAGAGGCACTGCTCGAACCGCTCGGCATCCACTACCACGTCCACGGGGCCGAGACGTCTGGCTTGCCCGACGCCTGCGTCGATCTGGTAGCATCAACGGTGGTACTAGAGTACCTCCCGTGGGATCTGCTGTTGGCAGTGCTGCGCGAGAACCGGCGCACGTTGGTGCCGGGCGGCGTGATGAGCCACGAGATCGACCTCGCCGACCAGTTCCACTACCGCGACGACTCCATCACGCCGCTCCACTTCTACCGCTTCTCCGACCGCGCGTGGCAGCTCATCAACAACCGAATTATTCCGATGACGCGGCTGCGCGTGAACGATTTCCGCCGCGCGTTCGCCGAGGCCGGGTTCGAGATCGTCGAGGAGCAGTCGGACCGGGAGCCGGCCTCAGTGCTGGACGAGGTGCCGCTCGCAGCCCCCTTTCTCGGCTACGAGACCGACGACCTGCTCGTGACGCGGACCTGGCTCGTGGCCCGCTGAGTCCGCCGCGTAGAGTGGTTGAGGGACCTGGAAGCACCCTGGAAGGGCTTTTGGGGAGGAAACGTCAGGAAATCCCCCATCTCTCTTGGGTTCAAGGGTTTGTGCGTATCGCTTGTGCGTTGTGTCAGTAATCGGTTAATCGAGAACATCGATTTGGTGGAGTGGTAGACCGGCTCGCACTTTCGGAAGAATTCCCCGGCTTCCAGTACCGCCCGCGAACCCCACCGCCACACCTGAGGCGCTCGCTCATGCAGCCTAGCCCCCTGGCCTCTGCGCCTCTGTATGCCCACGAGGGCGCTCCCAGAGGCGATGCAGATGCCCCGCCCCCCCGCCGCATTGCGCTGTTCACGGGCAACTACAACCACATCCCGGACGGCGTCTCGCTGACGCTCAACCGGCTCGTTGCCCATCTCGAAGCGCAGGGCGACGAAGTCCTGGTCTTCGGCCCCACCGTGGACGAGCCGCCGATGGCGCACCATGGCACGTTCGTGCCCATCCCCTCCATCCCGGCACCTGGGCGCGATGAATACCGCGTGTCGCTCTGGTTTCAGAAGGAAGCCAAGCGCCGCCTGGAGGCGTTTCGCCCGCAC